>DATAAV010000269.1:0-15379 GCA_036259935.1 Geodermatophilus sp. | reverse complement strand
ACGTACAGCCTCGCGAGCGTGCCCACGGTGGCGGCCCTGATCGGGGTCGTCGAGATCGTCCTCGGCTGCTTGATCGCCGTGCGCCCCTTCGCGCCGCGCGTGCGACTGGGGAGTGGTCCTGCCTGCCGAGGGCTACTGGTGCCGGGCCAGGGCCGCGAGCGCGGACTCGATCCGCAGCCGGGTGTCGTCGGAGGTCCAGCCGGCGAGGACGGCCGCGTCGCCGCCGGCCGTTGCCTCGATCGCCGCGTTGGCGGGGCGGTGGAGCTGGACCTTGGCCAGCCGGTAGGACTCCGGCGACCGGGAGGCCAGCTCAGTGGCCAGCGCGACCGCCCGCGGGAGCAGCTCGCCGGGCTCGGTGAGTTCGTCGACCATCCCCAGGGCCAGCGCCCGCTCGCGGTCCCCGGTCCCCGCGCCGAGGAGCACCTGGCCGGCACGGGAGCCGAGCGCATGCCGGACGATCTCCAGGGCGGACGTCGGGAAGGGGACGCCGACCGCCAGCTCGGTCAACCCGATCCGTCCGCCCGACATCAGCCGCAGGTCGCAGGCCAGGGCCAGCACGCAGCCACCGGCGATCGCGTGCCCGTTGACCGCCGCGACCGTCGGCCGCGGATGGTCGAACACGACGCGAAACGTGCGGGACAGCGCAGCCAGGAGCTCCTCGGTATACGACCGGCCGCCGTCCAGGATCCGGCGCAGGTCCACCCCGGCGGAGAACGACGAGCCGCTGCCGGTGATGACCAGCGCCCGGTCGGAGGCGGTGACGGCCTCGGTGAGGGCGTTCAGCAGCTCTACGTCAAGGGCGCCGACCCGGCCATGCTCGATGCGCAGGGCGGCAACGTCATCCCGATCGTCGGTGATCAGCATCGGGCCATCATCCACGCACCGCGGTGCCGTGCCGGACGACGCGAAGTCCCGCGGGAACAGGCCGACGAGGGCTCGCCACCGCTGGACTCAGACCAGCCGACGAAGCGCTGCGCAGGTCGGCTACTCCTGTGGCACGGCGAGTGGACGGTCAGACAGCCTCCGGTGGGTCACTGGAGACGCACGAAGCGCCCCGGTTCCGCGGGGCCCTTCTCGCGGTAGGGCTGCGAGGCTCGAATCAATGCAGAACCCGCATGCCGTCACGCAGCAGGGGCGCCGCGGCAGACAGCCATCGCGCCCGGGTGCAGGAGCCCTTCGGGACGCGCCCTAGGGTGCGCCGAAGAGCAGCGTGAGCTGTGCGTCGAGCGCGGCGACCGCGTCCTCCTCGGCGTACTGCCGCGACAGCAGTTGCAGGCCCAATCCGTCGACGAGCGCGAGCAGCCCGGCCGCCGCACGTTCGGAGTCGACGCCGCCCACTCCCGCCGCTCGCAGCTGGTCGGCGAGGAACATGCGCATCTCCGCGGCTGACTCGCGCAGCCTCGACGCGATCGAAGGCTTCACCGCGGCGTACGCGAGGAACGCGAGCACGACGTGGTTCTCGAGCCGGCGCGTCTCGTCGAGCGGCAGCACCTGGAGCAGTAGACCGCGGACGAGTTCGCGCGGCGTCACCGGCGCGGCCGCGGCCTGTGACCGCTCGCGGATCCGGTCCATGACCATCCCGAGAGCGAACGTCATCATCTCGTCCTTGGAGCGGAAGTAGTGCTGCACCATCCCGGTCGAGACCCCCGCCTCGGCTGCCACGTGCCGCAGGCTCACCGCTTCCAGGCCTCGCGCGGCCGCGAGCCGCATCAGCGCGTCGGCGAGCAGCTCCCGGCGCTCGCGGCGATCAACCCTGCGGGACATTCCACCACTTCACATTGCAACTGTATTTCTCCCCCGGATACGTTGCACTCGTATTGATTTGGAGGTCCGGGCATGCACCTGGTCGAGTTGACGGCCATCGACCCGCGACGGCGGGACCTGGTGGGCGGGAAGGCCGCCGGCCTCGCTGAGTTGATCCGATTGGGCGAGCGCGTGCCGGACGGCTTCTGCGTCACGACCGAGGCGCACCACCGTGGCGAGGTGCCGCGGGCCGAAGTGCTCGCGGCGTACGACCGGCTCGGCGGCGGGCCGGTGGCGGTCCGATCCAGTTCCCCTGCCGAGGACCTGCCGGACGCGAGCTCCGCCGGCCAGCATGAGACATACCTCGCGGTGACGGGCGCCGAGCCGCTGCTCGAGGCGATTCGCGCCTGCTGGGACTCCCTGCACAGCGAGCGTGCGATGGCATACCGCGAAGCCGCCGGAATCGCGCACGAGACCGTGCGCATGGCGGTCGTCGTCCAGCGGATGGTCGACGCCGAGGTCGCCGGCGTGCTGTTCACCGCCAACCCGCTCACCGGCTCGCGGAGCGAGGCCGTGGTCGACGCCGCACCGGGACTGGGCACGGCGGTCGTCGAGGGGACGACGGCGGCCGACCACTACGTGCTGAACGGCGCCGCCCCGGAGAAGCGCGGCTGCCTCACCCCAGCCCGGTTGGAAGAGCTCCGCGACGTCGGACAGCGGCTGCAACACCAGCTCGGCGCGCCGCAGGATGTCGAGTGGGCCTACGACCGTGACGGCACGTTATGGCTGTTGCAGTCGCGGCCGATCACCACGCTGTTCCCGGCGCCTTCGAAGAGCGAGAAGCCGGGACCGCGGCTGTACGTCGAGTTCGGCCATGTCCAGGGCATGCTCCAGCCGGTCACGCCGATGGGCATGTCGACGCTGAAGTCGATGCTGGCGGGCATGCTCGCGTCGTTCGGCCTCACGGTCGAGATCGTCGACATCGGTGGGCGGCTGTACGGGGATCTGACCGACGCGATGCGCAACCCGTCGACCCGGCAGCGGCTGGTGAAGCTCATGGCAGTTGACTTCGGGCCGCGCGCGCAGGCGGTGGTCGAGCATCTGCTGGACGACCCGCGATTCGCCCCGGAGCAAGGCTCCCGCCGGCGCAACACCGTCGCGCTGACGACGGGGCCGCGGGCGGTGGCCGGGATCGTGGGCGCGTTGGCCCGACCGGCGACGGCGCGGGCACGCGTGTTCGGCGAGATCGAACGCCTCCGGCAGCAGCCGGTGGCCGACCCGTGCACGGCCACGGAGCTGCTGGACCTGGTGGAGGACACAGCTCCCGGGGCGCGCCTCGACGGGATCGTCTGGCCAGTCGTCAGCGGACTCCTGGTCTCCGCAGCCCTGCCGCCACTGCTCAAGGGCATGGCGAGCGACGACGAGGTGCGCACTGTGCTCGGTGGCATGCCGTACAACGTCACGATCGAGATGGACCTCGCGCTCTGGCAGGTGGCCCAGCAGGCCACGCCGTACCGCCAGATCCTGCTGGACACGCCACCCGGTGAGCTCGCCACAGCCCATCTGGCAGGTGAGCTGCCGGACTTCGGCCTGAGCGAGTTCCTCGACACGTACGGCATCAGGTCCGCCGGGGAGGTCGACGTCGGCGTACCGCGTTGGTCGGAGGATCCGACGCAGGTGTTCGCGATGCTCGCCAACTACCTGCGCGTCACCGATCCAGAGCACGCCCCGGACCGGCGGTTCGAACGTGCCGCGGCCCGCGCCGAGGCGATGCTCGCCGAGCTCGCTCAACGGGCTCGCCGCCACGGGTGGGTGCGGGGTCGGCTCGCCGGCTTCTTCCTGCGCCGGGCCCGGGAACTGAGCGGGCTGCGCGAGGCGGGGAAGTTCGCCGGGCTGTACCCGCTGCGCGACCGGCGCCGACGCCTCCTCCTCATCGGCGCCGAGCTGCGGGCGGAGGGGCTCCTCGAGCGCGCAGACGACGTCATGTTCCTCACGCTGCCCGAGTTGCGTACGACAGTGGAGCGTGGCGAAGACCTGCGCGAGCTGGTCGCTGAACGGCGGTCGGAGTACGCGCGGGAGCTGCGGCGCCGGACCATTCCGGTCGCCCTGCTCTCCGACGGCACCGACGTGGAGACGTTGCTGCCGGCTCGGGCAGCGGACGACCGCACGCTCACCGGCATGGGTGCGGCATCCGGGCGGGTCCGCGGCCGCGCCCGCGTGGTCCGCCACCCGGCGAGCGCGACGATAGAGCCGGGCGAGATCCTGGTCGCGCCGACGACCGACCCGGGCTGGACGCCCCTTTTCCTCACCGCGGGCGGGCTCGTCACCGAAACCGGCGCCGTGATGGCGCACGGGCCGACTGTGGCACGGGAGTACGGCATCCCCGCGGTGATCTGCGTCCCAGGCGCCACCGAGCGCATAGAAACCGGGCAGGTGGTCACAGTCGACGGTGCCGCGGGGACGGTCACGATCGAACAGCCCGTCCTTGGCGGCTGACCGTGACGTCAGAACATCAGCCCGCTGCGGCCACGCCGGTTGGGCACGTCCGCGTGATCACCAGCCCGGACCACTACCGCGCAGCCTGATCCTCGACCCGGCCCCGCGACTACCAGCCACAGACCCCAACGTGCACGATGTCGCGGGACACCTGTGAACGGTGTCCCGCGACATCGAAATGGTGTCCGAGGGGCGACACGCTACATCCGCACACGGCGGTGAGGTCGCTGGTCGGCCGATCTGCCGGACTCTGCTGGAGCGCCCCACTTGCGGTCGCCTTCACGGGCCCGGCCGTCTCCGGTCGAGCGGGCCTCGGGCCGGGAATCATGCGCCCTCGCACGCGTTGACACGAGCGAGGCACCGACCACGAGACCGAAGCTGGTCGTCCGACGGCGACTTTTCTCTGCCGTGGTCACCAGCCCACCCATCGGCGGCTCTGGGTCGCCCGTGATAGGCATGCCGAGGCCCGCGGCGTCGATCTCGGAGATCCGCAAGCCGGCTCGGCGTTCGAAGCACCAGGCCCGCCGGTCGGGATGTTCCTCGTCCCGTCCGCGGGACGGTGCGGCATGTTGCCGCGGCCACCGTGCCCGGCATTCCGAAGGAGGAGTCTGTGGCTCGACCAGGCCTGCGCCAGACGGGCGCTCGCCGCACCGCCCGGCCGAAGCAGCGAGGCGTCCGCCACCGCGGCGACGTCGTCTCGGTGCTCGCCCGAACCGTCCGTGAAATCGAGGCAGCCGCGCAGCGCGGCCATGTGACGCCTTCCGTACGCACGAAGTTCCAGGCCGTCGCCCTGCTGCTGCGGGAGGAGCGCGCCCGCGTCCGGGCGGAGTCCGCCGGCAGCGACAGCCAGCGGGCCGAGCAGCTCAAGCGCCTGGACGGCATCGCGACCATCCTTGCGACGACTGCGGTCCGAGACGCCGGGTTGCTGGCGCTGCTCGCCGAGGACTCCGTCGTCTCCGACGCGGCCCGGTCGCTCAAGCGCGACATGCTGAAGTCCGTCGGCGTCGAGCAGGCCCCCGAGCAGGTCGCGCCGAGGGAGACCCCGGCTGCGCCCGCCACTTCCGAGCGCCGCGTCGTACCACAGTCGGTGGTCTCCCGGCAGTTGGCCAACCCCTTCCTGGCCCCCGACTTCTCCGCCGTTGAGCAGCGCACCCCCCCTCCGCGCCGCCTGGCCGGCTGGGAGCTGCTCGGCCCGCTCTTCAGCTCGTTCGAGCGCGCCAGCGGCGGTGCCCCGGCGTGCATGGACATGCCCTTCCCGACGTCCCGCTTCACCCCGGCCGGCCTGGAGCTCATGCCGCACCAGGGGCAGTTGGTCGCCGCGGCCGCGGCCGGCCACCGCACCTTCCTGCTCGCCGACGAACCCGGCCTGGGCAAGACGGCCCAGTCGCTGCTCGCCGCCGAGGCGGCGGACGCCTACCCGCTGCTGGTCGTCGTGCCGAACGTGGTCAAGACCAACTGGGCCCGCGAGGCCGCCCGCTGGACGCCGCACCGCCCGGCCACCGTGGTCCAGGGCGACGGCGACACGGTCGACGGCTTCGCGGACATCGTCGTCGTCAACTACGAGGTGCTCGACCGCCACGTGGGCTGGCTGAGCGACTTCGGCTTCCGCGGCATGGTCGTCGACGAGGCGCACTTCATCAAGAACAAGACGTCCCAGCGCTCGCAGCACGTCCTCGCGCTGTCCGAGCGCATCCGGTCCCGCACCGCGCGGCCGCTGCTCATGGCGCTCACCGGCACGCCGCTGATCAACGACATCGACGACTTCCGGGCGATCTGGCAGTTCCTCGGATGGATCGACGACAGCAAGCCGCTGGGCGACCTGATGGACGCGCTCGAGGACACCGGCCTGACGCCCGCCGACCGCGGCTTCTACGACGCCGCGCGCCAGTGCGTGATCGACTTGGGCATCGTGCGGCGCCGCAAGGTCGACGTGGCCGCCGATATCCCTGCCCGGCGCATCGCCGACCTTCCCGTCGAGCTCGACGGAGCGGCCGGCCGGTCGATCCGGGCGGCCGAGCAGGACCTCGCCCGCCGGATGGTGTCGCGGTACGAGACCGCGCTGGCGGCCCGCTCGTCCGACGCCGTCATCGAGGGCATCGACCTCGACCTTGTGCGGCGGGTGGCCAGGTCGGAGTTGAAGGACGCGACCACGACGGCAGGCGAGAACGTGTTCGGCATGATGCGGCGCATCGGCCGGGCGAAGGCGGAGTTGGCCGCGGACTACACGGCGCAGCTGGCCCGCAGCGCCGGCAAGGTCGTGTTCTTCGCCAACCATGTGGACGTGATGGACGCCGCGGAGGAGACCTTCGCCCGGCAGGGGGTGCGTTTCTCGTCGATCCGTGGTGACCAGACGCCCGCGGCGCGGCAGAAGAACATCGATGCCTTCGTGAACGACCCCCACGTCGCCATCGCGGTCTGCTCCCTGACTGCGGCCGGTGTGGGTCTGAACCTGCAGGTCGCCTCGAACATCGTGCTCGCCGAGCTGTCCTGGACCGACGCGGAGCAGACCCAGGCCATCGACCGCAGTCACCGCATCGGCCAGACCGAGCCGGTCACCGCGTGGCGGATCATCGCAGCTCAGACCATCGACGCCCGGATCGCCGAGCTGATCGACAGCAAGGCGGGGCTCGCCGCCAGGGCGCTGGACGGGTCCGACGAGGAGGTTGCCTCGTCGGCCGACGTGCAGCTCGAGGCGCTGGTCGCGTTGCTGACGGATGCGCTGCGGGCGTCGCAGCAGACGGACGCAGCCCGCGGTCGGCCACTGACGGCCGCCGGGATCCCCTGAGCCGAATTGTCGGGTCATCGTGCGGACGTCGGGACCGCCTCGGTAGGCAGGCTGCGTGCCTCCGTCGGCGCGCGGCCCGATCGAGCGACCTTCCGTCACCACCTCCTACCGCGCTCGGCAGGGTCGGAAGGTCGGACGGCCAGCAGCGCCTCCCGGTGCGGCGTCAGGCCCCCGGTGCGTCCGGCCGCCGAGCTCCGCCGGACTGCGTCGCCGACCGCCGCCAGCCCGTTGGCCGGCGTCCGCCATTGGCGGTGCGGACTCGCCGCCGCCGCATGGTGGGGGCCCCACCGCGGTGACAGACGTGCTGCCGGGTGTCCCGTGGGGCCGCGCTGGGGGTTCAACCGGCGGTTTCGGAGGCCGGTCCGCGGCCCTCGCGGGCCAGCCGGCGCGCCACCCGCAGCGGCTCCGGCGTTCGCGCGCCTGCGGCGACCGAGAGGACCAGCGACGCGGCGTCGTCCGGTCATCCTGGGCCCTCTGCACCGACCAGACGGACCAGGGCCGCTGCCTCGGCTGAACGCGCGGACCAGTGCGATGTCAACAGCCCCGTTGCGAGGATCGCAGGGCTGCTCGCGGTGTCCGAGAAGCGGATCGAGACAGCCGCACACGTGACGACATAGCGGTGCCGGCCACCTGACGCGTCGCACCGGTCCCGGCGGGGTGTGGTCTACCTGCGGTCGTGCTGGGGTTCCGCGCTGGCGTGCGGGTGCTCTGCCGCGCCTGCGGTCACAGCATCGATCCGGGCGCGGAGAGCCGCGATCTCGGCGGTGAGTGCACCGACGCGCTCGGCGGCGGTGCGGGCGCCGGCCTCCGCCTCTGCCGCCCGACGCTCGGCGTCATCTGCACGTCGGTGGGCAACGGCGGCGTCGGTGACGGCCGCGGAACGGGCCTGCTCCGCAGCGGTTGCGTGACGGACCGACTGCTCGGCCTGGGTCTGCGCGGCCTGCTCGGCGCGCCGGGCCTCGGCCCGTTCGCGCTCGGCGTCGCGCACCCGCTGATGCGCTGTCGCCGCTGCATCCTGCGCCTCGTCCCGGGCCCTCAGCACGGCGTCCCGCTCGCGTGAGAGGGCGTTCACGGTCTCACGCAGGGTGCGCTCGGTGACAGCCCATTCGACGCGGGCCCCCACGAGGGCGTCGTGCTCGCGTGCGGCGTCCTCGCGGGCGCGCTGTGCGGCCTGCTGCGCCTGTTCGGCGGCGCGGGTGGCCGCCCGCCCATCCCGTTCGGCGTCGTGGGCGTTCTGCTCGGCGACACGGCGCTGTTGTTCTGCCTCGTCGCGCGCGGTCTCGGCTGCCTGCTGCGCGGCCGTGGCCCTCTGCACGACCCGCCGGGCCTCGGACTCCGCCGCGGCGATCCGTTGGTCGGCGACGGCCTGCGCCGCCCGCGCGGCGTCCTCGGCAACCCGGCGCGCTTCCTCGGCGGCCGCGGCGCGGTCCTCGGCCGCCCCGGCTCGCTGCTCACCCAGGCGGGCCTGCTCCTCGGCTCGCAGTTGAGCGGCGAGGGCGGCGTGGCCCTCCGCGGTCGCCTGGGTGATCCGGGCCTCCACGGTGGCGTCGTCCCGGTAGTGGTCGAGCGCGTCGGCGGCGGCGGTGAGCAGGTCGGCCTGCGCCTCGGCCGCAACGGCGGCCTCCCGGGTGGCCACCGCCCACTGACGCACCAGCTGCCGAACGCGGCCCTCGGGAGCGACGTCCTCGGCCAGTGCGGCGGCGGTCGCCGCGACCCGTGACGCCTTGTCGCTGGTTACCCGCGCCCGGGCCCGCCGGGCGGTCTCGGGATTGTGCGCGGGGTTCCCGCAGTACCTCGGGGGCGGGCCACTGCGCCCGGGCACGCGGGGCTGCGGCCGCTCCTGGCAGCCGGGAAAAGCGCACTGCTCGGGGGGCGTAACGCCGCCGGGGGGCAGGGTCATGGCCTGAAGATAGATGGGTGGGTGTTCGCCATCCATCCGCGAATCACGGCCGTCAGCGGAGCGCCCGTCGGGGCCGGGTCGGATAGATTCCAAGAATTCCCGCTTCTCGGAAGTGAAACCCGCCCGCGGACACGGCAGGGGAGCCAGATGACCGATCAGCCCGGGCCCGGGTCGGCGCCCGTATCCGGGGCCGGGGGCGGCCTGGCGACGCCGGAGGACCTCGCCGCGGTTGGTTCCTACCTCGCGGCGTCTCAGGCCGACTCGACCCGCCGGGCCTACGCGCAGGACGTGGCGGCGTGGCGGTCCTGGTGCAGCGGCCGTGGCCTCACCGCCCTGCCGGCCGACCCGCTGGCCGTGGCCGCCTGGCTGGCGCACCTGGCCGATGCGGGCCACGCGCCCAGGTACATCGCCCGGCGGCTGTCGGCACTCAATGACGCCCACCGCTCAGCCGGTCACCCTGCGCCCGGCGACACGGAAGGGGTGCGCCGCACCGTCGCCGGCATCCGCCGCACTGCCGCCCGCACCGGCTACCGGCCCCGCCAGGCCCGTGCGCTGGACACCGCTACCGTCCGGGCGCTCGTCGAGGAGCTGCCCGACACCCTCGCCGGACGCCGCGACGGCGCGCTGATCCTCCTCGGTTACGCCCTCGGCCTGCGTGCCTCGGACCTGGTGTGGCTGCGGATCGAGGACTGCAGCCCGGCCGGGCACGGCGGCCTGGACGTCTTCCTCCGCTTCTCCAAGACCGACCAGGAGGGCGCCGGGGACACCCTTGCTCTGGCCGAGGGCATCCGCGAGGCGACCTGCCCGGTCCGCGCGGTCCGCGCCTGGACCGCGGCGCTCGCCGCGCAGGGAGTCACCAGCGGGCCGCTTTTCCGCAGCGTGGGCAAGGGCGCGAGCCAGCGGCTCGGCACGACCGCGTTGACCGCGCGCAGCGTGGGCCTGATCCTGACACGTGCCGCCGCCCGCGCCGGAGTCGTCGACGAGGGGCTGTCCCCGCACTCGCTGCGTCGCGGTTTCGCCACCACCGCCTACGCCCAGGGCGTGCCCGAGAAGGAGATCAGCCGGACCGGCCGGTGGAAGTCGCTCGTGGTCCGCTCCTACGACGCGTCCAGCCGCTGGGCCGATCCTGCGTCCGGTTCACTGGGACTCTGATCCACCACCGGCATGGGTTGGGACGCCGTCACACCTGCTGCGAGGTCGTCGCAACCGGCGCTCCGGTACTGGGCGAGCTCGCCGCCGCCGGCGGCCGGGGCAGACGCCCCGCGATGGGTGTCCGAGGTGCGACGCGCTACATCCGCACACGCCTCGACTGAGTTGACGGGAGCTCACGCAGGAGCCCGTCGTCCTGTCGGCGAATTGGGTGGGTGTCCGGACAGCAGGCAACGTGGGGCTGAGAGTCGAGGCGCACGGCCAAGGGCGAATGGTGCGACGTCGAGAGGAAGGGCTGGTCCCTCGCCGGCCCCGTCGCCCCCGAGCCGGCGATGGGCTCTTGACGGCGGATGCCCTGGAGCAGGCGATGAATGGTCCGGTCACTGCCGGCGGACGTGCTGCACGCTCGGACGGCCGCGAGGACGAGGTCCGAGGGAATGGCGCCGCTGGGCATGTGGGCTCTCCTCGGTGACGAAGCAGGACAGGGCATCGGGGTGAGGGGAGGGCCGGCCGCTGGGCCGACTGCGCACGCCGGTCCAGGCGGTTCTCGTCAGCGGCTGCGACGCTGGTGCGCCGGCGTGTCCTCGGCCTGCTGGTGCCGACGGACCTCGGCGAGCTCGGCGCAGCCTGGGCGGAGTCGGCTACGCGTCCTGGGGGCTGATGGGCTCGTGGACGCCGTCGCCGGCCTGCTCGGCGTGCAGGCTGTCTCTGGTCGGATCAAGGGAGGATCCGTGGTCCGGATGTGTGGGGACGTCTGGTGGGGGATCAGGCGGCGGCAGCTTCCGCGGAGGCGACTCGTGGGCGAGCTCGCGCCTCCCGATGAGAGAGGGGCGCACGTCGGCGGCACGCTCACGCGGTGAGGGAGGCGACTCCCGCCCGGTTCCCTCGGACGTGTGCCTGACGGCGCTGCAGCCGGGTCCGCGGCGACTGGTTGGCGTATCCGGAAGGCAACGTGGTGCACCCGGTCCCGCTGTGTTCGGGAGTCGGGCGGGCGTCCCCCGGGCCGGACAGGTGGACGTAGCGGATGTAGTTGGAGGGGTCGTAGGTGTTCATCTCAGGCTCCGTGGTCGCCGTTCTCTCGAGAACAGGATCGGCGGGCGCGGATGGGGAGGACATCGAGTCAGCCCCCCGATCGCCGGCGAGAGCCCCCGTTGTGAGAGGGGGGACAGCCCCCCGCGAGGAGAGGGGTCCACCCTGCGCGAGGCCGGCGTGGGGGCCGAACCGGGTAGCGGTAGCCGCCGCCGAGGACCTCCTCGCCGATCCCGTTGGTTACTCCAGGCGACCGCCCCGATCACCTGCCGGTGATCCGCTCGGCTCCCCGTGCCGAGGAGGTCAGCAGCGGTTCATCCGGGGTCCGGCCTCGAGGGGAGACCACGGTCAGTGCCCGACGACCGACCGCAGGAGGCCGAACCCGGTGCCTGGAACTCTCCGCAGGTGGAGCGCACCGCCTGTGTGGCCCCCGACCGCAGTGCTCTGCGGCGACGTCGCGATCAGCCCAGAGGCGTGGATCTTGTTCTCCGCTGTGCTGACGGCCGAAGACGGCCGGGTCGAGGTCGGGGCACGCTGTGTGGTGATGGAGCACGCGCTGGTCCGCGGCCGAGCCGGTCACCCGGCCCGACTCGGCGATGACGTCCTGGTCGGACCGCACGCCCACATCAACGGGCGCACGGCGACTCAGCCGGACCGGGCTCTGGTCGCGGGTGCACCCTGGCTCCCCGGGCCCTCCAACCTGCGGCAACGGATGCGTCTCGGATCCCGCCGCTCCCTTGCCGCGGGTCACCCACCGCCCCGAGGCTGATCCGCATGGCCCCGTGGCCGCGAGCCGTGCTGCTCGCCGCCTCCCTGCTGCTCGCCGGCTGCGCCGATGCCGGCGGGAACCCCGGCGCGCCCGGGAGCCCCTCCGGCACCTGGCGGGAGCTGCCGCCCGCGCCGGTCTCCCCCCGGCTCGGGGCGGTCACGGCGTGGACCGGGTCCGAGGTCCTGTTCCTCGGCGGGGACGTCGGGCCCCCGTGCCCGCCGAACGTCGCCTGCGACCGGGAGCCCGACGCCGTCCGGGACGGCGCGGCGTTCGACCCCGCCCGCGGCAGCTGGCGACGCACCGCCGACGCGCCGCTGCCGCTGGCCTACGCCCCCCGGGTGGTGCTCGGTGACGTCGTCGTCCTCCTGACCGGCGGGCAGCTGCTGTCCTACGACGCGTCCGACGACGCCTGGACCACGCACGAGCCGCCCGAGGGCGCCCTGGACGCGGTGGGGCTGGGGACCGACGGCAGCCGGATCGTCATCGCACGCGGCGAGCGGCGGGCCGGCGATCCACCCGACCAGCTGTACGACCTGGCCACCCGGGCCTGGACGCCGGTGCCGGAGGACCCGCTCGGGCCGGCATTCGACCGGGTCTACGTCGGCACACCCGCCGGCCTGGTCCTCACCGGGAAGGAGCTGGTCCCGGACCCTGGCGTCGAGCCGACGCCGGTGCGCGCCGCCGTTCTCGACCCCGGATCGCTGAGCTGGACGCGGTTGCCGGACAGCGAGCAGGTGGGTGGCTGGCGGTGGACGTGGACCGGCCGCCGCATGGTCGACCCCACGCCGGGCGGAGTGGACGGCGGCGAGACGAACGCCTACGGCCGGACCTATCCGCTGGGCGGGGTGCTCGACCCGGCGACGGGGACGTGGGGGCCGCTGCCGCGCGCGCCGGAGCCGTTCACCGGCGGATGGCCCGTGGAGGCCCCCGGTGGGCCGGTGACCGCGGTCGAGGGCTGGCTCTACGACGACCGCGAGGAGAGCTGGACCAGGCTGCCCGCGCCCGAGAACGGCCCGGCCCAGCCGGGGTCCGCCGTCTGGGCCGGGGAGGTCCTCGTCGTGCTCGGCGGCGTCGTCCACGAGGACGACGGCGGCGCGTCGCTCTCCGCCGGCGCCTGGCGGTACGACCCGGCGCCGGTGCAGAACGATCCCGGTGGTCCGGGCGTCGTGCAGCAGGGCGATCTCCTCGGCGCCTGGGAACTCGCCGAACTCCGCATGGACGACGCCCCGGTCCCGCTGCCGGCCGAACGGGCCACGCTGGTCGTCGAGCAGGGGACCCTCGGTGGAACCTCCTTCTGCAACCACTACGGGTCGGAGTACGGCCTGCGGCACGGCGCGCTGGAGATCCACGCCCTCGGCAGCACGGAGATGGCGTGTGCCCCCGCGCTGATGGACGCCGAGCGGGCGTACCTCGCCGCGCTCGGGGCCGGACCGCACGAGGTGAGGTTCGAGGGCGCCGATCTCGTGCTGGCCGGGACGGACGTGGAGCTCCGCTTCCGGCCCCTGCCTCCGGTGCCGACCCGTGACCTCGTGGGCACCCGCTGGGTGCTGGACACCCTGCAGGATGGCGAGACGGCAAGCTCGGTCGCCGGCGAGCCCCCACACCTGCTGCTCCACGCAGACGGGACGTTCACCGGCTCGACCGGCTGCCGTACCTTCACCGGGACGTGGACCAGCGACGGCGACACCGTCCGCCCGGCGGGGTACGCCGTGGAGGGCGAGTGCCCGGACGACCTGCGGAGGCAGGACGGTCACGTCGTCGCGGTGCTCGGCGAGGGCTTCCGGGTCGAGATCGAAGGGGACCGGCTCACCGTCACCGGCCGGGACGGCCAGGGCCTCGTCTACCGCCACGAAGGGCCGCCGCGGTGAAGAGTGTGCGGCGGAGCAGGTGGTGCAGGGCGAAGCATGGCGAGACTTGTGCCTGCGCCGCCGTCGCCGGCAGCGGAATCACGGCCGCCAACCGGAAGATCACCGCATCATGTGACGGGGGACGAGTCCCAGTTCGCGGTGTCCGAGGGGGGACACCGTGGATACGCACACGGCTTCGGTGGTGGTAGCGGCCGTGCAGGGCTGCGGATGTCGGCGGAGGGTGCTCGGGGTCTCCGTTGCTGCGTCGAGGGTCACCGGTCGGCGTTCGCGCATGTCGTGAGCTCGTGCCCCAGGAGCGCCGACGCGATCGAGGGGGACAGCACCACGGACGTCCTCCGGGCTCCCAAGCAGCCCCTGGCCCGGGTCGTGGTGAGTCTGGTTCGGCCGACCGAAAGCACGGCTCCGGCTTGCCTGCCGGTCCGGGCGTGATACAGGAGCAATGGATGGGACGCATGCGTGGGATCTGGGAGCGGCCGCCCGGGTTCGCGTACGTGGCCGACCTGGTCACGGCACCGGAGGAGGAGCGGCTGTTGCGCCGCCTCGCCGACGATTCGTACGGCGAGGTCCGTATGCACGGGCAGGTCGCGCGTCGGACGGTTCGCCACTACGGGGTGAGCTACGACTTCGAGGCAGCCGCGATCGCGCCGGGTGATCCCATCCCGCAGTGGCTCTCGGACCTGCGCCGCCGGTGTGCCGAGCTCCTCGGCATCGCGGACGAGCGGCTGGCCGAGTGCCTGCTCACCCGCTATCCCACAGGCGCCACCATCGGTTGGCACCGGGATGCGCCGATGTTCGGAGACGTGGTTGGCGTGTCCTTGGGGTCTGCCTGTCTGCTGCGGTTCCAGCGCGGCCAGGGTGGCCAGCGGCGCGTCTTCGAGCAGGTCCTGGAGCCTCGATCGGCCTATGTACTGACCGGGCCGAGTCGCAGCGCGTGGCAGCACAGCATTCCTGCGGTCGCCGAAGAGCGGTACTCGATCACCTTCCGCACGCTCCGCCGGCGATCTCTGCCGAGGAGCTGAAGACCCAGACGGCGGCTGGGCGGCCAGGTTCAGGCATCGGTGTCCGAGGGGCGACCCGATACACACGCACACGGCTGCCACCTCGAGGCTGATGGTGGATCCGCGCGACCTCGACGAGGACCTGATCCTCGTGGCTCGAGGAGATGACCCGGTCCTGGCCTCTGCGCACGAACCAGTAGCCCGGTGGCATGCGGCCTGAGCCGCGACGGTTCTCTCACCTCCGCTCGACCGCGGTGGCATGCACCACATCCGGCCGACGCCTCGTTGCCCCATGGCTGACCGGGTAGGGGAGAGGGATGCCGGAACCGCAGCTGAAGTTGAAGCCAGTCCGCGACCAGGTCGTGGTCGTGATGGGCGCGTCGAGTGGGATCGGCCGGGCGACCGCGGCCAGGTTCGCGGCGAAGGGGGCGAAGGTCGTCGTCGCCGCTCGGGGGGGCCGGGCTCCGGTCGCTGGTCGAGGAGATCCGGGCGGAGGGAGTAGAGGCGTGCGCAGAGGTCGCGGACGTCACCGATCCCACCCAGATGCAGCGGGTGGCGCAGCGCGCGGTGACCGAGTACGGCCGGCTCGACACCTGGGTGCACGCCGCGGCGGTGCTGCTCGTCGCGCCGTTCGAGCAGACG
>DATAAV010000268.1:0-3328 GCA_036259935.1 Geodermatophilus sp. | reverse complement strand
AAGGAGATTGCGATGAGTCCCAGCCCTCGATCCCGCTCGGTCATCGTCAGCGGCGCCCGTACGCCGATGGGCCGGCTCCTCGGCTCGCTGAAGGACTTCTCCGCGGCCGACCTCGGTGCGGTGGCGATCAAGGCCGCCCTGGAGCGCGCCGGCATCTCCGGCGACCAGGTGGACTACGTGATCATGGGCCAGGTCATCCAGGCCGGCGCCGGGCAGAACCCGGCCCGCCCGGCCGCCGTGGCCGGCGGCATCCCGATGTCGGTGCCGTCGGGCGTCGCCGCTCGTGTGTCGTCGGCGGCGGCGGTCACCCGGCAGCGGGGACGTGCAGGATGAGCGCGTCACCCTGGCCGCCACCACCGCACAGCGCGGCGGCGCCGACGCCGCCGCCGCGGCGCCGCAACTCCAGGGCCACGTCCAGCACGATGCGGGCCCCGCTCATGCCGATCGGGTGGCCCAGCGCGATCGCCCCGCCGTTGGGGTTGACCTTCTCCGGGTCGATGCCCAGCTCACGGGTGGAGACGAGCGCGACGGCGGCGAAGGCCTCGTTCACCTCGACCAGGTCGAGATCCTCGGGGTCGATGCCCTCGCGCTGGCACGCCTTCTGGATGGCGCGCGACGGCTGGCTCTGCAGCGTCGCGTCCGGCCCGGCGACGACGCCGTGCGCACCGATCTCGGCCAGCGGGGTGAGCCCCAGCTCGGCGGCCTTCTCGGCGCTCATCACCACCACGGCGCAGGCGCCGTCGGAGATCTGCGAGGCGGTGCCGGCGGTGATCGTGCCGTCCTTGGTGAAGGCCGGCTTCAGCTTGGACAGCGTCTCCACCGTGGTGTCGGCGCGGACGCCCTCGTCGTCCCGGAACTCGATCGGGTCGCCCTTGCGCTGCGGGATCAGGACGGGAGTGACCGCCTCGTCGAAGATGCCGTTCTTCGACGCGCGGGCAGCCTTCTGGTGGCTCTCGGCGGCGAAGGCGTCCTGCTCCTCACGGGTCAGGTCGTAGCGGGCGTTGGCCTGCTCGGTCAGCAGGCCCATGGCGACCTGGTCGAAGGTGTCCGACAGCCCGTCGTACGCCATCGAGTCGATCAGCTTGGCGTCGCCGTACTTCGTGCCGACGCGCGAGGTGGGCAGCAGGTGCGGCGCCTGGGTCATCGACTCCTGGCCGCCGGCCACGACGATGTCGAACTCGCCGGCGCGGATGAGCTGGTCGGCCAGCGCGATGGCGTTCAGGCCGGAGAGGCAGACCTTGTTCACGGTGACCGCGGGCACCGTCATGGGGATGCCGGCGGCGACGGCCGCCGGGCGGGCCGGGTTCTGGCCGGCGCCGGCCTGGAGCACCTGACCCATGATCACGTACTCGACCTGGTCGCCGGAGATGCCGGCCCGCTCCAGCGCCGCCTTGATCGCGATGCCGCCGAGGTCGGCGGCGGAGAAGTCCTTCAGCGAGCCGAGGAGCCTCCCCATGGGGGTGCGGGCGCCGCTGACGATGACCGAGCGGGACATGGGTGCCTCCCAGTGCGGGCCGCCGCCGTTGGCGACCTCGTTGTCGGGGACGACCGCGAGAGTGGCGCGAAGATCGCGACCGGTCGCGGCGTCGTGCCTCCCGCTGAGAATAAGACGGCCGGACAAGGCCGCGGCACCGCTTCTGCTGTGGCCCACGTCACCCGGGCCCGGACCGGCCCCCCACGGCCGCCGCCGCGTCGGGCGGGGGCAGGATGCGGGCGTGACCAACGACGCGCGCACCGGCCTGCCGGCCGAGCTCTTCACCACGATCGACCACGTGGGGATCGCCGTTCCCGACCTCGACGAGGCCCTCGCCTTCTACGCCCAGGCCTTCGGCGTGCACTCGGTGCACGAGGAGGTCAACGAGGAGCAGGGCGTGCGGGAGGCGATGCTCGCCGTGGGCGACGGCGAGACCCGCATCCAGCTGCTGGCCCCGCTGACCCCGGAGTCGACGATCGCCAAGTTCATCGGACGCTCCGGCCCCGGCCTGCAGCAGCTGGCCTTCCGCGTGGAGGACGTCGAGGCGGTCAGCGCCACGCTCCGCGAGCGCGGGCTGCGGCTGCTCTACGACGTCCCCAAGCGCGGGACGTCGGACAGCCGGGTCAACTTCGTGCACCCCAAGGACGCCGGCGGGGTCCTGGTCGAGCTCGTCGAGCCGGCCAGGAAGCCGGCGCACTGACCCCGGCCCGACCGCCGGCTCAGCGCGGCCAGACCACCGGGAACAGCTCGTGGTCCATCGGTGCCCCCGCGGGCAGCTGCTCGGCGAGCCCCTCGAACGGCGGCGACGTCCGCCACCGCCGCGGCGCGTGGCGGACGTCCTCGGAGAGGTAGCGCAGCGACAGCACCCGCCGCCGGCCGGCGAACGGGAAGCCCGGGGCGCCGTGCACGGTCAGGAAGTCGAAGAAGATCGCGTCGCCGGGCTGCAGGTCGAATCTGCGGATGTCGAACGCGCCGCGGTCGGCCTCGATGTCGGGCAGCTCGGCCAGGCTGCCCTCGGGGAACCACCGGGCCTCCCCCGTCAGGAAGGTGCGCGGCATGAGCCACGGGCCGGCGTGGCTGCCGGCCAGCAGCTCCAGGCAGCCGGCCGCCGGCACCGGGTCCACCGGGATCCAGGCGCTCACCCCGCGCCCGTCGACGTTGTAGTAGGGCTGGTCCTGGTGCCACGGCGTCCGCTGGGCGGTTCCGCCCTCCTTGACCAGCACGTGGTCGTGGTACAGCCGCACCCTCGGGGTGGCCAGCAGCGCCGCGGCGATCTCCGGCACCCGCGACGAGCGGGCCAGCTCGCCGATCTCGGGGACGTCGGTCCACCGGCAGAAGTCCTCGGTGAACCGCCCCGGGTCGTCCGCCCCGCTGGCCACCTGCGCCAGGGCGCTCGGCCGGCGCAGCACCTCCTCGATCGCCCGCTCGGCCCGCGCCACCTCGTCGGGATCGAGGACGCCGCGGACGCACACGACCCCGTCCTGCGCGAACGCCACCGCCGGCTGCTGCCGCTCTCGATCCACGTCCGCGCACCCTGGGGAACGGCCGCCGGGTGCGCGAGGATCCCAGGACGGCCGCTCGCGCCCCCGCGGGGATCCACCGCCTTACCAGTCAGTAACATCTGCCCACCCGAACCGCAGCACTCCGAGCCGACGAAGACCCGGGAGACCGCGTGAACGAGATCAGGGACGCCATCCTCGCCGACCAGCTGGACGCCCTGGGAGGGCTGCCGGTGCCGGAGTCCTACCGCGCCGTGCTGGTGCGCAAGGACGAGCAGGACATGTTCGAGGGGCTGACCAGCCGCGAGAAAGACCCGCGCAAGTCGCTGCACGTCGAGTCGGTGCCCACCCCGGA
>DATAAV010000267.1:0-17490 GCA_036259935.1 Geodermatophilus sp. | reverse complement strand
TCGTTGTGGCTCACCGGCTACGTCCCAGCAGTGACAACGCCCGGCGCAGCACCGCCGCGGTATCGGCGGAGCCGTTCTCGGTCAGCACCGCGTCCACGGCCTGCTCGGCCGCACGCACCGTGAACCCGAGGCCGACCAGGGTGAACGGGTTGATCTCCAGCGGGATCGCGGTGGCGCCGGGGCCCTTGCCGACCACGACGTCGACCCGGAAGTCCTCCATCGCCATGTACAGCAGTTCATCGGCCGGCCGGGCGATGCGGTGGATCTCGTCGATGAACAGCACGTCGCCCGGGCCGAGGTTGGACAGCATCGCGGCGAGGTCACCCGAGCGCTCGATCGCCGGACCGCTGGTGATCTTCACCGCGGTGCCCAGCTCGCTGCCGATGATCAGCGCGAGGCTGGTCTTGCCGAGCCCGGGCGGGCCGGAGAGCAGCACGTGGTCCGGAGGGCGGCCGCGCCGCTTCGCGCCCTCGAGGACCAGGTCGAGCTGCCGGGCCACTTTCGGCTGGCCGATGAAGTCGGCGAGCGAGTGCGGCCGCAGGGCCGACTCGACGACCCGCTCCTCGTCCCCGGCCTGCGCGGAGACGCTGGGCTCGCGGCCGAGCCCGGCGCCGGCCTCGGCGAGCAGCGGCCGGTCGAACGGCGCGCTCATGACCTACCCAGCAGCTGCAGCGCCTGCCGGAGCAGGACGGCGACGTCGACCGCGCCGGTGGTGGCCTGCTGCTCCTCGGCGACGGGGCTCAGGGCGAGCAGCGCGGTCTCGGCCTCCCGGGTGCTCCAGCCCAGGCCGACCAGCGCCGAGGAGAGCTGGTCGCGCCAGGGGGCGACCGGGGTGATCGGCGCGGCGCCGGCCGGCAGGGGCCCGGCCGCGTCGAGGGAGGTGTCGCTGGTCGTGGCACCGAGGCGGTCGCGGAGCTCCAGCACCAGCCGCTCGGCGCCCTTCTTGCCGATGCCCGGCACCTGCATGAGGGCCTTGATGTCGCCCATCGACACCGCGCGGCGGACCTCGCGCGGCGGATGGATGGCCAGGACGGCCTGCGCCAGCCGGGGGCCGACCCCGTTGGCGGTCTGCAGCAGCTCGAACAGCTGCCGCTCGTCGTCGTCGGCGAACCCGTAGAGGGTCAGCGAGTCCTCGCGCACCACCAGGCTCGTCGACAGCCGGGCCTGCTCGCCGATCTGCAGCCGGGCGATCGTGCCGGGCGTGCACTGGACGGCGAGGCCGACCCCGCCCACCTCGACCACGGCGCCGTCCGGGGAGACCGCGGCGACCCGGCCCGACACGCTGGCGATCACCGCGACACCCCCTGCCAGCGCGGCAGCGTGCGGGCCCGGACCGGCGCGCCGATCCCGCCGGCGAGCGCGGCGACCCGCAGCCGGTCCTGGGCCGGGCCGCGCCACACGTGGCAGACCGCCAGCGCCAGGGCGTCGGCGGCGTCGGCGGGCTTGGGTGGGGAGGTGAGCCCCAGTACGCGGGTGACCATCAGGGTGACCTGCTCCTTGTCGGCGCGACCGCTGCCGGAGATGGCGGCCTTGACCTCGCTGGGCGTGTGCCAGGCGACCGGCCGGTCGGCCTGGGCGGCGGCGAGCGCGGCGATCCCGGCCGCCTGCGCGGTGCCCGTGGCGGTGCCCTTGTTGCTCTGGTGGAACACCCGCTCGATCGCCACGACGTCGGGACGGTGCTCGCGCAGCAGGGCGGTCACCGCGGTGTGCAGCTCCAGCAGCCGCAGCTCCAGGTCGAGGTCGGCGGAGCTGCGCACCACGCCCACGCCCACCGCCGTCGGCCGGGCACCGGGGCGGCCGTCGACCACACCCCACCCGCACCGGGTGAGGCCCGGGTCGATACCGAGCACCCGCATGGCGCCGCCTCCTGCCGTGACCGAACGAGTGTTCGACCCGAGGCTAACCGCGGGAGCCGACGGGACGGCGCCGCAACACACCGCCGTGCGCTTTATCGCGATAAAGCACGGGGGAGGGGCCTCAGCCGAGCGTGCCCACCTGTCGGCTTCCGGCCCCGGTCCGCTCCTCGCTCGCTGCGATGCTCCCGGGACCGTCAGCCGACCCTCTCGAGCACCTCGTCGGAGACGTCGTAGTTGGCGTACACGTTCTGCACGTCGTCGCAGTCCTCGAGCGCGTCGATGAGCCGGAACACCTTGCCGGCCGTCTCCTCGTCGAGCTCCACGGTCACGCTGGGCACGAAGCCGGCCTCGGCCGAGTCGTAGTCGATGCCGGCGTCCTGCAGCGCGGTGCGGACGGCGACCAGCTCACCGGGCTCGCTGACCACCTCGAAGGTGTCGCCGAGGTCGCGGACCTCCTCGGCGCCGGCGTCGAGCACTGCCATGAGCAGGGTGTCCTCGTCGAGCTCGCCGGACTCCTGGGCCTTGGGCACGACGACGACGCCCTTGCGGGAGAACAGGTAGGAGACCGAACCCGGGTCGGCCATCGACCCGCCGTTGCGGGTCATCGCGGTGCGCACCTCGGAGGCGGCCCGGTTGCGGTTGTCGGTGAGGCACTCGACCAGGACGGCGACCCCGCCGCTGGCGTAGCCCTCGTAGGTGATGTTCTGCCAGTCGGCCCCGCCGGCCTCCAGGCCCGCGCCGCGCTTGACCGCGCGGTCGATGTTGTCGTTGGGGACCGAAGACTTCTTCGCCTTCTGGATGGCGTCGTAGAGCGTCGGGTTGCCCGCCGGGTCCCCGCCCCCGGTGCGGGCGGCGACCTCGATGTTCTTGATGAGCTTGGCGAACAGCTTGCCGCGCTTGGCGTCGATCGCGGCCTTCTTGTGCTTGGTGGTCGCCCACTTGGAATGGCCGCTCACGGCGTTCCTCCCTCGTCGCGGGCGCTCTGGTCGGCGCCGCTGCTGCTCGCCCGGTCTCGGCGGACCATGCTCTCCCGTACGAGGTCCACGAAGAGTGCGTGCACCCGGCGGTCCCCGGTCAGCTCCGGGTGGAAGCTGGTGGCCACGACGTCGCCCTGACGCACCGCGACGATCTTACCGTCGGCCGGTCCGCCGACGACCCGGCCGAGGACCTGCACCTCCGGCCCGGCCTCCTCCACCCACGGCGCCCGGATGAACACCGCGTGCACCGGCCCACCGGGCAGGCCCTCCAGCGCGACCTCCGACTCGAAGGAGTCGACCTGCCGGCCGAAGGCGTTGCGCCGGACGGTGACGTCCAGCCCGCCGATCGTCACCTGGTCCGGCGGGGCATCGAGCAGCCGGTCGGCCAGCATGATCATCCCGGCGCAGGAGCCGTAGGCCGGCATCCCGGCGCGGACGGCGGTGCGCAGCGGCTCCAGCAGGCCGAAGCGGGCGGCGAGCTTGGCCATCGTCGTCGACTCCCCGCCGGGGATGACCAGCGCGTCGACGGCGGCCAACTCCTCCGGACGGCGGACGGGGACCGCCTCGGCCCCCTGGGCACGCAGCGCGGCCAGGTGCTCGCGCACGTCGCCCTGCAGGGCCAGCACGCCGACGACCGGCGTCGGCGTGCCGCACGTGCGCTCGGGGGCCGGGCGGAGCTGCGCGGTCACCAGCCCCGGGTCGCGTAGCGCTCGCTGTCGGGGAGCGTCGCGACGTTGATGCCGACCATCGCCTCGCCCAGCCCGCGGGAGACCTTGGCGATGACGCCCGGGTCGTCGAAGAACGTGGTGGCCTGCACGATCGCGGCGGCCCGCTGAGCCGGATCCCCGGACTTGAAGATGCCCGAGCCGACGAACACGCCCTCCGCGCCGAGCTGCATCATCATCGCCGCGTCGGCGGGGGTGGCGATGCCGCCGGCGGTGAAGAGCACGACGGGCAGCTTGCCCAGCCGGGCCACCTCGGCGACCAGGTCGTACGGGGCGCGCAGCTCCTTGGCGGCGACGAACAGCTCGGTCTCGTCCAGCGTGCCGAGCCGGCGGATGCCGGCGCGGATGGCCCGCATGTGCCGGACGGCCTCGACGACGTTGCCCGTGCCGGCCTCGCCCTTGGAGCGGATCATCGCCGCGCCCTCGGCGATCCGGCGCAGCGCCTCGCCCAGGTCGGTGGCGCCGCAGACGAACGGCACGGTGAAGTCGCGCTTGGCGATGTGGTGGGCCTCGTCGGCCGGGGTGAGCACCTCGGACTCGTCGATGTAGTCGACGCCGAGGCTCTGCAGGACCTGCGCCTCGACGAAGTGCCCGATGCGGGCCTTGGCCATCACCGGGATGGAGACGGCCTCGATGATGCCCTGGATCATGTCCGGGTCGCTCATCCGGGCGATGCCGCCCTGGGCGCGGATGTCGGCGGGGACCCGCTCGAGCGCCATCACGGCGACGGCCCCGGCGTCCTCGGCGATCCGGGCCTGCTCGGGGGTGACGACGTCCATGATCACGCCGCCCTTGAGCTGTTCGGCCATGCCGCGCTTCACGGCGTCGGTGCCGGTGCTCGGGCCGGCGCCGTCGGCGGGGGTGGGAACGGGCTGGTGCTGCGGTGCCACGGGAAGCTCTCTCGGGGTGTGGGTGACGCTCGGGGCGGACGATGTGCGGGCGGGGGCCCGGCCTGCATGGTACGGCGGTTCAGCGAGGGAGCTGCCCGGCTCCGGAGGCGCTGCTGGTCAGCTCCTCGAGGCCGTCCTCGATGTCGAAGAAGCGCGGCAGCGGCCGGGAGGCGTGCAGCCGCAGCAGGCTCGGCAGCCGGCGGGAGCGCAGCGCGACGGTGTCGCGCACGGCGTCGTTGTAGAAGCGGCGGGCCAGGCCGATCCGGGTGGCGGTCCCGGCCAGGTCGGCGCGCAGGGCGGCCGGGACGCCGGGCAACTCCGGGGGCAGGGCGCGCAGCTCCCGGCCCAGGGCGTTCTCGGCCAGCTCGCGGTCCCCGGCGCGCGGGGACCCGGCCTCGCGGGCGCACGCGGCCAGCCGGGCGGCCCGCTCCTCCCCCAGCGCGGCGGCGTGCTGCCGGGCCAGTTCCGCGGCCAGCCCCGCCCGCCGCTGCAGCTGGGTGTCCAGGGTGGTCCACGCCCGGTCGACGCGGGCCTCCAGGCGACCCAGCCGGGTCAGCGTCCAGCCGACCCAGGCGCCGAGGAGGACCAGGACGACCGCGGCCAGCAGGAGCAACCAGGCGTCGGGCGTCACGACGAGTCAGGCTAGCGCCGCACCCACCGGCGCAGGGACGACCGCGCCACGTCCTCCCCCGGACGGCCGGTGGCCGCGGCCAGTTCGTCGTCGTCGGCCGCGGTGACCTCCCCCGCGCCGGGCAGAACGACGGTCTCGTAGACCGCGAGCACCCGGCGGGCCACGACCCGCCAGTCGTAGCCGGCCGCGACCCGGGCCCCCCGGGCGGCCAACTCGGCCCGGCGCGCGGGATCGGCGAGCAGGTCCGACAGCGCCCGGCCCAGCTCGGCCGGGTCGCCGCGGCGGACCAGCACCCCGGCCGCGCCGTCCTCCAGCACCTTCGCGAACGCGTCGAGATCGCTGGCGACTATCGGCGCGCCGGCGGCCAGCGCCTCGATGAGCACCACGCCGAAGGACTCCCCGAGCAGGTTCGGCGCGCAGTAGACGTCCACCGAGCGCAGGAACGCCGCCTTGTCCTCCTCGGACAGCTCGCCGAGCAGGGCCACGTGGGGGCGCAGGTCGTCGTCGACGAGGTCGTGGACGGCGTCGGGGTCGCCGCGGCCGGCGATGAGCAGCCGCGCGCCGGGGTGCTCGCGGACGACGGTGCGCATCGCCGCCAGCAGCACCGGCAGGCCCTTGCGCGGCTCCTCGTAGCGGCCCAGGAACCCGACGGTGGGGCCGTCCGCGCCGCGGGCGTAGCCGGGCAGGGACGGTCCGGAGGCGAACGCGTCGACGTGCACGCCGTTGGGGATGATCACCGCGTCGCCGCCGAGGTGCTCGACCTGGAGGCGGCGGGCGAAGTCCGACACCGCGATCCGGCCGCTGATCTTCTCCAGCCAGGGCCGAATGACCGGCCCCCACGCGGCCAGGAACTTCGACCGGATCGTGGCGGCGTGGAAGGTAGCCACGATCGGCCCCGTGGCGATCATGCAGACGAGCAGGCCGACCGACGGCGGGGCGGGGTCGTGCACGTGGACGACGTCGAAGTGCCCCTCCCGCAGCCAGCGGCGCACCCGCGCGGCCGACACCGGCCCGAACTGCACGCTGGCCATCGAGCCGTTGTAGGGGATCGGCACGGTGCGCCCGGCGAACGTGACGTGCTCGGCCGGGAGCGACTCCTCCCGCTCCGCGGGGGTGAGCACCTCGACGTGGTGGCCCATCGCGCGCAGCGTCTCGGCGAGGTCGCGCACGTGGTACTGGACGCCGCCGGGAACGTCCCACTGGTACGGGCAGACCAGGCCGATCCGCATCAGGCCCGCTCCCTCGCCGGCGGATCCGGGGGGATGTCGGCCCAGACGCGGCCGAGCACGTGCCAGTCCTCCGGGCGCTGCGCGATCGAGTCGGTGAACGCGTCGGCGACGCCCTGCATGGCCGCCTGCACCCGGTCGCGCAGCCGTCCGGGGCCGTCGACGGGCACCTCGGGCCCGACGTCGAACGCCCAGCCGCGGTCGGTGAACCGGCAGATCGCCGGGTGCAGCGCGGCACCGGTCTGCGCCGCCAGCAGCGCCGGGCCGCCGGGCATCGTCGCCCGCCGGCCGAAGAGGTCCACGGGGATCCCCCCGGTGGAGAGGTCCCGGTCGACGAGCAGGCAGACGAAGCCACCGTCGTCCAGCCACTCGCGCAGCACCGCCGAACTGGGCCGCGGCCCGCCGGTCAGCGGCACCACCCGCATGCCCAGGGACTCCCGGTAGGCCAGGAAGCGGCGGTAGAGCGACTCGGGCCGCAGCCGCTCGGCGACGGTCATGAACGGCCCGCCCAGCCAGTCGACGAGCCAGACCCCGGCCGCGTCCCAGTTGCCGCTGTGCGGCAGCGCGAAGACCAGGCCGCGACCCTCGGCCCGAGCCCGCTCCATGTGCTCGACGCCGGTGCTCACGGTGTCGGCCACGATCCGTTCGGTGCCGAGGACGGGCAGCCGGAAGGCCTCCTCCCAGTACCGGGCGTAGGAGCGCATCGCCCGGGTGGTCAGCTCGGCGAGTTCCTCCTCGGTCAGCCGGCCCCCGGTGGCCACCCGCAGGTTCGCCCGCAGCTGGCGCACGCCCGTGCCGTCGTACCCGGCGGCCCAGGAGCCGGCGAGGTCGAACGCGCCGCGGGCCACCGGCTCGGGCAGCAGCCGGACCGCCTGCCAGCCGGCCGCGTAGCCCAGGTCGGTCAGCTGCGCGGCGACCCGCGCCCACGGCGCCCGGACGGCGGAGACCAGGGGGTGCACGGTCCCGGGAGGCGCTCCCGGAGCGGCTCCCGCGTCGCCTGCCGGCCGCGGGGCGCCCGTCGGGTCGCTGCTCACGGCGCCGGGGCCGGCGGCGGGGCGGCGGGCAGCCGCCGGCCGCGGGCCCCGCGGTGCACGGCCAGGACCCGCTGGCCGACGGTGACCGCGCTGCCGACGAGCAGCACCCACAGCGCGACGTCGACGGCGTACGGGACGCCCAGCCCGGTCAGGCCGGTGCCGGTGAGCACCAGGATCAGCCGCTCGGTGCGCTCGACGATGCCGACGTCGCAGGACAGGCCGACGCCCTCCGCGCGGGCCTTGATGTAGGAGGTCAGCACGCCCAGCACCAGGCACAGCAGCGCCAGCAGGGCCAGCAGCCGGTCGTCGCCCGCGCCGGTGTACCACCACACGAGCGCGCCGAAGATCGCCGCGTCCGCGGCCCGGTCACCGGTGGAGTCCAGGACGGCGCCGAAGACCGATCCGCCGCCGCGGGCCCGGGCCAGCGCGCCGTCGAGCATGTCGAGCAGCACGAAGACGGTGACGGTGAACGCGCCCCAGAACAGGTGCCCGGTGGCGATGAGCCCGACCGCCCCGGCGACCGCGCCGACCGTGCCGGTCACCGTCACCATGTCGGGGGTGACGCCGACCCGGGCCAGCCGGGCGACCACCGGCGCGACCACCTTGGCCACCGCCGGTCGGGCGTTGACGCCGAGCACTCAGTCCTCCCAGCCCGCGGCGGCACCGCTGTCGGGCTCGTCGGCGTCCTCGTCGCGGGGCCAGTTGGCCGCCAGCAGCGCCCGGGTCTCCTTGAGCACCTGCGGGAGCACGCGGGTCAGCCCGATGACCGGCATGAAGTTGGTGTCGCCGCCCCAGCGCGGCACGGCGTGCTGGTGCAGGTGGTCGGCGATCCCCGCCCCGGCGACCGAGCCCTGGTTCATCCCGATGTTGAACCCGTGCGCCCCGGAGACCGCGCGCACCACCCGCATCGCCGTCTGGGTGAACCGGCCGAGTTCGGCGACCTCCTCGGGGATGAGGTCGGTGTAGTCGGGGACGTGCCGGTACGGGACCAGCATCAGGTGGCCGGCGTTGTACGGGTACAGGTTGAGCACCGCGTACACCGTCTTGCCGCGGGCGACGACGAGCCCCTCCTCGTCGCTCATCGTCGGGATGAGGCAGAACGGGCAGTCGTGCTCCCCGGTCGGCTTGCCCTCACCGCGGATGTAGGCCATCCGGTACGGCGTCCACAGGTGCTCGAACACCGTCGTCGGCCCGCCGTCGTCGGGAGAGACGGCGACCGGGTAGCTGTCCTCCGGGAGGTCGGTCAACGCTGCTCCGCGGACGCCGGGGCGATCTGCAGAGCCTCGGCGGTGGGGTCGGCGTTGGCGCGGCCGGCCACCCACGCGGCGACGGCGGCCACCGCCTGGTCGACCGGCACGCCGTTGCGCTGGCTGCCGTCGCGGAAGCGGAAGGAGACCGCCCCCGCCTCGGCGTCGGTGGCGCCGGCGATCAGCACGAACGGCACCTTCTGCTTGCTCGCCGTCCGGATCTTCTTCTGCATCCGGTCGTCGGAGTCGTCGACCTCCACGCGGATCCCCTGCGCGCGCAGCTTCAGCGCGACGTCCTCCAGGTAGGGCACCTGCTCGTCGGTGACCGGGATGCCGACCGCCTGCACCGGGGCCAGCCAGGCCGGGAAGGCACCGGCGTAGTGCTCGGTGAGGACGCCGAAGAAGCGCTCCATGGAGCCGAACAGGGCGCGGTGGATCATCACCGGCCGCTGCCGGCTGCCGTCGGCGGCGGTGTACTCCAGGTCGAAGCGCTCGGGCAGCATCAGGTCGACCTGGATGGTCGACATCTGCCAGGTGCGGCCGATCGCGTCACGGGCCTGCACCGAGATCTTCGGCGCGTAGAACGCCGCCCCACCGGGGTCGAGGACCAGGTCCAGCCCGCTGGCCTCGGCCGCCTCGCGCAGCGCGTCGGTGGCCCGCTCCCAGTCCTCGTCGCTGCCGATCGACTTGTCCGGGTCCCGGGTCGACAGCTCCAGGTAGAAGTCCTCGAGGCCGTAGTCGCTGAGCAGGTCGAGCACGAACTGCAGCAGCGAGCGGATCTCCCCCTGCATCTGCTCGGGGGTGCAGTAGATGTGCGCGTCGTCCTGGGTGAAGCCCCGGGCCCGGGTCAGGCCGTGCACCACGCCGGACTTCTCGTACCGGTAGACGGTGCCGAACTCGAACAACCGCAGCGGCAGCTCCTTGTAGGAGCGGCCCCGGGACCGGAACACCAGGTTGTGCATGGGGCAGTTCATCGGCTTGAGGTAGTAGTCCTGCCCCTGCCGGCGCACCTGCCCCTCGGCGTCGCGCTCCTCGTCGAGGTGCATCGCCGGGTACATGCCCTCGGCGTACCACTCCAGGTGCCCGGAGGTCTGGAACAGCTGCCCCTTGGTGATGTGCGGGGTGTTGACGAAGGAGTAGCCGGCCTCCTCGTGCCGCCGGCGGCTGTAGTTCTCCAGCTCCCGGCGGATGACCCCGCCCTTGGGGTGGAACACGGCCAGGCCGGAGCCGATCTCGTCGGGGAAGCTGAACAGGTCCAGCTCCGCACCCAGGCGCCGGTGGTCGCGCCGCTCGGCCTCGGCGACCTGCTCCAGGTAGGCCTTGTGCGCCTCCCTGCTCTCCCAGGCGGTGCCGTAGATCCGCTGGAGCTGCGGGTTCTTCTCGCTGCCGCGCCAGTAGGCCGCCGCCACCCGGGTGAGGCTGAACGCCGGGATGGTGCTGGTGCGCGGCACGTGCGGACCGCGGCACAGGTCGGTCCAGACCTGCTCGCCGGTGCGGGGGTCGAGGTTGTCGTACATGGTCAGCGCGCCCGCGCCGACCTCGACCGAGGCCTCGGCGTCGGCGTCCGCGCCGCCCTTGAGGTCGACCAGCTCCAGCTTGTACGGCTCGTGCGCGAGCTCGGCCTTGGCGTCGGCGTCGCTGATCTCCCGGCGGGAGAAGTGCTGACCGGCCTTGACGATCTCCTGCATCCGCTTCTCGAGCGCCTGCAGGTCCTCGGGGGTGAACGGCCGCTCCGGGTCGAAGTCGTAGTAGAAGCCGTTCTCCACCGGCGGGCCGATGCCCAACCGGGTGCCCGGGAACAGGTCCTGCACCGCCTGGGCGAGCACGTGCGCGGTGGAGTGCCGGATCACCGCGCGCCCCTCGGGGCTGGCGGCCGGCACCGGCTCCACCTGGGCGTCGGCGTCCGGGGTCCAGGCGAGGTCCCGGAGCTCCCCGGTGGCCAGGTCGCGGACGACGACGGCGCCGTCGGGGCCCTTGAGCGGCACACCGGCGTCCTTGAGCGCCTGCTGGGCCGTCGTCCCGGCCGGCACCCGGATCGGGGCGGTGGCGGCGAGGTTGGGCGCGGCTGACACAGGGGCTCCTGAGGGTCGGCGGACGTCCCGACCGGGTCGACCAGGACACCCGGAAGGGTAGCCACCGCAGCGCCCCCCTCCGCTCAGCCGGACCTACCCGGTCACGATCTCCAGCCCCGCCGCGCGGGCTCCGCGGCGGTCGAGCACCGCGGCGATCCGCTCCCGGGTAGCCGGATCCGCGGGCACGATCTGCACGGACGTCGCCCCGATGTCGATGCGCACCGGGACCGCCTCGGCCCGGGAGACGGCGAACCGGCCGTCGGCGCCGCGGGTGAAGGTGAAGCGGGCGATCACCGAGTCCTCGGTGGGGTGACCGCGGGTCGCGTGCTCGGCCAGGTGGTTGCCCAGGCCGTAGGCGGCCCACTCGCCGTCGATCCGTTCGAAGGGCTGCACCACGTGCGCGTGGTGGCCGAGCACCAGGTCGACGTCGGGCGAGGCCAGCAGCGCCCGCACGGCGGCGACCTGCGCGTCGGTCGGCTCGTGTTCGTACTCGACGCAGCAGTGCAGGCTGGCCACCACGATCTGCGCGCCGGCGGCGCGGGCCCGGGCCGCGGCGGCCAGCAGGGCGTCCACGTCGGGCACGTCGACGACGTCCACCGCCCACTCCCGCCCCGGCGGCGGGGGCACGCCGTTGAGCCCGAACGTCGCCGCCACGTGCCCGATCCGGACGCCGCCGGCGTCCACGACCACCGGCGTGCTGCTCTCCTCCTGCGACCGGTAGGTGCCGGCGTGGGCCACCCCCGCCGCGTCGAGGGCGTCCAGCGTGCGGACCAGCCCCTCGAACCCGTCGTCGAGGGAGTGGTTGGACGCCGTCGAGCACAGGTCATAGCCGGCCGCGGCCAGCGCCGGGACGATCTCCGGCTGCACGGCGAAGCTCGGATATCCGCGGTAGGGCCCGCCCGGCGGGGCGACCGGCGTCTCCAGGTGGCATACGGCGACGTCGGCCGCCTGCAGGACGGGCGCGACGGGGGCGAAGACGCCGGTGAAGTCGTATCCGCCGTCCGGCCGGCGGGCGCCCGCGGTCAACGCCCGGCCCTGGTGGACGAGCACGTCCCCCGTCGCCACCAGGGTGACGCTGTCGGGTGCCGGCGCGGAGGGCGACGCGGCCGGGGACGACGGGGCGGGGTGGGGTGCGGCCTGCGGCGGCTGGGAGCAGGCGGCCAGCAGCAGCGCCGCGGCCAGCGCGGCCGTGAGTCCGCCGCGGCGCCCCGGCACGTCAGCGGGCTAGCCGTGGGAGGCCGGCCGGGCCGGCGTCGTCGACCTGGACCGGGTCGCCCACCGAGACGATCCCCGGCTCCACCACGTCGGCGTACACCCCGAGGCAGTGCTTGGGCCGGCGGGTCGCCTGCAGGACGGCGGTGCCGATGCGCACCCGCCGCCCGGGCCAGGAGCGCTCGTCCTCGCCGTCGTCGAGCGTCAGCACCAGGTTGGCGCGGGGGTCCTCGGCCGTGCAGCCCTCGGGCACCTCCCCCGCCGCCGCCCGGTCCAGCGCCTGCCGGGACACCAGGTGCACCGCGGCGGCGCCCTGCCGGTCGGCGACCGGCTCGAGCCGCACCGGCGAGCCGACGGCGGCGGCCACGGCGGCGGCGTCGGTCTCCGGGTCGCCGGTGGCCGGGAGGTCTCGCAGCGCCGGCAGGTCCTTGCCGCGCAGCACCGCCCCGGTCTCGCCCACGACGGCGTAGGCCCGGTCGCCGACCAGCCCGGAGGCCTCCACGGCGGTGGAGGGCAGCGAGCGGCCGCCGAGGGACTTCACCGGGTAGATCCGGATCTCCTCGACCCGGCCGGCGGGCGGCGACATGCCTCGACGCTAGTGGCCCGCGGGCCCGGGAACGAGAAAGCCCGGTCCGCGCTCGCGGACCGGGCTCTGCTCCGGGGTGGGCGATGCTGGGATCGAACCAGCGACCTCTTCGGTGTGAACGAAGCGCTCTACCACTGAGCCAATCGCCCGGTGCGTCCCCATAGTGCCAGACGCTCAGCGCCAGAGTGGCACCCACCCCGGGATCCAGTCCGGCACCCCGGTCAGGTGCAGCGTCACGACCAGCACGCCGTACACGAAGGCCGCGGTGGCGACGGCGATCAGCAGCCGGACCCACACCGGCTGGCGGCCCACCCAGTCGGTCCACGCCGCGACGTGCCGCTTGGTGAATTCCAGCAACCGCTCGGCCCAGAAGAACTCGGTGGCGAGCACGAACAGCCCGGCGATGACCGTCAGCCACCCGGGCCCCGGCAGCGGGATGGTGGCCAGCCCGACGGCGACGATCAGCCCGCCGACGATGCCCACGCAGATCCGGTAGGTGGAGTCGACGCTGCGGCGGGCGGCCATGCGCCGGCGCCAGCGGGTCTCGGCCACCCGCTCCCGCAGGCTGCGGACCCCGTCGTGGTCGAAGTGGGCCCGCAGCTCCTCCTGGCTGTGCCGCGACGCGCCCTCCGGTCCGCGAGGGGCCACGGTCTCCGATTCGCTCAGCTGGTCACCTGCCCGGTCGCGACGATCACCGTCGGAGCCGACGGAGCCTGCCGACCGGGCTCGATGCTGATCCCGTACGTGGCGTACCCGTCGAGACCGGTCGAGGCGGAGCCTACGGTCCGCAGGTCCATCTCGGTGGAGACGACGTCGAAGGTGCCCAGGGCCACCGGCGGCCCCTCGCCGATCCCCCAGACCACGTAGACCTCGTCCTCGTCGTCGTTGACCGACAGCCCGTGGGTGACCACCTGCACCTGCCCGGTGCGGGCGACGACGGTGGCCACCGGCGAGCCGTCGTCGTCCGACAGCGGCGCGATCGTGGCCTGGCCGGGGCGCAGCAGCGCCTCCATGATCTCGGCCTGCTCGGCGGCGACCGCCCGCGCCTCGTCGCGGGACGTGGCCAGCAGCACGTTCCAGGTGCCCAGGCAGAGGATCACCGCGACCGCCGCGGCGGCCAGCGCGTTCGGCAGCACCCGCCGCCACGGGGACGGCGCCGGCAGCGGCACGTCCCCGCCCGGAGGTCGGTACCCGGGAAATCCGGTGGCGGGCCGCTCCGGCGGCCGGGGAGCTTCCGCGGCGGGCGCGGCGGGCACGGCGGGCGCGGCCGGCGGCTCCTCGTCGGCGAACGGGTCGGCCGGCCCGTCGAGGGGAGGCAGCCCCGGGGTCACCTGCTCGGTGTGCTCCACCGCCGCCCGCAGCCGGGCCCGCAGCCCCTCGGAGGGCTCGGCGGCGGGCAGGTCGGAGGCCAGGGCCCCCATCACCTCGGAGGTCTCGGCGACGGTGCGCACGCACCGCGGGCACTCCGGCAGGTGCGCGGCGAAGAGCGTCTCCTCCTCCGGCTCCAGCGCGTGCAGTGCCCACCCGACGGCCAGTTCGTCGAACAACTCGTGGTCCTCGCGCCGCGGCGCGGCCCCGCGCGGCCCGCTCATCGGCTCGGCCCGTCGACCGTGGCCGAGCCGCCGAGGGCACCGCCGAGGGAGGAACCGGCGACGCCGCCGAGCTCCTCCTTGAGCCGGCGCATGCCGGCGAGCATGCGCGTCTTGACCGTGCCGAGCGGAGCGCTGGTCAGTGCCGCGACCTCGCGCTGGGTGTAACCGCCGTAGTAGGCCAGGGTGAGCGCCTGGCGCTGCGCCTCCGGCAGCGCACCCAGCGCCGTCCGCACCCGGTCGGAGACCACCCGGGCCCACGCCTCGTCCTCGACGTCCTGGGTCGTGAGGGGAGCGCTGCGCAGCAGGTCGTCCTCGGCCCGGGTCTGCCGGCGGCGGTGGGCCTCCTCCCGGCGGACGGCGTCGACGGCCTTGTGGTGCACCAGCGTCATCAGCCACGACGCGAAGCTGCCGCGGCCCCGGTCGAACGCGCCGGGATCGCGCCACACGCTGAGGAAGACGTCCTGCAGCACGTCCTCGGCGAGGGTGTCGTCGGCGAGGATCCGCCGGGCCAGGGCGAACGCGGGACGGCGGAAGCGGTCGTAGAGGTCGTCGATCGCGCCACGGTCACCCGCGCGGATGCGGAGGACCAGATCGGCGTCGCGGGGGTCCTCCCCCGTCGGCCGTGCCGGACGGCTCACAGCTCCCATCGTCACACGCCGCCTTCGTGCCGGACAGGCAGTTCGGTTCGGGGGCGCGCCGCGCCGGGGGCCGACACGCCGGACGACACGCCGACGGCGCCCGTCGGCGGCGAAACCTCTTCCGGCAGCGCTCGTTGGACGCTACATGCCAAACCGCTCCACGCCCGGGTACTCCAGCCCCACCACCCTCCATCTCGTCGGGCCCGACGGGTGGACGGAGGTCCCGGCGGTGCTCGGGTACGAGGCGAGCGACCCGTTCGCGGTCCGCATCAGCTTCGGCGGCGTGGAGGACGGCATCTCCTGGCTGGTGGGGAGGGACCTGCTGCGGGCGGGCCTGGAGCGCCCGGCCGGCGAGGGCGACGTGCGGCTGTGGCCGGCCCGCACGACGGCGGACGTGCTGTTCCTGCACCTGCGGGCGCCGTCCGGGGAGGCGCTGTTCGAGATGTCGCGGGCGACGGTGGCCGGGTTCCTGCGGCTCACCGAGTCCGTCGTCCCCTTCGGCCACGAGGCGTCGGTGCTCGACGTCGACGACCGGCTGACGGCGTTCCTGACCAACGACGGGGGCGATCCCGGGACACGGTGACCGACCTCTCGACCCCCCCGTTTGGAGGCCGATCGGGCGTCGGCTAGAGTTCTTCCTGCAACGCGGACGTGGCTCAGTTGGTAGAGCATCACCTTGCCAAGGTGAGGGTCGCGGGTTCGAATCCCGTCGTCCGCTCGGAACCTCGGGCGCTGGTCGCGAGACCGGCGCCCGTGTGCGGTGGAGTGGCCGAGAGGCGAGGCAACGGCCTGCAAAGCCGTCTACACGGGTTCAAATCCCGTCTCCACCTCGTCTCCTCGCCGGGCGCGGTGGAGCGGGCCGGCCGCCAGGCCGGACTCGGGCGATTAGCGCAGTGGTAGCGCGCTTCCCTGACACGGAAGAGGTCACTGGTTCGAACCCAGTATCGCCCACCACGACAGGCCCCAGGCGGTCCCGGCGACGGGCGCCCGGGGCCTTCGCCATTTCGGGCCGCCGCGGACCCGTCCCGGTCGGTCGCTCAGGTGAGCGCGGGCACCACTCGCTCGGCCCAGAACCGGTCGACCTGCGCGGCGAGCTCTTCCGGCGTTCCGCTGTTGTCGAGCACCACGTCGGCGACCGCGCGGCGCTGCTCGTCGGTGGCCTGGGCGGCGATCCGCGCCCGGGCGTCCTCCTCGGTGAGTCCCCGCTGCACGAGCCGGGCGATGCGGGTGTCCAGGTCGGCCTCGACGACCAGCACGAGGTCGTAGGCGGCCGCCTGACCGGTCTCCACGAGCAGCGGCACGTCCTGGACCACGACGGCGTCCTCCGGCGCCTCTGCGACCAGCTGGCGGGCCCGCTCGCGCACCAGGGGGTGGACGATCCCGTCGAGCCGGCGACGGGCCTCCGGGTCCGCGAAGACGACGGCCGCGAGCGCCGGGCGGTTCAGGGCGCCGTCCGGGGTCAGGACCTGCTTCCCGAAGGCCTGCACGACGGCCGCCAGGCCCGGCGTGCCGGGGGCCACGACCTCGCGGGCGATGACGTCGGCGTCGACGATTCGCGCGCCCCGAGCGGCCAGCAGAGCGGCCACCGTGCTCTTGCCCGATCCGATCCCGCCGGTCAGCCCGATGCGCAGCACATCGCGACCCTAGTCGGCCCGCTCCGCCGCCGGTTCCGGAAGCGGAGGTCGGGACGGTTGCCGGTCACGGACGGGTAACACGCGCCCGTCCCGCCCGGCGCGTCGCTCCAGTCACAGGAGTCACTCCGCTTAACGTCCGTCTCGGCGATCTTCCCCCGCCGAGAGAGGCAGAACCGACCATGTCCCGACCCACCCCCGCCGGCCCGTCGTCGACCCCCGCCGGACGGCGGAGCGCCGGCCGCCACCGGCTGGACCGCCCCGCCGGCGTGCGTTGCACCGACCTGCCCGGCGTGCGCGAGCGCCTCATGCAGCGGGAGGGTGCCGGCGCACAGCCGCGCAACGCGTTCCTCCGCTGGCTGGTGGCCAGCGCTCCGGCCGGACGGCACACCTGGCAGTTCCTCGCCGCCTCGGGGGGGCGGCCCCGCACGGCGTTCGCGATCATCCTCAGCCTCTGAGCAGGAGGCGGGAGCCGGGACGGCCCCGTCCATCGTCCCGACCCCCGCACAGGCACCATGCACTGACCGCGCCCGGACCGCACGACAGAGGCCCAGAACCCGCAGGGGTTCTGGGCCTCTGACGTGCAGACCTACCGGGCCTCACGCCCGGATCGGGTCACTCCCCGCCGGCCAGCTTGGCCCGCAGAGCGGCGAGCGCCTCGTCGCTGGCGAGGGTGCCACCGGAGGTGGTGTCGCCGGACTCGGCGTCGCCGGTGGAGTAGTTGCCACCCGCAGCGGCCTCGGCGTCGGCAGCCCGCGCCTCGGCGATCTGCTTGCGGTGCGCCTCGAAGCGGGCCTGGGCCTCGGCGTACTGCCGCTCCCACTCCTCGCGCTGGGCCTCGTAGCCCTCGCGCCACTCCCCGGTCTCCGGGTCGAAGCCCTCGGGGTAGATGTAGTTGCCCTGCTCGTCGTAGGACGCGGCCATGCCGTAGGCGGCCGGGTCGAACACGTCGTCCTCGCCGACGACGCCCTCGTTGGCCTGCTTGAGCGACAGCGAGATGCGGCGCCGGTCGAGGTCGATGTCGATGACCTTGACTAGGATCTCGTCGCCGACCTGCACGACCTGCTCGGGGATCTCCACGTGCCGCTCGGCCAGCTCGGAGATGTGCACCAGGCCCTCGATGCCCTCGTCGACGCGGACGAACGCGCCGAAGGGAACGAGCTTGGTGACCTT
>DATAAV010000266.1:0-13519 GCA_036259935.1 Geodermatophilus sp. | reverse complement strand
CGAGCCCTTCTTCGCCTCCTGCTCGCGGCGGCGCCCACGGCGGCCGGCGGCGGGGCTTCCGGGACCGGTGTCGGCGGTGGCCCCGGTCGCCCGGGGGTCCTCCCCCTCCGGAACGACGTCGGCGGGCCACCCGGGCCGGTCACTGGTCATCGGGAGCCAGCGTACGGCGCGGGAGGCCCGCCACGTCGGTGCCGAGCAGAGCCGGCCGGGGGCGCGTCAGCGCGCGACGGTCTCGCGCTTCTCCTTGATCTTGGCGGCCTTGCCGCGCAGCTCGCGGAGGTAGTACAGCTTGGCGCGGCGCACGTCACCGCGGGTCAGCACCTCGATCTTCTCGACGACCGGGGTGTGCACCGGGAAGGTGCGCTCGACGCCCACGCCGAAGCTGATCTTGCGGACGGTGAAGGTCTCCCGGATGCCCCCGCCCTGGCGGCGGATCACCACGCCCTGGAAGACCTGGATGCGCGAGCGGTTGCCCTCGACGACGCGCACGTGCACCTTGACGGTGTCGCCCGGGCGGAACGCGGGGATGTCGTCGCGCAGCGAGTCGGCGTCGAGTGCGTCGAGGGTGTTCATCGTCGGCAGTCCTCAGTCGTAGCGTGTGTCGGCGGTGCGGACAGCGGTGCCCCCCGGCTGTCCGTCCGGGGAGCTGCGGCTCGTTCCAGAGCTCGGCGTCGGCACCGGCCGACGGTCCGCAGCAGCTCTCTACTGTGCCACATCTTCAGTCGACGACGCGCGGCGGCCCCGTCCACGGGCGCGACAGCAGCTCCGGCAGCAGGGCGGCGAGTTCCGCCGGGGCGAAGGTCTCCAGGCTTGCGGCGAGCTCGGCGGCGCTCCACCAGCGGTGCGGTTCCTCGCCGAGCAGCTCCAGCTCGGTCCGCCCGCGCGGGTCCACGTCGTGCACGACGTCGCGGAGCACGAAGAAGGTCTCGCGGGAGTCGATCTGCACCCCGGCGAACGGGCCCACGTGCCGTCGCAGCCACACCGGCCCCTCCAGCGCCGACGGGTCGGCCACCAGGCCGATCTCCTCGGCCAGCTCCCGGACGGCGGCCTGGCGCAGGCTCTCCCCGGGCTCCACTCCCCCGCCGGGCGTGTACCAGAACAGCACGTCGCCGGGGGGCAGCGCGGGATCGGTCAGCCGGGCGCCGAGCAGCAGCACCCGCCCGTCGGGGCCCAGCACGACGACCCGCGCGGTCGGCCGCACCCAGGGCCGGTCGCTCACGTGTCCAGCTCGGCCAGCACCGCGCGGTCGGCGTCGGACAGCGCCTCGTCGGGCAGCGCGGCCACCAGGTCCGGACGGCGCAGCGCCGTGCGTCGCAGCGACTCCGCCCGCCGCCAGCGGGCGATCGCGGCGTGGTCGCCGGACAGCAGCACGGGCGGCACGTCGTGGCCGCGCCAGGACGCCGGCCGGGTGTAGGAAGGCCCCTCGAGCAGGCCGGCGGCGTGCGAGTCGTACTCGACCGACTCCCGGTTGCCGACCACGCCGGGCAGCAGCCGGGTGACCGCCTCCACCATGACCAGCACGGCCGACTCCCCGCCGGCCAGGACGTAGTCGCCGATCGACACCTCCGAGACCGGCCCGGCCTCGGCAGCCCAGTCCGCGACCCGCTGGTCGATCCCCTCGTAGCGGCCGCAGGCGAAGACCAGGCCGGGCTCGGTGGCCCACTCGGCGGCGGTGGCCTGGGTGAACGGCCGCCCCGCCGGCGTCGGCACGACCAGCCGGGTGCCCGGCGGGCGGACGGCGTCCAGCGCGCGGCCCCACGGCTCGGGGCGCATCACCATGCCCGGGCCGCCGCCGTAGGGGGCGTCGTCCACGGTGCGGTGCACGTCGTCGGTCCACTGCCGCAGGTCGTGCACGGCGATGCTGACCAGGCCCCGCTCGGCGGCCTTGCCCAGCAGCGACTGGCGCAGCGGGGCGAGGTACTCGGGGAAGATCGTGACGACGTCGATCCGCATGCCGGTCAGCGCTCCTGGTTCGCTCCCGCGGGGCGCTCCGCTCCTCGCTGCGATGCTCACGCCCCTGTCCGCTCACAGCTCCAGCAGGCCCTCGGGCGGATCCACGACCACGCGCCCGGCGGCCAGGTCCACGGTGGGGACGATCGCCGCGACGAAGGGGATCAGCAGCTCGCCGCCGTCGGGACGGCGGACGACGAGCAACTCCGCACCCTCGTGCCGGACCGCGGCCACCTCACCGAGCGGCGAGCCGTCGGTCAGCTGCGCGGTGAGCCCGACCAGCTGGTGGTCGTAGAAGACGTCGGGGTCCTCGAGCTCGGGCAGGTCGGCCACGGCGACGTGCAGCTCGGTGTTGCGCACCGCCTCGGCGGCCTCCCGGCTGTCCACGCCCTCCAAGCGGAGCAGCAGCACCTCGCGGTGCCAACGCCGAGCGGCGACGGTGAGCGGGCCGCGGTCGGCCGGCTCGGTGAGCAGCACGCTGCCGGGGGCGAAGCGGAGGTCGGGGTCGTCGGTGCGGACCTCGACGGTGACCTCACCACGGACACCGTGGGGCCGGCCGATGCGGCCGACCACCACGGTGTCGGGGTGGGGAGGAGGGGTGCTGCTCAACGAGGCGAGCGCTCAGCGCCCGTCGGTGTCGACGACGTCGACCCGCAGGCCGCGCCCGCCCACACCGGTCATGACCGTGCGCAGCGCCTTGGCGGTCCGACCGCCGCGCCCGATGACCTTGCCCAGGTCGTCGGGGTGCACGCGGACCTCGAGGGTCTTGCCGCGCCGGTTGCTGAGCAGGTCGACCCGCACGTCCTCGGGGTGGTCGACGATGCCCTTGACCAGGTGCTCGAGCGCCTCTTCGAGCACGTCTTACTCGGCGGGCGTCTCGGCGGCCGCGCCCTCGGCGGGAGCCGCGTCGTCGGCCTTGGGAGCGGCCTTCTTCTTCGGGGTGGTGGCGCCGGCGGCCGGCTCCTCACCCGCGTTGCGGACGGCCTCCTCGTAGAGGGCCTTCTTGTCCGGCTTGGGGGCGGCGACCTTCATGGGCGGCGGAGCCGGCTCGCCCTTGAACTTCTGCCAGTCGCCGGTGACCCGGAAGATGGCCGCGACGGGCTCGGTCGGCTGCGCGCCGACGCCGAGCCAGTACTGGGCGCGCTCGCTGTCGACCTCGATGAAGGACGGGTCCTCCTTCGGGTGGTACTTGCCGATCGTCTCGATGACCCGCCCCTCCCGCTTGGTGCGGGAGTCGGCGACGACGATGCGGTAGTACGGCGCGCGCATCTTGCCCAGGCGCATGAGCTTGATCTTGGTGGCCACGGTGGGTGGTGTACTCCTCGAACGCTGTGTCGGTTGCTCGCCGGACGGACGCGTGGGGTACGCCGGGGCGGAGCCAGGGACACGGCCGGCAACGGTGAGAGGGCCGCCCACCGCCGTGTTCGACCGACCATTGTGCCAGATGAAGGACCCCCGCCTCCCCACCCCTCGCAAGCCCGGGGCGGGGCCCTGGCGAGGGCCGAGGACCGCTACGCGCGGACGGCGGCCAGCACGCGGGCGGCCGCCTCGACCACCGGCACCTCCTGCCGCTGGCCCGTGGCCCGGTCCCGCAGCTCGATCACGCCCTCGGCCAGGCCCCGGCCGACGGTGACGATCGTCGGCATGCCGAGCAGCTCGGCGTCCTTGAACTTGACCCCGGGGCTGACCTTGGGCCGGTCGTCGTAGAGGACGGTCAGCCCCGCGGCGACCAGCTCCTCGGCCAGCGCCCCGGCCGCCTCGAAGACCGCGGCGTCCTTGCCGGTGGCGACGATGTGCACGTCGGCCGGCGCCACCTCCCGCGGCCAGCACAGCCCCAGCTCGTCGTGGGTGGACTCGGCGATGGCGGCCACCGCGCGGGAGACGCCGATGCCGTAGGAGCCCATGGTCACCGTGACCAGCTTGCCGTTCTCGTCGAGCACCTGGAGGCCCAGGGCCTCGGCGTACTTGCGGCCCAGCTGGAAGATGTGCCCGATCTCCACGCCGCGGGCCAGCTCGAGCGGGCCCGAGCCGTCGGGCGCCAGGTCCCCGGGCAGCACCTCGGCGGCCTCGACGACGCCGTCCCAGCTGAAGTCGCGGCCGGCCACCAGATCGAAGACGTGCCTGCCCTCCTCGTTGGCGCCGGTGATCCACCGGGTGCCGGGCACCACGCGCGGGTCGACGAGGTAGCGGATGCCGCTGGGCGACTTCTCCCCGAGGATCTGCGGGCCGATGTAGCCCTTGACCAGCTCCGGATGCTTGGCGAAGTCGGTGAACGGCTCGATCTCGGCCGGGGCGAGCTGGGCCTCCAGGCGCTTGGCGTCGACCTCCCGGTCGCCGGGGATGCCGATGACCACCGTCTCCCGCTCGCCGTCGGGGTGGACGAGGGTGACCACGACGTTCTTCAGCGTCGACGCGGCGGTGTAGCCCTCGTCCGGGAACAACTCCCGGGCCACCGCGACGAGCGTCTCGATCGTCGGGGTGTCGGGGGTGTCCTCGACGTGGGCCTCGGGCAGCCCGTCGAGCGGGATCGGCTCGGGGACGACGGTGGTGACCGCCTCCACGTTGGCCGCGTACCCGCCGGGCGAGCGGACGAAGGTGTCCTCGCCGATCTCGGTCGGGTGCAGGAACTCCTCGCTCTTGGAGCCGCCCATGGCCCCGGACATCGCCGAGACGATCACGTAGTCCAGGCCCAGCCGGTCGAAGATCTTGACGTAGGCCTCGCGGTGGGCGGCGTAGGAGCGGTCCAGACCCGCGTCGTCGACGTCGAAGGAGTAGCTGTCCTTCATCGTGAACTCGCGGCCGCGCAGCAGCCCGGCCCGGGGCCGCGCCTCGTCGCGGTACTTGGTCTGGATCTGGTACAGCGACAGCGGCAGGTCCTTGTACGACGAGTACAGGTCCTTCACCAGGAGCGTGAACATCTCCTCGTGGGTGGGGCCGAGCAGGTGGTCGACGCCCCGGCGGTCCTTGAGCCGGAACAGGTTGTCGCCGTACTCGGTCCACCGGCCGGTCGCCTCGTAGGGCTCCCGCGGCAGCAGCGCCGGGAAGTGCACCTCCTGGGCACCCATCGCGTCCATCTCCTCGCGGACGACGCGCTCGACGTTGCGGAAGACGCGGTAGCCCAGGGGCAGCCAGGTGAAGCCGCCCGGCGCGGCCCGGCGGATGTAGCCGGCCCGCACGAGCAGGCGGTGGCTGGGGACCTCGGCGTCGGCCGGGTCGTCGCGCAGGGTGCGCAGGAACAGGGTGGACATCCGCAACAGCACGGCGGCGATCCTCCCAGGCTTGCCGGGAGAACCGCCGCCGGGTCACTGGGATGCCGGAGCAGTCAGTCGTCGGAGCCGTGCCCGCCGCCGCTGCGGCCGTCGGAGTCGTCCCCGGGCCCGTCGTCGGAGCCGTGCCCGCCGCCGCTGCGACCGTCGGAGTCGTCCCCCGGCGGGTCGTCCGAGCCGTGCCCGCCGCCGGAGCGGCCGTCGGAGTCGTCGAAGGACGAACCGGTGGACGGCGACGCGGGGCTGGAGGAGGAGCTGTCCTCCCGGGAGTTGTCGTCGGACCGCGGTCCCTCCACGAAGAACGAGGGGCTGCCGTCGGAGCACACGACGTGGATCTCGACCTTCTGGGTCGGGCTCTCGAACTCCACCTCGCCGTGCTGGTCCTGGTCGTCGAGCCACCAGCCGGTGGCCGGTGCCGCAGCCACCTGGAGCATCCCGCCGTCGCAGGTGGCGTACACCGTGCCGCCCACGGTGACGTGCTCGGCCGAGGCGGCGGCCGGGGCGGGTGGCTCGGGCGCCGACCGGTTCTCCGCGGACGGCGAGGCGGCGGTGGTGGCGACCGCGACGGGGCGCGTCGCCGGGGACGCACCGGCGTCGACGAACGACACAGCGAGGAAGCCGAGTCCGACGGCGGCGGCCGCGGAGGCGGTCCACAGGGCTCCGAATGCGAGGGTTCGCTTCATGCGGCGAACCCTCGCGCCGACTCGGTTAAGGCCACACCAAGACCGTCCCAAGGCTCGGCGCGGTTCTCACCCCCCTGACTGGGGGACCGTCGGACCGGCCTCCTCGGCGTTAGCGTTCGATCATGGCCCAGCTGCTGGTCGTCGAGGACGACGAGCGCATCCGCACCGCCCTGATCCGGGCGCTGCGCGAGCGCGGGCACGCGGTGGGGTCGGCCGGGACGGCCCTGGCCGGGCTGCGGCAGGCGGTCGAGGAGCGGCCCGACCTCGTCGTCCTGGACCTCGGCCTGCCCGACCTGGACGGCGGCGAGCTGCTGCGGATGCTGCGGGCGGTCTCCTCGGTGCCGGTCATCGTGGCCACGGCCCGGGACGACGACGGCAGCGTGGTCAAGGCGCTCGACGCCGGCGCCGACGACTACGTGGTCAAGCCCTTCTCGGCCGGCCAGCTGGAGGCGCGGATCCGGGCGGTGCTGCGACGCGCCGCCGGCGCCGAGGGCGGCCCGGCGCCGGTGACCGTGGGCGAGCTGACGGTCGACCCGCGGAGCCGCCGGGTCACCCGCGCCGGGGTGCATGTCGAGCTCTCCCCCAAGGAGTTCGACATGCTGGCGTACCTGGCCGCCCGGGCCGGCACCGTCGTCTCCAAGCGGGAGCTGCTGACCGAGGTGTGGCAGCTGCCCTACGGCGGGTCGGACAAGACCGTCGACGTCCACCTCTCCTGGCTGCGCCGCAAGCTCGGCGAGTCCGCGTCGGCACCGCGGCTGCTGCAGACCGTTCGCGGCGTCGGGGTCCGCCTGGCCGACCCCGAGCCGTGAGGCGGCAGATCACCCTCCTGGTGGCCGCCACCACCTCCGTCGTCCTGCTCGCCTTCCTGCTGCCGGCGGCCTGGCTGGTCGCCCGGGTCGCCGAGACCCGGGCGATGGACGCCGCCCGGGCGCAGATCCAGGCGCTCATGCCGTCCGTGGGCCTGGACCCGCGGGAGGAGGTCGCTGCGAGCCTGGGCGGCGCCGCCGACGGCGGGCGGACCGTGGTGGTCCGCTGGACCGACGGCGCCTGGCTCGGCGGGCAGGGGGCGCTCGCCGACGGCGAGCTGCCCGTGACCGCGGGCGTGGTCGACACCGCGGACGGGACCCGCATGGTGCAGCCGGTGCGCCGGGGCGACGGGACGGCGGTCATCGAGGTGTTCGTCCCGGACGACCTCCTGCGGGCGGGGGTGACCCGGACCTGGCTGGTCCTCGCCGCGCTCGGGGTGGTGCTCCTGACCCTCGCCCTCCTGGTCGCCGACCGGCTGGCCCGCTCGATGACCCGGCCGGTCACCGAGCTGGCGGCCACCGCGCACCGGCTGGGCAGCGGGGACCTGTCCGCCCGTGTGACCCCGGCCGGGCCGGCGGAGGTCCACGAGGTCGGCGCGGCGGTGAACCGGCTGGCCGGTCGGATCGGGGAGCTGCTGGCCGCCGAGCGGGAGGCGGCGGCGGACCTCGCCCACCGGCTGCGCACGCCGCTGACCGCCCTGCGGCTCGACGTCGAATCGCTGCCCCCCGCCGACCGGGACCGCCTGCTCGACGACGTCGACGCGCTGAGCCGGGGCGTGGACGAGGTGATCTCCGAGGCCCGGCGGTCGGTCCGGGAGGGCGTCGGCGAGGGGTGCGACGCCACCGCCGTCGTCGCCGAGCGGGTGCGCTTCTGGGTGGTGCTGGCCGAGGACGAGCACCGGCGGCTCGACGTGGACCTCCCGGATCGGGCGCTGCCGGTGCGGGTGGCCGCGGCCGATCTCGCCGCGGCGGTCGACGCGCTGCTCGGCAATGTCTTCGCCCACACTCCCGACGGCACCGGCTTCGCCGTGCGGGTGCGGCCGCGCGACGGCGGGGGCGCCGAGGTCGTCGTCGCCGACGCCGGCCACGGGCTGGCCGAGCCCGACGCCGCCGCCGTCCGGGGACACAGCGGCGGTGGCTCCACCGGTCTCGGGCTGGACATCGCCCGCCGCACCGCCGAGGTGTCGGGGGGAGCGATGCGGCTGGCGTCGTCCCCCGCGGGCACCGAGGTGACCCTGGAGCTCGGGCCTCCGCCGAGCTAGGCGACCACGCGGCCTCTGAGCACCATCCGCTGCGGACGCTGCAGCGTGTCGAGGTCGGCCCGCGGATCGAACTCGTAGACCACGAGGTCGGCCGGGGCACCCTCCTCGATGCAGGGCAGCCCCAGCCACGAGCGCGCGTTCCAGGACGCCGCGGCCAGCGCCGCCTCCGCCGGCAGGCCCGCGGCGGCCAGCGCCCGGATCTCGTCGGCGATCCGCCCGTGGTCGATGCCGCCGCCGGCGTCGGTGCCGGCGAACACCGGGACGCCGGCCTCGTGCGCGGCCCGGACGACGGCGCCGGAGTGCGCGTACAGCCGCCGCATCGTGCTGGCGTAGGCCGGGAACTTGTTCTCCCCCGCCGCGGCGAACTCCGGGAAGTTCTCCACGTTGATCAGGGTCGGGACGACGGCGGTGCCGCGGGCGGCCATCTCCGCGATCAGGTCCTCGGTCAGCCCGGTGCCGTGCTCGATGCAGTCGATGCCGGCGCGGATGAGATCCGGCAGGGCGTCGGTGCCGAAGGTGTGCGCGGTGACCCGCGCGCCCTCCTCGTGCGCCGCCGCGATCGCCGCGGCCGCGACGTCCGGCGGCCACTCGGGGGCCAGGTCGCCCACGCCGCGCTCGATCCAGTCGCCCACCAGCTTCACCCAGCCGTCGCCGCGGCGGGCCTGCTCGCGCACCGCGGGGACCAGGTCGCCGGGCTCGACCTCGATGCCCAGACCGGGGATGTACCGGCGCGGGGCGGCCAGGTGCCGGCCGGCCCGGATGATCCGCGGCAGGTCCGGCTCCTCGTCCAGCGCCCGGGTGTCCACCGGCGAGCCGCAGTCGCGCAGCGCCAGCACCCCAGCGGCCCGCTCGGTCAGCGCCTGCTCGCGCAGCCCGTCGAGGTCGGCGACGTGCACCGCGCCGCGGCCGATGCCGACGTGGCAGTGCGCGTCCACCAGGCCGGGCAGCAGCCAGCCGCCGCGGCTGACGGTCTCCGCGCCGGCGACCGGCTCGAAGGTGATCCGCCCCTCCCGCACCCAGAGGTCGCGGTGCTCGCCCTCGGGCAGCACGACGCCCGACAGGTGCAGCACGGGCGCGCTCACCGGGAGGGCCGCTCGTCCCCGGGCTGGTCGAACCGGAGCTTGGTCAGGTCGGGCAGCGCCTGACCGGGGGGCAGGCCGGGCATCCCGCCGGGCAGCCCCCCGCCGGGGAAGCCGCCGCCGGGGAGGCCACCCGGCGGCAGGCCGGGCGCGCCCACCGGACGACGGGCACCGCCGCCGCCCTTCTTGCCCTTGCCCTTCTTGCCCTTGCCGCGGGCGGCCTGCTGCTGCATCGCGCGGCCGCGGGCCTTCTTCGACATCGGGCCCATGCCGGGCAGCCCCATGCTGCCGGCCATCTGGCCCATCATCTTCTGCGCCTGGGCGAAGCGCTCCAGCAGCTGGTTGACCTCGGTGACGCTGACGCCGGAGCCGTTGGCGATGCGCACCCGCCGCGAGGCGTTGATGATCTTCGAGTTGACCCGCTCCTCCGGGGTCATCGACCGGATGATCGCCGCGGTGCGGTCCAGGTCGCGGTCGTCGACCTGCTTGAGCTGCTCCTTCATCGCGCCGGCGCCGGGCAGCATGCCGAGCAGGTTGGCGATCGGGCCCATCTTGCGGATCGCCATCATCTGCTCGAGGAAGTCCTCGAGGGTGAAGCCCTCGCGGGAGACGAGCTTGCCGGCCATCTTCTCGGCCTGCTCGGCGTCGAAGGCCTGCTCGGCCTGCTCGATGAGGGTGAGCATGTCGCCCATCCCGAGGATGCGCGAGGCCATCCTCTCGGGGTGGAAGACGTCGAAGTCGGTCAGCTTCTCGCCGGTGGAGGCGAACATGATCGGCTGGCCGGTGACGTACCGGACCGACAGCGCCGCACCACCGCGGGCGTCGCCGTCGAGCTTGGTGAGCACCACCCCGGTGAAGCCGACGCCCTCCTGGAAGGCGGTGGCGGTGGTGACGGCGTCCTGGCCGATCATCGCGTCGACGACGAACAGGATCTCGTCGGGCCGGACGGCGTCGCGGATGCCGGCGGCCTGGGCCATCAGCTCGGCGTCGATGCCCAGCCGGCCTGCGGTGTCGACGACGACGATGTCGTGCATGGTCCGGCGGGCGTGGTCGATCGAGTCGGCCGCGACCTTGATGGGGTCGCCGATGCCGTTGCCGGGCTCGGGGGCGAAGACGTCGACGCCGGCCTGGCCCGCGACGATCGAGAGCTGGTTGACCGCGTTGGGCCGCTGCAGGTCGGCGGCGACCAGCAGCGGGGTGTGCCCCTGGGCCTTGAGCCAGCGGCCGAGCTTGCCGGCCAGCGTGGTCTTACCGGAGCCCTGCAGACCGGCGAGCATGATGACCGTCGGCGCCTGCTTGGCGTAGCGCAGCCGCCGGGTCTCCCCGCCGAGGATCTGGATGAGCTCCTCGTTGACGATCTTGATGACCTGCTGCGCGGGGTTCAGCGCCTGGGAGACCTCGGCGCCGCGTGCCCGCTCCTTGACGGAGTTGATGAACGCCCGCACCACCGGGAGCGCGACGTCGGCCTCCAGTAGCGCGATGCGGATCTCGCGCGCGGTGGCGTCGATGTCGGCGTCGGTCAGCCGGCCCTTGCCGCGCAGGCCGGTGAAGACCTTGTCCAGGCGGTCGGAGAGGGTCTCGAACACAGCACGTCCTCGGAAGCTCGCGGGCGCGGCCCGCCGGTCCGACCGACCGGCTCCAGGGCTATCGGCGCCCGGACCGCTCCGGGGCCGTCACGCCTCCTGCCGCCCAGCGTAACGAGGCGGCCGCGCGGAGGGGGCCGGCGCGGCGAGGCGCGTGCTCAGGCCGCGCGGTGCAACGGCGCCGAAGCCGTGGTGTCGGGCTCGCCGACGAAGAACGCGGTGCCGCAGTCGGCGCACGCCCACTCCGGGCACTCCCCGCCGTCCTCGGTGTGCCCGTCGACGCACGGCGGCTGCACGAACAGCCGCTCGTCGGCACACGTGGGGCAGGGCCAGGTACGGACGTCGGTGCTGTGGCGGTCCATGCGGGCTCCTCTCGCCGGGAGGCGGGACCGTTCCGTCCCGTTCTGCCCGACCGTGACACGGGGTACCGACAGAACCGCGGAACTCAGCCCGGCGTGTCCTGCGGAGCGGTGCCGATGACCGGGTCGGGGACCGCACCGCGCGTCGCCGCCACCAGGGCGGACTCGACCCGCGCCCGCTGCTGGGCGTCGATCGGCGTCCCGGAGGGGTTGGCGACGTAGAAGTAGTCGGCGGCGTCGGCGCCCAGGGTCTCGATCCGCGCCGAGGTCACGTCCAGGCCTTCCGCCGACAGGGCCGCGGTGAGCCGGTACAGCAGGCCCGCCCGGTCGCCGGCGCGCACCTCCACGATGCCGGTGGCCACCCCGCTGACCTCCGCGTCGTGCCAGGAGATGCGGGGCGGTACCGCGCGGCCGCCGTTCTGGCGGTAGTCGGCCTCGCGCTGGCGCAGCCGGGCGGCCAAGGGCAGGGAGCCCTCCAGCGCCGCCCGGACGGCGTCGGCGAGGATCGAGGGCACCGGAGCCCGCCCGAACCGGGGCCGGACGGCGAACACGGCCGTGGCCTGCCCGCCCTCCACGTTCATCTTCGCCGCGCGGACGTCGAGCTGGTTGAGGGCGAGGACCCCGGCCAGGCAGCTGAACAGGCCGGGCTGGTCGGGGGCGCCGAAGGTGATCTGCTGGCCGTCGGCGAGATCCTGGATACCGACGGTCACCGCCCCCGCTCCTTCCGGCGCCGGCGCGCTGACCTGCGGCTCGGTGGGGTTCAGCAGCGGTTCGGGCTCCCACGCCGGCGCCCCGGCCAGCCGGCCCTGGACGCGTGCGACCAGGGCCGCGACCAGGTGCGCCTTCCACGGCGACCAGGCGGAGCTGCTCGTGGCCGCGCCGTCGGCCTGCGCCAGCGCGTGCAGGAGCTGCAGCAGGGCCGGGTCGGAGCCGATCGTGGCCGCCACCCGGTCGACGGTGGCCGGGTCGTCGATGTCGCGCCGGGTGGCGGTATCGGGCAGCAGCAGGTGGTGGCGGACGAGGGCGGCGATCGTGGCCACGTCGGCCGGGGAGAACCCCATTCGGGTGGCGATCGCGGCGGCGATCGGCTCGCCGACCACGCTGTGGTCGCCGGGCCAGCCCTTGCCGATGTCGTGCAGCAGCGCGCCGACCAGCAGCAGGTCGGGCCGGTCGACGTCGCGGGTGAGCTCGGCGGCCGCCGCGGCGGCCTCCACCAGGTGCCGGTCGACGGTGAACCGGTGCCAGGGGTGGCGCTGCGGGAGCGACCGCACCCGGTCCCACTCGGGCAGCAGCCGCGACAGCAGCCCCTCCTGGTCGAGCTGCTCGAGCACCGGGACGGCCGACCGGCCGCTGGCCAGCAGCCGCAGGAACGACCAGCGCACCTCCGAGGGCCACGGCTCGGGCACCGGCGGGGCGTGTACCGCGAGCACCTTGAGCGTGTAGGGCGACAGCAGCAGGTCCGCCCGCGCGGCGGCGGCGGCCCCCCGCAGCACCAGGCCCGGGTCTGCGGCCGGGTGGGCGTCGCGGGCGAGCACGACCTCGTCGCCCTGCCGGACGACGCCCTCGGCCAGCGGCTCGCGGCGCACCCGCCGGTAGCGGGCGCGGGGACGGCGGACGAGCGCGGCCTCCACCCGGCGCCAGGTCTCGTCGGCGACGAAGGCCAGCCGGCGGCCGGCCAGGCTGATCTCCCGCAGCAGCGCGTCCTCGTCGGGCAGCCCCAGGGAGACGGCCACCGGCCGCTGCTCCTGGCGGACCAGCACGTCGGTAGGCCGGCCGGACCGGCGGCGCAGCTCGTCCCGGACGTCCAGCAGGAAGGCGTAGGCCTGCTCGGCGTCGGCGGAGGGCTCGTCGGCCAGCTGCGCGGCGGCGATCGCCCGCAGCACCTGGCCCTCGCGCAGGCCGCCGTAGGCCTCCTTGAGGTCCGGCTCGAGCAGGAAGGTGAGCTCACCGACCTGCCGCGCCCGACCCCGGCGCAGGTCGCGCAGCTGGGGCAGCAGCCGCGACGCCGACTGCCGCCAGCTGGCCAGGGTGGCGGTGCGCAGGGCGGCGGCGAGCTCGGCGTCACCGGCGACGAGGCGGGCGTCGAGCAGCCCGAGCCCGGCCTTGACGTCGGTGGAGGCGACGGTCACCGTCTCGGCCACCGAGCGGACCGAGTGGTCCAGCCGAAGGCCGGCGTCCCAGACGGGGTACCAGACCGCGTCGGCCAGCGCGGCGATCTCGGGGCGCCCGTCGTGCACCAGGACCAGGTCGAGGTCGCCGTACGGCGGGGGCTCGCGCCGGCCCAGGCTGCCGACGGCCACCAGCGCGACGCCGTCGGTGCCGGTGCGGGGGGGCGGCGAGCCCCGGCGGGCCCGGGGCGGCGGGGTGCCCGCGACCGCGTCGGCGAGCAGGTCGGCGAGCCAGCAGTCGAGGACCTTCGTCCGCTCGGCGCGCGACAGGGCGGGCAGCGACTCGGTGTCCAGCACGGATTCCCCTCCGAGAAGCGGCACCGTTCCGGCGCCGGGACGGCGGTCGGCGCGGGGCCGCAACGG
>DATAAV010000265.1:0-6346 GCA_036259935.1 Geodermatophilus sp. | reverse complement strand
GCGGCGTTGTACGCCTTGCAGAACTCCATGATGTTGACGCCGTGCTGGCCGAGCGCCGGACCCACGGGCGGGGCGGGCGTGGCCGCACCGGCGTTGATCTGGAGCTTGATGACCGCGGTCAACCGCTTCCTGGGGGGCATGACTTCCTTCTTCTCTGCGGATCAGCTCGTGCGGGAGGGCCCCGCGGATCTCGTCGTGCAGGGACGACCAGGTCAGATCTTCTGGACCTGGTTGAACGACAGCTCGACCGGCGTCTCGCGGCCGAAGATCGAGACCAGCACCTGCAGCTTCTGCTGCTCGGCGTTGATCTCGTTGATGGTCGCCGGGAGCGTGGCGAAGGGCCCGTCCATGACGGTGACCGACTCGCCGATCTCGAAGTCGACCACGGTCGACGGCGTGGCCGCTGCGGTCGTCGTCTCGGTGGCCTTCGCCGCCTGGGGCGTGGTGGTCGGCGCGAGGATCTTGACGACCTCGTCCAGCGTCAGGGGCGAGGGCCGCGAGGTGGCCCCCACGAAGCCGGTGACCCCGGGGGTGTTGCGGACCGCACCCCACGACTCGTCGTTGAGCTCCATGCGCACCAGCAGGTAGCCCGGGAAGACCTTCCGGTTGACCTGCGTCCGCTTGCCGTTCTTGATCTCGGTGACCTCCTCGGTGGGCACCTCGATCTGGTAGATGTAGTCCTCCATGTCCAGTGACTGGATGCGGGACTCGAGGTTGGTCTTCACCTTGTTCTCGTAGCCCGCGTAGGAGTGCACGACGTACCAGTCGCCGGGCGCGATCCGCAGCGCCTTGCGCAGCGCCTCCACCGGGTCCTCGTCCTCCTCGGCCGCCGAGACGTCGGAGGCGGGAGCGGGCTCGGTGAGCGGGTCGCCGGCCAGCGTGTCGGGGTTCCCGGTCTCGACGGCGGGGGTCAGGTCGGCCACGCCGGAGGCGGTGTCCAGGTCGGCGGTGTCGGAGGAGCCCTCGGCGGCGCCGGCCTCGCCCGCGCCGGTCTCCAGGTCCGCGCTGCCACGGACGTCGAAGCGGGCGTCGTCGAGGTCGATCCCCTCGACGGCGCTGTCGGTGTCGAAGGGCTCGCGGGGGTCGGTCACGGGTTCTCTTCCTTGTCGAGTGGCGTGCAGGCGCAGAGCGGTCAGCCGAAGACGGCGAGCACGCCCTGGGCGAAGAGCAGGTCCAGGCCGGCCACCAGCGCGACGATAAAGGCCACGAAGACGATGACGACGGTCGTGTAGGTGATCAGCTCGCGTCGGCCCGGCCAGATGACCTTGCGCAGTTCGGCGACGACCTCGCGGAGGAACCTGCGCAGGTTGCGCCGCTGCCGGATCTCTTCGGCGCGGGCGCGCTCGGCGGCCGCCCGGGAGCGGGTGCCGGCGCCCTCGCGGGTCCGGCCGGCCGGCTGGCGGCTCGCCCGGCGGGTGCGGGTGGCGACCGGCTCGTCGTCCTCGTCCTCGTCGGACCCGGCGGTGATCCGGCCGCGACGGGTTCCGGCGGGCCGGCCGGCGACGACCTTGTCCTCGTCGGCCTCCGCCTCGGCGGCCAGTTCGTCCTCGGCCGCCTCGAGCTCGGCGGCGTCCTCCACCCCGGGCGCCTCCCGGTCGAGCTGCTCGTCGGTCAGCTCGGCGTCGGAGCCGGTGCGAGGGTCGTCCTCGCGGTCCCGCTTCTCGTCGCTCACTGCGCCTCGCTCGCCTCGTGGTGGTGGCCGCCGGGGGCCCGTCGGTCCGGTGTCGCTGTGCCGTGGTGCTGGTCGTGCCGGTTCGTGCGGATCGCCGGCCGGCGGCCGGCGGCACGGGCAGGGGTGACAGGACTTGAACCTGCAGCCTGCGGTTTTGGAGACCGCTGCTCTGCCAATTGAGCTACACCCCTAGTGCCCGGGGCCTGCTGCCCTGAGCTGGGCCTGGAGCGGCAAGCCCCACCACGGTCAGCGCCGAGCCCCTCAGGGATCCGGGGCACGCCGGTGGCGGGGTCAACTGCCCCAGTACGGCCAGTGTACGGGACCGTCGCGGCCTCCAGCCAACGTGCCGCCCGACGGCCCCCTCGATGAGTCTTCCCCGCGACCGCAGTCACATCTCGGAGCGGGCCGGACAGGGAGGACCACGCGATGAGCGAACTGCGGGTACACAACTTCTCCATCTCGGTGGACGGCTACGGCGCCGGGCCGGACCAGGGACCCGACACGCCGCTGGGCGTCGGCGGGGACCGGCTGCACGACTGGCTCTTCCCGCCGGAGGGCCCGCGGACCGCCATCGACGAGGCGTTCGCGGCCCGGGGCACCGAGGGCATCGGCGCCACGATCATGGGCCGGAACATGTTCGGGCCCGTCCGCGGCCCCTGGGGGGACGAGCAGTGGGCCGGCTGGTGGGGCGAGGAGCCGCCGTTCCACCACGACGTGTTCGTGCTCACCCACCACCCGCGCCCGCCCCTGGCGATGACCGGCGGCACCACCTTCCACTTCGCGACCGAGGGGATCGAGGCGGCGCTCCAGCAGGCCCGCGCCGCGGCCGGCGGCGCCGCCGTCCGGCTCGGGGGCGGGGTCTCGACGATCCGGCAGTACCTGCGGGCCGGGCTGGTCGACGAGCTGCACGTGGTGGTCGTGCCGGTGCTGCTGGGCGCCGGCGAGCGGTTGTTCGACTCCCTCGACAGCGCGCTCGACGGCTGGGAGTGCGTCGAGTTCACGCCGTCGCAGACGGTGGCGCACGTCCGGCTGCGTCGGCCCACGGCGGTCCCCGGCCCGGGAACGGGGAGTCGGGGCTCCGGGGCGCTTTGACACGATGGGGCCATGACCGCCGTCTCCTCCCCGGAGCCCGCTGCCCCCGCCCTCGACCTGCCGCCCGCCGAGCGGCGCATCTCGCGGCGGATCGCCGCCATCGCCGAGTCGGCCACGCTCGCCGTCGACGCCCGGGCCAAGGCGCTCAAGGCCGCCGGCAAGCCGGTCATCGGCTTCGGCGCCGGCGAGCCGGACTTCCCGACGCCGGACTACATCGTCGAGGCCGCCGTCGCCGCCGCCCGCCAGCCGGCGATGCACCGCTACACCCCCGCCGGCGGCCTGCCGGCCCTCAAGGAGGCGATCGTCGCCAAGACCGCCCGCGACTCCGGGCTGCAGGCCACCCCGGCCAACGTCCTGGTGACCAACGGCGGCAAGCAGGCGGTCTACGAGGCCTTCGCCACCATGCTCGACCCCGGCGACGAGGTGCTGCTGCCCGCCCCGTACTGGACCACCTACCCCGAGGCGATCCGGCTGGCCGGCGGCGTGCCGGTGCCGGTGGTCGCCGACGAGGAGAGCGGCTACCTCGTGTCGGTCGCCCAGCTCGAGGCCGCCCGCACCCCCCGGACGAAGGTGCTGCTGTTCTGCTCCCCGTCCAACCCGACCGGCGCGGTCTACCCGCCCGAGACGGTGGAGGCGATCGGCCGCTGGGCCCTGGAGGCCGGGCTGTGGGTGCTGACCGACGAGATCTACGAGCATTTGACCTACGGCGGGGCCCGGGCCGCCTCGATGCCGGTCCTGGTGCCCGAGCTGGCCGACCGTTGCGTGGTCGTCAACGGGGTGGCCAAGACCTACGCGATGACCGGCTGGCGGGTGGGCTGGGTGCTCGGCCCGGCCGACATCGTCAAGGCCGCGACCAACCTGCAGTCCCACGCCACCTCGAACGTCGCCAACGTGTCGCAGGCGGCGGCGGTCGCGGCGCTCAACGGCGACCTGTCGGCCGTCGACACGATGCGCACGGCCTTCGACCGGCGCCGGCAGACGATCGTCTCGATGCTGCGGGAGATCCCCGGCGTGGCCTGCCCCGAGCCGCAGGGCGCCTTCTACGTCTACCCGTCGGTCAAGGCGCTGCTGGGCCGGCCGATCGCCGGGCGCACCGCCGCCAGCAGCCTGGAGCTGGCCGAGATCATCCTCGAGGAGGCGGAGGTCGCCGTCGTCCCGGGTGAGGCCTTCGGCACGCCGGGCTACCTGCGGATGTCCTACGCCCTCGGGGACGACGACCTCGTCGAGGGCGTCGGCCGGATGCAGCGGCTGCTCGCCACCGCGGGCTGACTCACTCCGGCAGGTCCTCCGGCTGCAGCGCGCCGGCGTCGAGGAGCACGTCGAGCGCGGCGGGCAGATCGGCCAGGGCGGTCGCGACGTCGTCCGGCGTCGCGATCGCCCAGGCGTGGGCGTCGACGTAGCAGCGCAGGGCGGCGTCGAACGCCTCGGCGCCAGTGGCCTCCCGGGCGGCGAGCAGGGCGGCGCCGCCCTTGCCGTAGACCCGGGTGAAGTAGCTGCGCGCACCGTCGAACTCGTCCATCGCCGCACCGACGTCCCCGGGCACGGCCAGCGCCGCGTCGACCGCGGTGTCCGGCGCCGGGACGACGACGGACTCGGCGTAGCTGGCGAAGGCCTCGTCCAGCCAGGGGTCGCGGAACTGGGAGCCGCCGACCATCCCGTAGAACCACATGTGCGCGACCTCGTGGACGAGCACCTGCCGGTGGGCGCCGGCCATCAGGATCGAGCTGGGGTACTCGATCCCACCGCCGAGGTCGGGCAGCAGGGGGACGGTCAGGGTCTCGTAGGGGAAGGGGCCGAAGCGCTCCTCGAGGGCGGCGATCGCCTCGACGGTCCAGTCGGCGAGCTCCCCGGCCCCCACCTCCGGCTCGGGCAGGACGCCGGTCGTCACCTCGACGCCGCCGGGCGTGGTCACCGTGGCCGTCGTGAAGCGCCCCACCGCGACGCTGACGTCGCGGGCCACCGGCTCGGTGGAGGTCCAGGTGCGCCGGCCCGCACGCGGAGCGGAGGGCTCGGCCTGGTCGCCGGTCATCAGCACGGTCAGCTCCGCCGGGGCGGAGACCCGCACGGTGGTGTCGGCGACCGGGCTGGTCGTGGTCTCCCCGACGAGGTCGACGAACGGGTCCCGGGCCCAGCCGACGCCCGGCTCCCAGGCGAGCAGGGGCGCGCCGCTGGCCCACCAGGACACGCCCTCGTCCCGGCCGAAGCGCTCCAGGTCCTCCGCGGCCCCGAGGGAGAGCGTGAACTCCAGCTGCACCTCGGTGGACTCCCCCGCCTCCAGCTCGTCGTCGAGCTCGACGAGGTAGAGGCCGCCGGGGTCCGCCGCGCCCGCGGCCTCGTAGCCGCCGCCGGCCACGTCGTCCCCGCGCACCTCGTCGACCACGAGCCGGTTGCCCGCCTCGGCGGCGTCGGGAGCGTTGGCGACGAGACGGAAGACCAGCTCGTCGGTGGGCAGGTCGGGGGTGAAGACGACCGTCTCGGTGCCGGTGACCGTGCTCAGGTCGTCGGCGAGCCGGAAGTCCAGGGTGACGACGGGGCGGTCGGCGTCGGGTTCGGCGCGCTCGGCCGGACAGGCCGGGGCGGCCTCGGCGCCCGCGTCGGGCGCGGCCGCGGCGTCCTCGGCGGCGAGGGTGTCGACGAAGGACGTGCCGCAGCCGGGCAGGGCCAGCAGGAGCGTGGCGGCCAGGGCGATCCGGCCCCGGGGTCTCATGCCAGTTGCACGGTGGCGCGGGCCAGGGAGAGCACCTTCTCACCGCCGCTGGTGACGGTGAGGTCGACCCGCACGCGGCCGTCCTCGCCCACGGCGCCCACCCGGCCGCGGACGGTGACCTCGGCACCGCTGTCGTCGTCGGGGACGACGACCGGGCGGCCGAAGCGCACGTGGTACTCGACGAGCGCGCCAGGGTCCCCCGCCCAGCCGGTGACGGCCCGGCCGGCCAGCGCCATGGTCAGCATCCCGTGCGCGATGACCCCTGGTAGCCCGACCCCGGTGGCCACCCGCTCGTTCCAGTGGATCGGGTTGAAGTCCCCGGAGGCGCCGGCGTAGCGGACCAGGTCGGCGCGGGTGACGGGGTGGACCTGCTCGGGCAGGTCGGTGCCGACGGTCACGTCGGCGGCCCGCAGCCGCGCGGTCACGCGGTGCCCCGGGCGACGAGCATGGAGGTCGCCGAGCAGACCGGCTCGCCGTCCTCGGTGGCGACGTCGACCCGCGTGGTGAGCAGGTCGTTACCGGCCACGCTGCGGACGGCCTCGATCGTGGGGGTGGCCACCAGCCGGTCGCCGGCGCGGATCGGCCGGTGATGGGTGAACTTCTGCTCGCCGTGGACGACGCGGCTGTAGTCGAGGGCGACGTCGGGGTCCTCGACGACCACGTTCGCGGCCGAGAGGGTCAGCACGATGGCGAAGGTGGGCGGGGCGATGACGTCGGGGTGGCCGGCGGCGCGAGCGGCCTCGGGGTCGCGGTGGACCGGGTCGGGCTCACCGATGGCGGAGGCGAACTCGGCGATCTTCGCCCGGCCGACCTCGTAGACGGCGGAGGGCGGGTAGCTGCGCCCGACCAGACCTGCGTCCAGCGCCATGCTCCCG
>DATAAV010000264.1:0-1671 GCA_036259935.1 Geodermatophilus sp. | reverse complement strand
CGGCAGCCACTCCAGGTTGCCGTGCTTGCCGACGTGGACCAGCGCGTGCGCGCCGAACACCGACCGCAGCCACCAGTAGGCGGCCAGGTAGTGGTGGGACGGCGGCAGGTCGGGGTCGTGGTAGATCGCGATCGGGTTCTCGCCGAAGCCGCGCGGCGGCTGGACCATCACCACGACGTTGCCCGCCCGCAGCGCGGCGAAGACGATGTCGCCGCCGTCCACGAACAGCGAGCCCGGTGGCTGCCCCCAGTGCGACACCATCGCCTCGCGCAGGTCCGCGGGCAGGGTGTCGAAGAAGCGCCGGTACTCCGCGGCCGGGATGCGCACGGGGTTGCCCGACAGCTGCTCCTCGGTCAGCCAGTTCTCGTCCTGGCCGCCGGCGGCGATCAGGGCGTGCACGAGCGCGTCGCCGTCGAGGTCGGCCACGCCGGGCAGCGCGTCGGGGCCGTCGAACGGGCCGATGTCGTAGCCGGCGCCGTGCATCGCGGCCAGCAGCCGGACGACGGACGCCGGGGTGTCCAGGCCCACGGCGTTGCCGATGCGGGCGTGCTTGGTCGGGTAGGCGCTCAGCATCACGACGACCCGGCGGTCCGCCGGCGGGGTGTGCCGCAGCCGGGCGTGGGCGACGGCGGTGCCGGCCACGCGGGCGGCCCGCTCGGGGTCGGCGACGTAGTGCGTCAGGCCGTCGGAGTCGGTCTCCTTGAAGGAGAACGGCACGCTGATGAGCCGGCCGTCGAACTCCGGGATCGCGACCTGGTTGCCGACGTCGAGCGGGGAGAGCCCGTCGTCGTCGGCCAGCCAGTCCGCGCGGGAGCGGGTGAGGCACAGGCCCTGGACGACCGGGACGTCGAGCGAGGCGAGCTGGCCGACGTCCCACGCGCCGTCGTACCCGCCGGCCTGGGCGGTGGCCGGCCGCGACCCGCCGGCCGCGAGCACGGTGACCACCAGGGCGTCGGCGGTGCGCAGCACGTCGAGCAGCTCGTCGGAGACGCTGCGCAGCGAGGAGGTGTAGACCGGCAGCGCGGAGCCGCCGGCGTCCTCGATCGCGCCGCACAGCGCTTCGACGAAGGCGGTGTTCCCGGCCAGGTGGTGCGCCCGGTAGTAGAGGACGGCGACCCGCGGGCCGGTCCCCGTGGAGGGCCGCTCCAGCACGCCCCAGTCCGGCGCGACCACCGGCGGCTCGAAGCCCTCGCCGGTGAGCAGCACGGTGTCGGACAGGAAGCGGTGCAGCTGCACCAGGTTTTCCGGGCCGCCCTGCGCCAGGTAGCTGTGCGCCTCGGTCGCGACCCCCATCGGGACCGTCGACAGCTCCATCAGCTCGGCGTCGGGCAGCGCCTCGCCACCGAGCACGACGACCGGCGCGGGCCCGGCGAGCAGCGGCGCGAGCAGCTCCTCGTACTGCCGCCGCACGCCGAGGAGTCGGACGACGACGAGGTCGGCGCCGTCGGCGAGGGCGGCGATCCCGGCGTCGTCCAGGCGGGCGGGGTTGCCCAGCCGCCAGTCGGCGCCGCTGGCGCGGGCGGAGAGCAGGTCGGTGTCGCTGGTGGACAGCAGCGTGAACACCGACGGCACGCTACCGGGAGGAGCTGGGGCCTCGCGGCGAGGACCCGGCCGGTTCCGGTGGGTGGCGACGCCCCGGGGCCGGGGTCGCACCGGAGGACCCCGGCCGGC
>DATAAV010000263.1:0-2723 GCA_036259935.1 Geodermatophilus sp. | reverse complement strand
GGCCGCCGCCCGCCGCCGGCGCCCCGCCGCCGCACGCCGGGCTCCGTTCGCGCTCCTCGTGGTCGGCCTGCTCGTCGTCACGACGCTGGCGCTGCTGTTCCTCAACACCGCGATCGCGGTCAACTCGCTCAAGGCCACCGAGCTGCGGGCCGAGAACGCCGACCGCGCCCAGGAGGTGCAGCGCCTCGAGCGGCAGGTGATCGCCGGCGGCACGCCGGCGGAGCTGGCGTCGGCGGCCACGGCCGCCGGGCTGGTGCCCGCCGACTCGGCCGCCTACCTGGTCATCGCCCCGGACGGCAGCGCCACCCTGCGCGGCGCCGCCGCGTCCGCCGAGGAGGACGACACCGACCCGGGGACCTCCGGGGACGCCGACACCGCCGATGAGGCCTCCGACGACACCGGCGACGACACCGCCGGGGACACCTCGGACCCCGGGGACGAGGACTGAGCCGGTGCCGACCCCAGTTCGTGGCCCGGCCCCCCGCCGGCGCACCCTCGACCGCGCTCCGGAACGGGGGAGCGGCCGCGCCGGCGCGTTCGTCCCCCGCCGCCCGCCCGGCAGCCGCCGCCGCGCGCCCGGCCTGACGCCGCGGGCGCCCCGCAACACCGCCGGGCTGATCCTCGTCCTGATCCCGCTGCTGGTCGTCATGGGCAAGCTGGTCTTCCTGCAGGGCGTGGACGGCGGCGACTACGCCAACGCCGCCGCGCAGGACCGTCTGCGCACCTATCCCATCGCCGCGCTGCGCGGGCAGGTCCTCGACCGCGACGGCAACCCGCTGGCCTACACCGTGGCCGCCTCCCGCGTGGTGGCCGACCCGGCCGTCGTCGACGATCCCGAGCGCACCGCCCTGGCCCTGACCACCCTGCTCGACGTCTCGGTCTCCGAGCTCACCGAGAGGCTGTCGGAGGACAGCCGCTACGTCGTCCTCGCCACGCAGGTGTCCCCGGAGACGACCGACGCCATCGAGGAGCTGGGCCTGGGCGGCATCTTCTTCGAGGACGACCCGGTGCGGCTCTACCCCTCCGGCTCCGTCGCCGGGCAGGTCGTCGGCTTCGTCGGCCGCGACGGCGCCGGGCTGGCCGGCATCGAGCACACCTTCCAGGAGGAGCTGGCCGGCACCCCCGGGCAGCGGCGGGTCGAGGTCGGGAGCGGCGGCAACCCGATCCCCTCGGGCATCGACGAGTCGACCCCCGCCACCGACGGCAGCACCGTGGGCCTGACGCTGGACCAGGACCTGCAGTACGTCATGGAGGAGCGGCTGCAGCAGGCCTGCGACGACGGCGCGACCACCCGCGCGTCCGCCGTGGTGCTCGACGTGCAGACCGGCGAGGTCGTGGCAATGGGCTCCTGCCCCGGCTACGACCCCGGCAACTACTCGCAGACCGATCCCGACCTGCTGGGCAACCCCGTCGTCTCCAGCGTCTTCGAGCCCGGCTCGGTGATGAAGGCGGTCACGCTGGCCGCCGCGCTGGAGGAGGGCGTCGCCACGCCGGAGACCGTGCTGACGGTCAACGGGCACATCCAGGCCGGCGACCGGGTGGTCACCGACGCGCACGACCACGCCCCGAAGGACTGGACCGTGACCGGCATTCTGGCCCGGTCCAGCAACGTGGGGACGATCATGCTCGCCCGGGAGGTGGGCGAGGAGACGCTCGAGGAGTACCTCCGCGCCTTCGGGGTCGGCGACACCACCGGGATCGAGCTGCCCGGCGAGAGCCGCGGCATCCTGCAGGACTCCGCGGAGTGGGATCCCGGCCGCGCGGCGAACGTGCCCATCGGCCAGGGCGTCTCGGTCACGACCCTGCAGATGGCCTCGATCTACCAGGCGATCGCCAACGGCGGGGTGCGCATCGAGCCGCGGATCGTCGCCTCGGTCACCGCTCCCGACGGCACGGTCACCGAGACGCCGGAGCCGGCGCGCGAGCGGGTGATCAGCGAGGGCACCGCCGAGGACATGGCCTACATGCTCGAGGCCGTCGTCGGTCCGGGCGGCACCGCGCCGCTGGCCCAGGTCGAGGGCTTCCGGGTGGCCGGCAAGACCGGGACGGCGCAGCGGTCCAACCCCGAGTGCAACTGCTACGCCGGGGGCGGGTACGTGACGACGTTCGTGGGCTTCGCCCCGGCCGACGACCCGCAGTACGTCGTCGCCGTCGACCTCGAGCGACCCAGCAGCTCGGCCGAGGGCGGGCAGGTCGCCGCCCCGGTCTTCGCCGACATCATGCGCCACGCGCTGACCGCCGACGGCATCGTGCCGTCGGCCACCCCGCGCCCCGAGTTCGACCTCGGCTCGAACTGACCGCCGTCGGCGGGCGGCCGGGGCGCGACGCCGTCTGCGCGTGCGCCGCAGGGCCGGATGAGCCCGCCGGTAGATTGGAGTCCCGTGAGCCCGCCCGCTGACGGGTCGGTGCCCCGGCCTGCGGGGACCACCCCGCTGTCCCTCGCCGACCTGGCCGACCTGCTCGGCGCGCCCGTCCAGGGCAGTTCTTCCACCGTCGTCCGCGGCGTCACCCTCGCCTCGGCCGAGGTCGGCCCGGGCGACCTGTACGCCGCGCTGCCCGGTGCCCGCACCCACGGCGCCCGGTTCGCCGCCGACGCCGCCGCTCGCGGCGCAGTCGCCGTGCTCACCGATCCGGCTGGCCGCGACGCGGCCACGGTCACCGGGCTACCGGTGTGCGTGGTCGACGACCCCCGCGGCCTGCTCGGCGCGGTGGCCGCCCGCGTC
>DATAAV010000262.1:0-2353 GCA_036259935.1 Geodermatophilus sp. | reverse complement strand
GCCCTCGTCGCCGGGGCGGACGTCGTCCAGCGCCGCGCCGCGCACCTCGGCGATGAGGGCCGGGTCTTCTGGGCCAAGCCCTGGTGGCAGCGGGTGATCGTCATGTTCGCTGGCCCCTTCCACAACCTGGTGCTGGCGGTGCTGCTGTTCACGGTGCTGCTGACCGTCGTCGGCACCGGCGTGCTGACGACGACGGTGCGCACCGTCCCGGCCTGCGTGCTGCCCGCCACCGCCGTCGCCCAGGCCCGGTCCGGGACCGACCCGTGCACGGTGCCGATCGACCCGGCCGGGCAGACCTGCGAGGCCGGGACGCCGGGCTGCGCGCTGCCCCAGCAGAGCCCCGCCGCGGCGGCCGGCCTGCGCCCCGGCGACACGATCGTCGCCATCGACGGGCGGCCGCTGGACCCGACCGCGTACGACAGCTGGACGGTGGTGCAGGAGGCGATCCGCACCAGCCCCGGGCAGCCGCTCGAGCTCACCATCGAGCGGGACGGCGCGCGGCAGCAGGTCACCGTGACGCCGATCGCCAACACCGTCTACGCCGACCCGACCGACCCCACCGAGGGGACGACGACGGCCGGCTACCTCGGCGTCTCGCCGAGCGGCGCGCTGGCCCGGCAGGACCTCGCCGACGTCCCCGCCTACTTCGGCACCGTCGTCACCAACGCCGTCGAGCGGCTGGTCGAGATCCCCGAGCGCATCCCGCAGCTGTTCCGCGCGGCGTTCCTCGGTGAGGAGCGCGACCCCAACGGCCCGATCGGCGTCGTCGGCGTGGGCCGCATCTCCGGTGAGGTCTTCTCCATCCCGCAGCTGACCGCGCTGGAGAAGGTCAGCACGTTCCTGCAGCTGCTGGCGAGCATCAACCTGGTGCTGTTCCTGTTCAACCTGCTGCCGATCTACCCGCTCGACGGCGGGCACGTCGCCGGTGCGCTCTACGAGAAGGCGCGGGCGGTCGTCGCCCGGCTGCGCGGCCGGCCCGACCCCGGCCCGTTCGACATCGCCCGGCTGATGCCGGTCGCCTACGTCGTCGCGGGCCTGTTCGTCGTCCTCTCGGGCCTGCTGCTGATCGCCGACATCGTCAACCCCATCACACTGCAGTAGCCGTCCCCGCTGTTCGCGGCGCCGACCTGCAGGCGACGGGGATACTGGGGCACATGGCGATCCCCGTCGGTCTCGGCATGCCCGCTGCGCCCCCACCCGTCCTCGCGCCCCGGCGCAAGACCCGCCAGCTGATGGTCGGCGACGTCGGAGTGGGCAGCGACCACCCGGTCAGCGTGCAGTCGATGACGACGACCAAGACCGCCGACATCAACGCCACGCTCCAGCAGATCGCCGAGCTCACCGCCTCCGGCTGCCAGATCGTGCGGGTCGCCGTCCCGGACACCGACGACGCCGAGGCGCTGCCGATCATCGCGAGGAAGTCGCAGATCCCGGTCATCGCCGACATCCACTTCCAGCCGCGCTACGTGTTCGCCGCGATCGACGCCGGCTGCGCCGCCGTCCGGGTGAACCCCGGCAACATCAAGAAGTTCGACGACAAGGTCGGCGAGATCGCCCGGGCGGCCAAGGGCGCCGGCATCCCGATCCGGATCGGCGTCAACGCCGGGTCGCTCGACAAGCGGCTGCTGGCCAAGTACGGCAAGGCCACCCCCGAGGCGCTGGTCGAGTCGGCGCTCTGGGAGTGCTCGCTGTTCGAGGAGCACGACTTCCGGGACATCAAGATCTCGGTGAAGCACAACGACCCGGTCGTGATGGTCCGCGCCTACGAGCTGCTGGCCGCGCAGTGCGACTACCCGCTGCACCTCGGCGTCACCGAGGCCGGCCCGGCCTTCCAGGGCACCATCAAGTCCGCCGTCGCCTTCGGTGCGCTGCTGAGCCAGGGCATCGGCGACACCATCCGCGTCTCCCTCTCCGCCCCGCCGGCCGAGGAGGTCAAGGTCGGCAACCAGATCCTCGAGTCGCTCAACCTGCGCCAGCGCGGCCTGGAGATCGTCAGCTGCCCCTCCTGCGGGCGCGCCCAGGTCGACGTCTACACGCTGGCCGACGAGGTCACCGCAGGACTCGACGGGCTCGAGGTGCCGCTGCGGGTGGCCGTCATGGGCTGCGTCGTCAACGGTCCCGGTGAGGCCCGCGAGGCCGACCTGGGCGTGGCGTCGGGCAACGGCAAGGGTCAGATCTTCGTCAAGGGCGAGGTCGTCAAGACCGTTCCCGAGTCCAAGATCGTCGAGACCCTCATCGAGGAGGCCATGCGGCTGGCCGGCCAGGCCGCCGACGAGGGGACGCCGTCCGGTCCGCCCGTCGTCACCGTCGGCTGACCGGTCCGGTGCTGCGCTCGCCGGTGTCTCCCACCCAC
>DATAAV010000261.1:0-1646 GCA_036259935.1 Geodermatophilus sp. | reverse complement strand
GGGCAGCCCGCCGTCCTGCGCAGCGGCCAGCAGCTCGGTCAGGTGCAGCACACGGACCCGGGATCGGCGGCGGCGCAGGCCGGTGACCAGCTGCCGCTGGCAGCCGGGGTTCACCGCGACGACGTAGTCGACGCCGGCGGCCTCGATCTGGTCGAGCTTCGGGGCGAGCACCCGGCGGCTGTCCCTCGGCCGCAGCAGCGAGTACGTGCCCGCCGAGCCACAGCACTGCGCCGCACCGGGCAGCTCGACGTAGTCGGCGACGGCGGCGATCAGCTCCCGCGGCTCCCGCCAGACGTCCATCCCGTTGCGCAGGTGGCAGGAGTCCTGCAGCGCGACCCGCGCCCGCCGTCCGTCGACCCGCAGCTCGCCGAAGGACGCCGAGCCGTCGCCCGTCACGTACTCGGAGAACTCCTTGACCCGGTCGCGACCCAGCACGCCGGCCAGGTGCGCCGCACAGCCGCCCGCGGTGGTCACGATCGTGCCGGGCAGCTGCCCCCCGAGCCGCCGGGCCAGCTCGCGGCCCAGCTCGAGGTCGCCGTTGTGCGCGTGCAGGGCGCCGCAGCAGCCCTGGTCGCCCGGGGCGTCCAGCTCCGGGCGCAGCCGCCGCGCGGCCCGGCTCACCGCGGGGAACAGCGCGCGCTCGAAGCAGCCCAGCATCAGGTGCGGACCCTGCGGGGAGGTGGCGGCCGTGCGCGCGTGCCCGCGGAAGGTGCCGAGACGGCGCACCAGCCAGTTGCGGACGACGACGTTGGTGAGCAACCGCGCCAGCGGCGGCCGGCGCCGGCCCTGCCACTGGTGCGAGCGCCAGTGCTCGAGCAGCTCGCCGTACTGCACGCCGGCCGGGCAGACCGGCTCGCACGCCCGGCAGCCCAGGCAGAACGAGGACTCCTCCCGCAGGGTCGGGTCGTCGTCCTCCAGGACGCCGGTCTCCAGCGCGCGCATCAGCGTGATCCGCCCTCGCGGCGAGGACTTCTCGTCCTTGCTCAGCGCGTACGTCGGGCAGGCCGGCAGGCAGAACCCACAGGAGATGCACCGGTCGAGCAGCTCGGGCGGGAAGATCCCGCGCGATGCCGCGCCGGCGGCACCCGGGGCATCGGTGGCGCCGGACGCCTCGGCCGTCACGAGCCCGTCTTCCCGGGGTTGAGGATGCCGGCCGGGTCGAAGGCCGTCTTGATCCGTGCGAGCAGGGCCATCTGGTCGTCTCCCAGCCGGTCGCGCAGGTAGGGCAGCTTCGCCGCGCCGACGCCGTGCTCCCCGGTGATGGTGCCGTCGAGCTCGAGCGCCGCGGCGAAGATCTCGGCGAAGGCGGCGTGGGTGCGGTCGGCGGCCGCCGGGTCGCGGGCGTCGATGACGGCGGTGGGGTGCAGGTTGCCGTCGCCGGCGTGGCCGAAGGTGCCGATCACCAGGTCGTGCCGGGCGGCGACGGCCTCGATCCGGTCGACCATCTCGGCCAGCCGCGGGCGGGGCACGGTGACGTCCTCCAGCACGGTGAGCGTGTCCAGCCGGGACAGCGCCGGCAGGGAGCAGCGGCGGGCGGCCAGCAGCGCCTCGGACTCGGCGACCTCCTTGGCCACGGTGACCTCCAGCGCCCCCTCGTCGGCGCACAGCTCGCCCATGCGGGTCAGGTTGCGCTCGACGGCGTCCGG
>DATAAV010000260.1:0-22901 GCA_036259935.1 Geodermatophilus sp. | reverse complement strand
CTACGCGATGATGCGGTGGTGGCTCGACCGCGGGGTCGACGGCTTCCGCCTGGACGTCATCAACATGATCTCCAAGGACGTCGGCCCGGACGGCGCGCTGCACGACGGGCCGCCGATCCCCGGGACCAGCTACGGCGACGGCTCGGCGTCCTACCTGTGCGGGCCGCGCATCCACGAGTTCCTGCAGGAGATGCACCGCGAGGTCTTCGCGCCCCACGACTCGCGGCTGCTCACCGTCGGGGAGATGCCCGGGGTGACGGTGGAGCAGGCCCGGCTGTTCACCGACCCGGCGCGAGCCGAGCTGGACATGGTCTTCCAGTTCGAGCACGTCGGGCTCGACTTCGAGGAGAGCAAGTGGCATCCCCGGCCGCTGCGGCTGCGGGACCTGAAGGCCTCGTTCGGACGCTGGCAGGCCGGCCTGCACGACGCCGGCTGGAACTCCCTCTACTGGGACAACCACGACCAACCGCGGGCGGTCTCCCGCTTCGGCGACGACTCCCCGCGCTACCGGCGCGACTCGGCGACCTGCCTGGCCACCCTGCTGCACCTGCACCGGGGGACGCCCTACGTCTACCAGGGCGAGGAGCTCGGGATGGCCAACTACCCGTTCCGGACGCTGGAGGACTTCCGCGACATCGAGTCGCTCAACCACTACGTGCACGCCACCGCCCTCGGCGAGGACCCCGCGCACGTGCTGGCCGCCCTGCGGCGGATGAGCCGGGACAACGCGCGCACCCCGGTGCAGTGGGACGACTCCCCGAACGCCGGCTTCACCACCGGGACCCCGTGGCTGCCGGTCAACCCCGACCACGTGGCGTGGAACGCCGCCGCCCAGCGGGGCGACCCGGACTCGGTGTTCGCCCACCACCGGCGGCTGATCGCGCTGCGCCACGAGCTGCCGGTGGTCGCGCTCGGTGACTTCACGATGCTGCTGCCCGAGCACGACGAGGTCTACGCGTTCACCCGCGCCCTCGGCGGGGACCGGCTGCTCGTCGTGTGCAACGTCAGCGGCCACCCGCAGCGGCTGGCCGAGCTGCTGCCGGAGGCGGTGGAGGCCGACCTGGTGCTCGGCAACCTGCGCACCCTGACCCCCGACGTCCTGGCGCCGTGGGAGGCGCGGGTGCTGCGGCCCGGCTGAGCCGCGGAAATCCGGTGGGCGGTGGCGCGGCGCGTCCCTAGAGTCCCCTCCTCGTGGGTCGACTGGTCGAGGCGGTGCTGCCCGCCCGCATGGGCACGTCGTTCCGGTGGCTGGTCGGGTCGTCCTGGGCCAGCAGCCTGGGCGACGGGATCGGGCTGGCCGCGTGGCCCCTGCTGGTGGCCGCGCAGACCCAGGATCCGCTGCTGGTCGCGCTGGCCGGGCTGCTGCAGCGCCTGCCGTGGCTGTTGTTCGGGCTCTCCGCCGGGGTGCTGGCCGACCGGGTGGACCGCCGGCTGCTGGTCGTCGCGGTCGACCTGGTCCGGGCCGCGGCGCTCGCCGTCCTGACCGTGGCGCTGGTGACCGGCGCGGTCGACGTGACCGTCGTCCTGGTGACGGTGTTCGCGCTCGGCACGGCCGAGGTCTTCGCCGACACGACCGCCGGCACCCTGCTGCCGATGGTCGTGGCCCGGGGCGATCTCGGGATCGGCAACGCGCGGATGATGACCGGCGCGCTGACGATGAACGAGCTGGTCGGTCCGGCCGTCGGCGCCGCGCTGTTCGCGGCCGGCTGGGCCTGGCCGTTCCTCGCCCAGGCGGTCTGCGTGGCCCTCGGTGCGCTGCTGGTCTCCCGGATGCGGCTGCCGGCGGTGCCGCGGCCGGCCGAGCGCCGCCACGTCGGGCGGGACGTCGTCGAGGGGCTGCGCTGGACGTGGGCACACCCCGCGGTGCGCACCCTGACGCTCACGATCGTCACCTTCAACGTCACCTACGGCGCCGCGTGGTCGGTCCTGGTGCTCTACGCGATGCAGCGACTGGACCTCGGCGCGGTCGGGTTCGGGCTGCTCACCACGGTCGGGGCGGTGGGCGGGCTGGTCGGCACCGCCGCCTACGACTGGCTCGAGCGGCACGCGAGCCTGGCCACGATCATGCGGGTCGGGCTGGTCGTGGAGACCCTCACCCACCTGGGACTGGCCCTCACCACCAATGCCTGGGTGGCGATGGCGATCCTGTTCGTGTTCGGCGCGCACGCCTTCGTCTGGGGGACGACGTCGCGCACGGTGCGCATGCGCGCGGTGCCGACCGAGCTGCAGGGCCGGGTGGGCAGCCTCTACTCGATCGGGGTCTTCGGCGGCATCGTGCTCGGCCAGGGGCTCGGCGGGGTCATCGCATGGGCGTGGGGCGTCACCGGGCCGTTCTGGTTCGGCTTCGCCGGCTCCGCGGTGCTGCTCGCGCTGATCTGGCGGGAGCTGGCCCACATCGCCCACGCGGACGACGAGGCCCTCGCCCGCGCGTGAGCGGAGTGCCACGGCGCGGAAAGTGCGCCCGTGCCACTCCGCTCGGCGCGGCTCAGACGGTGATGACCACCTTGCCGCGGGCGTGCCCGTCGATCAGGTGCCGGATCGCCGCGGCGGTCTCGCCGAGCGGATAGGCGCGGTCGACGGCCGGGGTCACCAGGCCGGCCTCGACCAGCTCGGTGAGAGCCCGCAGGTCGTCGGCGTTCTCCGACGCGACGAACGTCCCCAGCTGCTGGCGGACGAACGGCGAGAACACCTGGGCCCGGAGCTGGCGCTGGGTGCCGCCGAGCCACCGCCCACCGTTCTCCCCGCCGACGATCACGAGCCTTCCCTCGCGGGTGAGGGCGCGGCGGAGGTCGGACAGCCGCCGGTTGCCGCCGGTGTCGAGGATGACGTCGTAGCGGTGGTCCTCCGCCAGCACGTCCTCGCGGGTGTGGTCGACGACGACGTCGGCGCCGAGCGCCCCGACCAGGTCGACCTTCGCCGTGCCGGCCGTGCCGGTCACCTCGGCGCCGCTGGCCTTGGCGATCTGGAGCGCGAAGCTGCCCACGCCGCCCGATGCGCCGATGACCAGCACCCTCTCCCCCGCTCGGACCCGTGCGTGGTCGCGCACCGCCTGGAGGGCGGTCAGCCCGGAGATCGGAACGGCTGCCGCCTGCTCGAAGGAGAGGTTCGCCGGCCGGGGTGCCAGCTTGCCGGCTCGCGCACGGGCGTACCCGGCGAAGGAGGCCTCGCCGACGCCGTACACCTCGTCGCCCGGCCGGAGGCCGGTCACGCCGGTGCCGACGGCCTCCACGACGCCGGCCAGGCTCCGGCCGGGGTTGGCGTACTTCGGGCGGCGCACGCCGAAACCCGCGAGCCGGATGGGATAGGGCAGACCTGCCATCACGTGCCAGGTGCCCCGGTCGACGCTGGCCGCGCGCACCTGCACGAGCACGTCCCCGTCGCCGATCGAGGGCCGGGGGACCTGCTGCACCGTCAGGACGCCCTCGGGTGCCGGGCCGTACGTCGTCTGCACGACGGCCGTCATCGTCGCTCCGTCGGCGACCGACTCCGCCGCCCCGACATGCCTGCTCGTCTCCATGGCCTCCGCCTCACCGCTCCCGGAACTTACGGCGTAAGTCTCTGACTTACGCCGTAAGCTTGTCAAGCGTCGCGAGGGAGGGAGGTGCCGATGACGTCGCCGGCCCGGCCGACCGGGGAGCGCCGTGCGCCGCTCACCCGCGAGCGGATCCTCGAAGCGGCGGTAGCGCTCGCCGACGAGTCCGGCATCGAGTCGTTGAGCATGCGCAAACTCGGCAGCGCGATGGGGGTCGAGGCCATGTCGCTCTACAACCACGTGGCCAACAAGGACGACCTGCTCGACGGCATGATCGACGTCGTCTTCGCCGAGATCGACCTGCCATCGGCCGAGGACCACTGGCGGACGTCGATGCGCGAGCGCGCCATCTCGGTGCGCCGGGTGCTCTCCCGCCATCGCTGGGCGATCGGGCTGATGGAGTCGCGGACCTCGCCCGGCCTGGCGACGCTGCGGCACCACGACGCGGTGCTCGGCTGCCTGCGGGCCGGCGGCTTCACCGTCGCGCAGGCGGCGCACGCCTTCTCCGCGCTCGACAGCTACGTCTACGGCTTCGCGCTGCAGGAGAAGGGGCTGCCGTTCGACACCCCGGAGGAGACCGCCGAACTGGCGCAGGTGATGCTCGCCCAGTTCCCCGCCGACACCTACCCGCACCTGTTCGAGTTCACGGCCGAGCACGTCATGAAGCCGGGCTACGACTACGGGGACGAGTTCGAGTTCGGCCTCGACCTCATCCTCGACGGCCTCGAACGACTGCTCTGATGGACCGGCCCCCTGCCGGGTCCCGCCGCGAGCGTGCGAGCGGTGGGGGCCGGGGGTCCATGCTCAGGCCAGCGGGCTGCGCGGCAGCAGCCGGTCGCTGATGATCCGCTTCTGGATCTCGCTGGTGCCCTCGAAGATCGTGGTCAGCCGGGCGTCGCGCCAGTGCCGCTCGACCTGGCGCTCGGTGGTGTAGCCGTTGCCGCCGTGCAGTTGCATGGCCTGGTTGGTGACCCGCACCGACATCTCGGTGGCCTCCAGCTTGATCATCGCCGCCTCCCGCTCGCAGGGGACGCCGAGGTCGAGCAGGTGGGCGACCTGCCGGTAGAAGGCGCGGGCCTGCTCCACCTGGGCGGCCATCTCGGCGACGGCGAACCGCAGCGCCTGGAAGTCGCCGATCGGGTGGCCGAACTGCTCGCGCTCCTGCAGGTAGAGCACGGAGTCCTCGAGGGCGGCGCGGGCCAGCCCGACGGCGCGGGCGGCGGTGTGCACCCGGGCCGTGTTCAGGAACTTCTGCGCCTGGGCGAACCCTGCGCGCCTCGCTCGGCTGTCCTCCACCCGCCCGCCGGCTGCCCCCTCCTCCTCGCTTGCTGCAGCCTCGTCGATGACGTTCTCGCGCGGGATGCGGACGCCGTCGAAGGTGAGGTCCCAGGTGAGGAAGCCGTGGTAGCCGACCTTGTCGATCGGGTAGCCGGTGAGCCCCTCCGGGAACTCGCCCCGCTCCTTCTCGAGCAGCAGGTTGACCAGGCCCTTCGAGCGCGACTCGCCCGGCTCGGGGTCGCGCTCGCGCACCAGCACCTGGATGAAGTCGGCGGCCTTGGCATTGCCGCACCAGCGCTTGCGGCCGGTGACCACCCACTCGTCGCCGTCGAGCACCGCGCGCGTGGAGACGCCGGCGAGGTCGGAGCCGGCGTCGGGCTCGGACAGCGCGATGGCGCCGATCCACTCGCCGCGGGCGCTGCGGCCCAGCAGCTCGCGACGGCGGTCCGGGTCGGCGACCGCCGTCCCGAGGCCCTGCGAGCGGGCCAGGATGCTGGCCGTCGACATCCAGGCGCGGGCCAGCTCCTCGCTGACCATGCAGTACTCGAAGACGCCCAGGCCCAGTCCGCCGTCCTCGGCCGGGACGGTGATGCCGAAGTACCCCAGCTCGGCCAGCCGGCCCAGCAGGGACGCCGGGATCTCGCCCTTCTGCGGGTCGAGCTCGTTGGCGACCGGCAGCACCTCGTCCATGGCGAACCGGCGGGCCTGCTCCTGCAGCGCCTCCCGCTCGGGGGTGTGCCACGGGGGCAGCAGGGCGGGCGGCTGCGGCTGCAGCGTCTCGGTCGGGGTCTCGGCGGTCGACGTCATCGTCGGCGGTCTCCTCGTCCACGGGAGGGGCTCCACCGGATGCAGTGCCCGGCGCGGCCTCCGGTCACCCACCGGGTGACCAGCGTCACCACGGCGTCCCGCGGGTCTCAGCCGGCGCGGACGGGCCGGTACGGCGCCCGGCCGGGGTGGTCGAGGCCCCAGCTCACGCCGTCGTACCAGCTGGAGCAGACGGTGTCGGCGAAGTACTGAGCGGGCCGGCCACACTGGCGCGGGCCGGTCCCGGGGTCGTTGGGCGCGCCGTGGCCCATGCCCTCGACCGTGTAGGTGGTGACCCGCACGAGCCCCTCGCGGTCGGCGTACTGCGCGCGGGTGGTGCCGGCCGGGAGCGCGGCGGTCGTGCTCGGCACCTGCGTCAGCCCGTGCACCGCCGTCCACTGGTCGCGCGAGCTCGTGGCGTTCCCCGGGTTGACGGTCGTGTCCTGGGTGCCGTGCCAGACGGAGACCTCGGGCCAGTCGGTGGTGCCGGCCGGGGCGGCGGCACGGACCTCGGCCGCCCACTCCTCCGGGCTGCGCGGCGGGGCGGCGCTCATGCACACCAGCGCGGGCAGCAGGCCGTCGGCGCAGCCGGCAGGGACGCCCGCGATCACCGACCCGGCGGCGAAGACGTCGGGGTAGGCGGCCAGCAGGGCCGCGCTCATGGCGCCACCGGCCGAGAGCCCGGTGACGAAGACCCGCCCCGGGTCGGCGCCGTACGCCCTCACCGCGTGGGCGACCATGCTGCGGATCGAGGCGGCCTCGCCCTGGCCGCGGGCGACGTCGCCGGGCTCGAACCAGTTGAAGCACGCGTTGGCGTTGTTGACCCGGCTCTGCTGCGGCAGGACGACGGTGAAGCCCCACCGGTCGGCCAGCTCCGGCCAGCCCGTGCCGGCCGCGTACCCGGCGGCGTCCTGGGTGCAGCCGTGCAGCGCGACGACGACCGGCGCGCCGTCCTCCAGCCCGGCCGGGCGGTGCACGTACATCTCCAGCGCGCCGGGGTTGGCGCCGAAGTCCGCCACCCGCGTGGGCGCGGCCGCCGCGGCGGCCGGGCCGGCCCCGGCGGTGAGCAGGCCGGTGGCCACGAGCGCCGGCACGAGCAGGAGTCGCAGCAGGGCACGGCGCCGCACGAGGCCTCCTCCGGGGGGCGGGTCGGTCGCTCCGCACCGTATGGCGCCGGTCACAGCGCGGCGATGGCGTCTCCGCACACGCCGCCGTCCGTGGCGGTGGGCGCCGGCCACATCAGCGCACGCCACGCTCCTCGGCCAGCCGGACGTAGTGCTCGACGGCGGCGGGATCGTCGACCGCCCCGACGTTGAGCGCGCGTTCCGCGGCGACGCCCTGGAACAGCCGCTTGAGCGGGACCTCCAGCCGCTTGCCGGTGCGGGTGTGCGGCACCGCGGGGACGGCGATGATCTCGTCGGGCACGTGCCGGGGGCTGGCCTGGGTGCGGATCGCGGCCTTGATCTCGTCGGCCAGGGCGTCGGTGAGCTCGTGGCCCGGCGCGAGCTTCACGAACAGCGGCATCCAGTAGCCGCCGTCGCGCTGCTCGACGCCGAGCACCACGCAGTCGACGACCGCGGGAACGGACTCCACCGCGGCGTAGATGTCCGCCGTCCCCATGCGCACGCCGCCGCGGTTGAGCGTGGAGTCGGAGCGGCCGGTGATGAGGCAGGTGCCGCGGTCGGTGATCTCCAGCCAGTCGCCGTGCCGCCACACGCCGGGCCAGGGCTCGAAGTAGGCCTCCCGGTAGCGGGTCCCGTCCGGGTCGTTCCAGAAGTAGAGCGGCATCGACGGCATCGGCTCGGTGATCACCAGCTCGCCCAGTTCGCCGACGACCGGCCGGCCCTGCTCGTCCCAGGCGGCCGCGGCCACGCCGAGCATCGGCCGCTGCAGCTCCCCGGCGGTCACCGGCAGCAGCGGCGAGCTGCCGATGAAGCCGGTGGCGACGTCGGTGCCGCCGGACAGCGAGCCGAGGAGGACGTCGGGCCTCACGGCGTCGTAGACCCAGCGGAACGCCGAGGCCGGCAGCGGCGACCCGGTGGAGCCGATCCCGCGCAGCGCGGAGAGGTCGTGGGTCTCCCCCGGTCGCACGCCGGCCTTCTCGCAGGCGGTCAGGTAGCCGGCGCTGGTGCCGAGGTAGTCCAGCCGGGTGCGGGCGGCGAGGGCGAACTGCGCGTCGACGGAGGGATAGGCAGGGGCGCCGTCGTAGACCACCACCGTCGCGCCGCCCAGCAGCGCCGAGGCGGAGATGTTCCACATGATCCAGGCGGTGGAGGTGTACCAGAAGAAGCGGTCGCCGGGGCCGACGTCCAGGTGCAGGCCGATCTGCTTGCGCTGCTCGAGGACGACCCCGCCGTGCCCGTGCACGATCCCCTTGGGCAGCCCGGTGGTGCCCGAGGAGTAGACGATCCACAGCGGGTGGTCGAAGGGCAGCGCCTCGAAGACCGGCTCCTGCTCCTCGGCGACCGCCTCGGCCCACGGCAGGGCGCCCGCGGGGATCTCGTCCGGGAAGAGCCGGGGCAGGGCGATCGTCGTCCGGACGCTCGGCAGCGCGTTGCGGAGTTCGGCGACGACGTCGCGGCGGTCGAACTGCCGGCCGTTGAACCGGTAGCCGTCGACCGCGACGAGGACCGTCGGCTCGATCTGCGCGAAGCGGTCGAGGACGGCGCGGGTGCCGAAGTCGGGGGCGCAGGAGGACCAGACCGCGCCGATCGAGGCCGCGCCGAGGAAGGCGACCACGGCCTCCGGCACGGTGGACAGGTAGCCGGCGACGCGGTCGCCCCGCCGCACGCCGAGCCGGCGGAGGGTGGCGGCGAACGCCCCGACCTGGCGGCGCAGGGACGCCCAGGAGATCTCGACCGGCTCGCCGTCCTCGGCGACGGCGATCAGCGCGGGGGCGTCGGCCGCCACGGTGCCGTCCCCGACGTGGCGGAGGGCCTGCTCGGCGTAGTTCACGGTCACGTCGGGGAACCACTCCGCACCGGGCATCTCCCGCCGGGTGAGCACCCGGTCGTCGGGGACGCCGGGCAGCACGTCGAACCAGGTGGCGACGTCGTTCCAGAACTGGTCGAGGTGCTCGACCGACCAGCGCCACAGGGCGTCGTAGTCCGGCGGGTCGCCGACGTCGAGGCCGCGCCGCTGCGCAACCCAGGTGGCGAACGCGGCGATCCGGGTGGCCCGCATCGACTCGGGCGTCGGGCGCCAGAGGACCTCGGGCTCGGCAGTCGTGTCAGCGCTCACAGCGGCACGATGCCATCCCTCGGGGCGGGATGTCTGCGCAGCTGCGCGGACGGCGGAGGTTGAGCCGGCGGCGGACGGGGCAGGCCCCTGCGGACACGATCCCGAGCCAGAGGACCTCTCGTGCGAACCCGCCCGCTGAGCCGCGCCGACGGCTACCTGCCGATCGAGGACCACGGGCTCATCGGGGACGGCGCCACGTGCGCGCTGGTCGCTAGCGACGGGTCGATCCCCTGGCTCTGCCTTCCCGAGTTCGACGGCCCCGCCCTGCTGGCCGGCCTGCTCGACGTCGAGCGCGGCGGCTCCTTCGTCGTCGCACCGGTCGGGGTGCGGGCCGGAGGCCAGCGCTACCTGGAGGACACCGGCGTGCTGGTCACCGACCTGCAGGGCACCGGCGGCGCCCTGGAGGTCACCGACTGCCTCACCCTGCGCTCCGGCGCCGACCTCGGCGAGCTGGTGCCTGCCGGCCGCAGCGAACTGCTGCGCCTGGCCCGCGCCGTCTCCGGCCCGGTCGACGTGGCGGTGCGGCTGCGCCCGAAGGACCAGGTGCGCGCCACCCGCGAGGGCGGGGCGTGGCGGCTGCACTGGCCGGCGCGGCCGGAGCTGCGCCTGGCGCTGTGGTGCTCCCACGAGCTCGAGGTCGCCACCGACGGCTCGATCGGGGGCGTCGTCCGGCTGCGCCCCGGTGAGCGGCTGACCGCCACCCTGCACTGGTCGGGCAACACCCGGCTGCTCGACCGTGCCGATCCCGCGGAGCTGGTGCACCGGACGACGCAGGCCTGGCGCGAGTGGGCCGGCCGGCTGCGGTACGAGGGCCCGCAGCGGCACCTGGTCCGCCGCTCGGCCCTGACGCTCAAGCTGCTCGACCACGTGCCCAGCGGCGCGCTCATGGCGGCGGCGACGTCCTCCCTGCCGGAGGAGATCGGCGGCGTCCGCAACTGGGACTACCGCTACACCTGGGTGCGCGATGCCGCCTTCTCGAGCTACGCGCTGCGCCAGGTGGGGATGACCAGCGAGGCCGACTCCTTCCTCGCGTGGACGCTCACCAACGCCGAGCGGGACGGCGCCCCGAGCCTCATGTATGCCCTGGACGGCGGCCGGCCCCCCGTGGAGCGGATCGATCCGGCGCTCTCGGGTTACCGCGGCTCGGCCCCGGTCCGCTGGGGCAATGCCGCGGCCACCCAGACCCAGCACGACGTCTACGGCGAACTGCTCGACGTCGCCTACGGATGGGTGCGCTCCGGCGGCGGGGTCGACGAGCACCTCTGGTCCAACCTCACCCGGCTGACCGAGCAGGCCATCGAGCGCTGGGCCACCCCCGACCACGGCATCTGGGAGGTCCGGGGCGCCGGCCGGCCGTTCACCTACTCGGTGGCGCTGTGCTCGGTCGCCGTCGACCGCGCGTTGCGCATCGCCGCGCTCTGCGGCCTGGACCATCCCCGCGACCGGTGGCGGGCCGAGGCCGAGCGGATCCGCAGCACCCTGCTCGAGCGCGCCTGGGACCCGGACCGGAAGAGCTTCACCGAGCACCTCGCCCCACCCGGCGGCCCCTACGGCGGGCTCGATGGTTCGCTGCTGGCCCTGCCGCTGCGCGACGTCCTGCCCGCCGACGACCCTCGCATGGTGGCCACGACCGAGGCGGTGCGCCACCACCTCGACGCCGGGAACGGCCTGCTCTACCGCTACCTGCACGCGGAGTCCCCCGACGGGCTGACCGGCGGGGAGGGCGCCTTCCTGTTGTGCAGCTTCTGGCTGGTCGACAACCTCGCCGCGCAGGGCCGCCTGCAGGAGGCGCTCGACCTCTACGACTCCCTGTGCGGCCGGGCCACCGGCCTGGGCCTGCTGTCGGAGGAGATCGACCCGTCCACCGGCGCCTTTCTCGGCAACTTCCCCCAGGCCTTCAGCCACCTGGGGCTGATCAGCAGCGGCGTCAACCTGGCGCGGGCAGAGGGGATGCGGCCGTGACCCGCTCACTCGTCGTCCTCGGCGGCACCGGGGACCTCACCGGGCGGCTGCTGCTGCCCTCCCTGGCGCTGCTCTACGACCGCGGCGTCCTCGGCGAGGACGTCGCCGTGCTCGCGGTCAGCCAAGAGGACTGGGACGACGACCGCTACCGCCGGTGGAGCCGCGACCGGCTGGCCGCGCACGCGCAGGATCTCCCCGCGGACGTCCGCGACGGCCTGCTCCCCCGGCTGCGCCACGTCCCCGGCGACGTCACCTCCCCCGACGACCTGCGGACGGCGCTGGCGCAGGTGGAGGACGCGCCGATCGTCTATCTCGCCCTGCCCAACACCGTCTTCCTTCCGACGCTCCAGGCGCTGGAGAAGGTCGGCGTGCCCGAGGGCACGCGGATCGTGGTCGAGAAGCCCTTCGGCCGGAACCGCGACGACGCCCGGGCGCTCAACGAGGTGCTGCACCGGCTGGTGCCCGAGGACGCCGTCTTCCGCATCGACCACTTCCTCGCCATGCAGACCGCGCTCAACATCCTCGGCCTGCGCTTCGCCAACCGGCTGTTCGAGCCCGCGTGGCGGGCCGAGCACGTGGCCGCCGTCGAGATCGTCTTCGACGAGACCCTCGGGCTGGAGGGCCGGGCCGGCTACTACGACGCCGCCGGGGCGCTGCGGGACATGCTGCAGAACCACCTACTCCAGCTGCTCACCCTCGTGGCGATGGAGCCCCCCAGCGCGCTCGACGCGACCACACTGCCGTCCCGGAGGGCCGACGTCCTGCGCGCGGTGAGCCCGCCGGCGGACATGACCTCGGGCAGCGTGCGGGGCCGGTACACCGCCGGCATTGTCGAGGGCCGCGCGCTGCCGGCCTACGTCGACGAGGTGGGCGTCGACCCCGCCCGCGGCACGGAGACCTACGCGGAGTTCACCGTCACCGTCGACACCTGGCGCTGGGCCGGGGTCCCGTTCCGCCTGCGCACCGGGAAGGCCCTGGGCACCGGACGGCGCGAGGTGGTCGTGCGCTTCAAGCCGGTGCCGCACCTGCCCTTCGGCGACCAGCAGCCCGAGCCCGACGTCCTCCGGCTGCGGCTGGACCCGGACTCGGTCGCGCTGGAGCTCAACCTCAACGGCGCCGGCTCCCCGTTCGACCTCGAGCGGGAGGTGCTCGCCGCCGACCTGCCCCCGCAGGAGCTGCCGGCCTACGGGGTGCTGCTGCGCGAGCTGTTGGCGGGGAACGCCACGCTGTCGATCAGCGACGTCGAGGCCGAGGAGAGCTGGCGGATCGTCGAGCCGGTGCTGGCCGCGTGGGCCGCCGGCGAGGTGCCGCTGCGGGAGTACCCCGCCGGCTCCGACGGACCCGTTCCCCCCTGAGCCGGCGGGCGGGAAGCGTGCGCGGGCGGCCCGGGTTTGGAACGCTGCAGATCACCAGCTCCGAGCACCCGCTGCGGCCGGCCGCGGGTGGGCCGACGTCGGGAGGACGCGTGAGCGAGGGCCCTGCCGAGCAGGAGCGCAACGTCCTCGGCGGGCCGCTGCAGCCCTGCAGCACCGACCCGCTCACCGGCTTCTACCGCGACGGGAGCTGCACCAGCGGGCCCGAGGACGTCGGCAGCCACACCGTCTGCGCCGTCGTCTCCGCGGAGTTCCTCGCCCTCCAGCAGGCGCTGGGCAACGACCTGACCACCCCGCGCCCCGAGTTCGGTTTCCCCGGCCTGAAGCCGGGCGACCGGTGGTGCGTGGTCGCCGTCCGGTGGCTGCAGGCCTACCAGGCCGGCGCCGCGGCCGGGGTGGTCCTGGCCGCCACCAACGTCAAGGCCCTGGAGATCGTGCCGCTGGAGGCGCTGCGCCAGCACTCCGTCGACGTCCCCGACGACATCAGCGGCCTGGACTGACACCTACCCACCCGAGGAGATCCATGTCCGACCTGCTCGACCTGCCCGTCACGACCCTGCAGGGAGAGGCGACCACGCTCGGCGCGCTCACCGGCGGCCGCACCGCGCTCGTGGTCAACGTCGCCAGCCGCTGCGGCCTGACCCCGCAGTACAGCAAGCTGGAGGCGCTGCAGCAGGAGTACGGCGGGCGCGGGTTCACCGTGGTCGGGGTGCCCTGCAACCAGTTCCTGGGGCAGGAGCCGGGCACCGAGGAGGAGATCGCCCGGTTCTGCTCGGCCACCTACGGGGTCACCTTCCCGATGACGGCCAAGGTGGAGGTCAACGGCCTGGGCGCGCACCCGCTCTACCAGCGGCTGCGGGAGGCCCCCGACGCGACCGGCGCCGCCGGCGACGTGCAGTGGAACTTCGAGAAATTTCTCCTCTCCGCCGACGGCCAGGTGGTCGCGCGCTACCGGCCGCGTACGGAGCCGGACGCGCCGGAGGTGCGCGCCGCGATCGAGGAGCTGCTGCCGCGATGAGCGCGGACACCGCGGCCGACCTGCACTTCTACTTCGACCCGGTCTGCCCCTTCGCCTGGATGACCAGCAAGTGGGTGCGCACGGTCGCCGCGCAGCGGGACTACACGGTCGACTGGCGGCTGATCTCGCTGCGGCTGCTCAACTCCCACGTCGACTACGACGCCCTGTTCCCGCCGGACTACGAGGCCGGGCACACCGCCGGGCTGCGGCTGCTCCGGATGGTGGCGCGGGCCCGCAGCGAGCACGGCCGGGAGGCCGTAGGCCGGCTGTACGCCGCCCTGGGCACGCGGATCTTCGAGACCGAGCGCACCGAGCCCGGGGACGCCGAACGGCGGGGCACCCGGGAGTTCGTCGAGCCGGTGCTGCGCGAGGCGGGGTTCCCGGCCGACCTCGCCGACGCGCTCGACGACCCGTGGTGGGACCACGAGCTGCGGGCGGAGACCGACGAGGCGCTCGCCCTGACCGGCCGGGACGTCGGCACCCCGATCCTGCACTTCGAGCCCCCGGGGGGTGTGTCCTTCTTCGGGCCGGTGATCAGCCGGCTGCCCGGCGAGGAGGACGCCGTCGCGCTGTGGGACCACGTGGTCGGGCTGGCCCGCTTCCCCGGCTTCGCCGAGCTCAAGCGCAGCCTGCGCGAGCGTCCGCAGCTGCCGGCGTTCGGCGTCCGGCCGGGTGACGTGGGCATCGAGGAGGACTGGCACGGCGGGAGCCGGCGGCAGCGCCGCTGACCCGCCCTCCCTTCCCTCGGGAGGGCTCGCCGCGGGGGGGCGGACGCGGGGGGAGCGGGAGGAGGTCAGCCGGCCACCGTCGCCGGCGTCTCCGGCAGGGCGGTCGGCACCGGCTCGCTGCGCGCGGTCTGGGCCAGCGCGATCCCCGCCAGGACGACGGCGCCGCCGGCCACCTGCCAGCCGGTGAGCACCTGCTCCACCCACAGCCAGGCCACGACCGAGGCCAGCACCGGCTCGACCGTGGCCACCAGGCCGGCCGTCGTCGGAGGCAGGTGCCGCAGCGCCGTGATCGACAGCCAGAACGGCACCATCGCGCCGAGGACGACGATCCAGGCCACCAGCGCCCACAGCGGCAGCTGCAGCGGCCCCAGCGAGACCGGGACCGGGTCGGCGAGGACGCCGGCGTCGAACTCCCACCAGGGCGCGGCGACCGACCAGAACAGCGCCGCGGCGACGAAGCTCCAGCAGGTCAGCGCCACCGGGTCGCGGCCGACCGTGCCGCGCTCCCCCATGAGGTAGTAGGTGGCCAGCGAGACCGCCGCCGTCAGGGCCGCCCCGACGCCGAGCGGGTCGAGCGAGCCGCCGCCCTGCCACACCTGCGCGACCAGGACCAGCCCCGACAGCGACAGCAGCAGCGCCAGCCACAGCCGGCTGCGCACCCGCTCGCCGCGCACCAGCCAGACGTAGAGCGCGACGAGCACCGGCGCGGTCATCTCGAACACCAGCGCGATGCCGACCGGCAGTCGGCCGATCGCGACGTAGTACAGGAACTGGGTGAGCGCCACGCCGACGACGCCGAAGACGGCGAGGAACGGCATCTCCCGCCAGGTCAGCCGCAGCCGCTCCGGCGAGACCGCCGCGAGCACCAGGAGCAGCCCCACCGCCGCGCCCAGGCAGCGCAGGGCGGTCAGCCGCGTCGGCGCGATCCCCGCCTGCAGCGCCAGGGTGGACACCGTGCCGTTGACCGCGAACAGCCCGGCCGCGGCGAGGGTGGCGGCATAGCCGAAGGCGGGGAGACGGGCGACACGGGACACGACCGGGAATGTAGTCCCCGTAACGCCCCGTGCCCCCTACCGGGCCGGGTCAGCCGGACGGCGGGTCGCGGTGAACCGCTGCCGCACCCGGTAGCCGGCGCCGCCCTCGGCCTCCTCGGCCCGCCAGCGGAACGACGTCGCGCCGAGATCGGAGAAGACCCACCGCAGCCGGGTGCCGTCCCGCTCGCCCTCCAGGACCAGGCCGTCGTCGGTCGGGCGGGCGAGGAACGGGATGACCCAGCCGCGCAGCGGGCCGTGCCAGGTCGACCGGTAGCGGCCCAGCCCCTCGTCCCAGAAGCGCAGGCTCAACCCCCACTCACCGTCCCGGGCGCCGGCCGCCCGGGCGGCGCGGGAGGGGCTGATCCAGACGTCGGCCAGCGCCCGCCCGTCGAGCGCCCAGCCGAAGTGCCACTCCCCGTCGCCGACGGTCACCGTGCCGTCGGCCGCGACGTCCTCCACCCGCAGGTCCCAACTGCCGATCAGCGGCGCGAAGACCGCCAGCCGCTCGGCCAGCTCCGGCCGTGGCCCGGCGGCGGCGAACACCTCCGCCAGGGCCGCGGCCGGCTGCGGACCGGTCACCGGATGACGGCCGGGTCCATCCACATGACCTCCCAGACGTTGCCGTCCGGGTCGGTGAAGCTGCCGCCGTACATCGGCCCCTCGTCCATGACCGGCTTCCACGGCTTGCCGCCGGCGGCCAGCGCCCTGGCCACCAGGTCGTCGACCTCCTGCCGGCTGCCCGCCGACAGGCAGTTGAGCACCGTGGTCACCTGCGCCGGGTCGCCCACCTCGCCGGCGACGAAGTCGGCGAACCGCTCCCGGGTGAGCAGCATCACCCAGATGTTCTCCTCGATGATCACCGAGGCCGCCGACTCGTCGGCGAACTGCTCGTTGAAGCCGAACCCGAGTGCGGCGTAGAAGGCCTTCGCCGCGTCGAGGTCCTTCACCGGCAGGTTCACGAAGATCATGCGCACGGTCGTCTCCCGTCGTCCGGAGGGCCCGATCGGCCCGTCGGCAGGTAGGACGGCGCCGGCCCGCCGAACTCATCGCCGGTGTGCCGGGCCGCGGGGCCGGGAAGATGGGGGGCGTGTCCTCGCCCCGGCCGCCCTGGTCCCAGCGGCGCCGGCGGCTCCTGCTCGGCCTGGCCCTCGGCGTCGTGGCCGGCGGCCTGGGCACCGTCGCGCTGCCGGCCCAGTACGGGATCTCCGCGGCGTTCCTGGCCGCGCTCTGCGGGTTCCTGCTCGTCGTGGCCCTCGTGGTGTTCGTGGCGATCCCCGGGCCGGACACCCTGGGCTCCCTGCTGCGCGCCACCCCGCTGGCCGGCGCGGTGCTGGTGGTCGCCGTGTTGCTGGTGCTGGCCAACCCCGCCGGCTCGCTGCGCTGGCTGTGGGTGGTCGCGGCGCTCCTGGCCGCCGGCTGGACCGGCTTCGCGGTGTGGGAGGCCCGTCGCAGCGGCGGCTGACCGACCGGGAGACTGCTGGTCATGGACCTTCCGGCAGCCCTCTACGTGCCCGAGGACGGCGGTTTCCGCGCCACGGCGCTCACCATCGGCCCCTGGGACCCGGGGCTGCAGCACGCCGGGCCGCCGGCGGCGCTGCTGGCGCGGGAGGTCGAGCGGGCCGGGGACATCCCCGAGGGGCAGACGGTTCGCCTGGCCTACGACATCCTCGGGCCCGTGCCGGTGGGGCCGGTCCGCGTCCGCGCCCGCGTCCTGCGCCCCGGGAAGCGGATCGAACTGGTGGAGGCGGTCCTCGACGCCTTCGACGACCGGTCCCTCATGCGGCTGACCGCCTGGCGGATGCGCACCGGCGCGACTCCCGCCGTCGACGTGCCGGTGGCCGCGCACCCGGCGCCCGTCGGCCCGGCGGACAGCCGCCCGGAGACCGCGGCCTTCTTCACCACGGAGATCGCCTATCACCGGGCGCTGGAGTGGCGGTTTGCCTCCGGCTCGTTCAACGCCCCCGGTCCGGCCGCCGCCTGGACCCGGCCGCTGTGCGCCCTGGTCGAGGGCGAGCCGATGACGCCGCTGCAGCACCTGCTGGTCATGACCGACGCGGCCAGCGGCGTCTCCGCCGTCCTGGACTGGACCCGGGCGACGTTCGCCAACGTCGACCTCACCGTGGCGCTGTTCCGCCCGCCGGCCGGGGAGTGGCTCGGCGTGGACGCGGCCACCTCCCTGGGCCCGACCGGGGCGGGCCAGTGCTTCGCCGACCTCTACGACACCACCGGCTGGATCGGCCGCTCCGCGCAGTCACTGTTCGTCACCCCCCGCTGACCACACGGTTTGCCGGATCGCCGCCGCACGGACGAGGCTGGAGAGGATGGACCGCACCCGACTGACGCACGTCTCATGAACGAGCTGAGGCCCTTCCTCGAGTGGCTCGCCGGCCGCGGCCTGGAGATCGTCCTGATCATCTTGGGCTCGGTGCTGCTGGCCCGCTTCGTGGCCTGGGTGGGCGACCGGATCACCAGCCGGATCGACGCCCGCTTCACCGGCGGGGACGCCCTGGTGCGCTCGGAGGCCGCCAAGCACCGGCACTCGCTGACCCAGGTGATCACCTGGACGCTGATCGTCCTGATCTACGCGGTCGCGGTGTTCTTCGTCCTCGATCGGCTGGGGGTCCCGATCACCGGGCTGGTCGCGCCGGCGACCGTGCTCGGCGTCGGCCTCGGCTTCGGCGCGCAGCGGATCGTCGGGGACGTGCTGGCCGGGTTCTTCATCATCACCGAGCGGCAGTACGGCTTCGGCGACGTCGTCTCGATCACCGTCGTCGGCGGCGGTGACCAGGCCACCGGCACCGTGGAGGACGTGACTCTGCGGGTCACCCGGATCCGCTCCCCGAACGGTGAGGTGGTCACCCTGCCCAACGGCCAGATCGTGAAGGTGGTCAACCACTCCCGCGACTGGGCGCGTGCGGTCATCGACGTGCCGGTGCCGCCGACCGTCGACGTCAACCAGGTCAACGAGATCCTGCGCGAGGTGGGCCGGGACGCCTTCCGTGATCCGGACCTGCGGCCGCTGCTGCTCGACCCGCCCAGTGTCATGGGTGTGGAGAGCCTCGGCCTCGACGAGGTCAGCGTGCGGGTGGTCGCCCGCACGCTGCCGGGCAAGCAGTTCGACGTCGGCCGCGACCTGCGCGCCCGCGTCGTGTCGGCCTTCCGCGCGGAGGGACTGAACGTGCCGGCGCCCACCAGCGGGACGGTGGGCGTCGCGGAGGGCGACGGGTTCGCCCGGGAGGGAGGACGGTGAGCGGGCCTCGCGACGAACCGACCCGTGCCATGCCGGCGGTCAAGCCGACCCTGACCACCGCGCCGGCGGAGGGGCCCAACCGGTGGTGGTCGGCGATCCCCCACCACCTCGGTCGGGCACGCACCTCGACCGTGGTCATGGCCCTGCTCTTCCTCGCGGTCGGCCTGCTGTACCTCTACGTGCGGCCGGAGACGACGGAGACCGGGGCGGCCGGCGGCAGCGGCGACGTGTCCGGGCCGGTGGAGCCGGCCCCCACCACGCAGCCCGACCCGACGACCGCTCCGCGGACGACGACCGAGCCGACCGAGACGGCCGACCCCACGGAGGAGGCTCCGGAGGAGACGACCCCGGAGGAGAGCGTCCCGGAGGACACCGCGCCCGAGGAGCCCTCCGAGCCGACGACGACCACGGGGCCGGGGGAAGACCCGGCTCCGGACGGCGCGACGGTCCCGACGCAGGAACCGCAGCGGGGCGCCACACCCGCCCCGCCGGCCGGCAGCACGCCCACCGGCTGATCCGCGCCGGTGGTCCCGCGCCGCCCCCCTCCGCACTTCGCGGCTCGGCGGGGCAGGATCAGGGCGATCGCATCCGGTGAAGGAGACAACCGTGCCCATCCGCTCCCTGCCACGCCGCAGGACCGTCGCCCTGTCGGTCCTCACCAGCGTCGCCCTGCTCGCCACCGGCTGTGGTGGCGACGCCGCCGACACCGGCGGCGACGCGGGCGGGGGCGGCGGCGAGGCCACCGGGTCGCCGCTGCCCAGCGTGTCCGTCGACGAGGAGCTGGCCGCGCGCGTTCCGGAGGCCATCGCCTCCGACGGCGTGATCGCCGTGGGGAGTGACACCACCTACGCGCCGAGCGAGTTCATCGCCGAGGACGGCCAGACGATCATCGGCTTCGACGTCGACCTGTTCACCCTGGTGGCGCAGCGGCTGGGCCTGGAGGCGCAGTTCGAGACGGCCCCGTTCGACTCGATCATCGCCGGCGTCGGCTCGGGCCGGTACGAGGTCGGCGTCTCCTCGTTCACGATCAGCCCCGAGCGCATGGAGCAGGCCAACATGGTCAGCTACTACTCGGCCGGCACCCAGTGGGCCGCCAAGGCGGGCAACCCGGAGAACGTGGACCCGGACAACGCCTGCGGGCTGAGCATCGCCGTGCAGAAGGGCACCGTCCAGGTCGACGACCTGACCGCCCGTTCCGACGAGTGCGTCGCGGCCGGCGAGGAGCCGATCACGATCGACCAGTACGAGGGCCAGGACGAGGCGACGGCCGCGGTCGTGTCCGGCAAGGACGCCGCCGTGCTCGCCGACTCCCCCATCGTCGCCTACGCCGTCCAGCAGAGCAACGGCCAGCTCGAGCTGCTGGGCGACATCTACGACTCCGCGCCCTACGGCTACGTGATCGCCAAGGACCAGACCGAGTTCGCCGAGGCGATCCGCGACGCGGTGCAGAGCCTCATCGACGAGGGCGCCTACCAGGAGGTGCTGGAGCGGTGGGGCGTGGAGGACGGCGCCATCACCGACCCGACGGTCAACCCGACCGTCAGCTGACCTCCGACTCCGCCATGGCCAGCCCGCCCCGCAGCACCGACACCGCGACGCGGCCGGCACCGCCCGAGCAGATCCGGGCGGTGCCGGTCCGGCACCCCGGCCGGTGGATCGCCACCGCGGTGATCGCGGTGCTCGTGGCCATGTTCGTCCACATGCTCGCCACGAACCCGGTGTTCCAGTGGCAGTTCATGTTCGACAACATGTTCACCCCCGCGGTCCTGCGCGGGGCCCGGACGACGCTGGTCATGACGGTGCTGGCCATGGTGCTCGGGGTGCTGCTCGGCATCCTGCTGGCGGTCATGCGGCTCTCGCCCAACCCGGTCCTGTCGGGGACGGCGTGGGCCTACGTCTGGTTCTTCCGCGCCATCCCGCGGATCGTCCTGCTCTTCTTCTGCGCCAACCTCGGCGCGCTGTACGCCACCTACGAGCTGGGCATCCCGTTCGACCAGCAGCTGATGGACTGGCTGGGGTTCAGCGCGGACATGCGGTTCCTCAGCCTGGACGGCAACGAGATCTTCGCCGGGTTCACCGCGGGGCTGATCGGGCTGGCGCTGTCCGAGGGCGCCTACATGGCCGAGATCGTGCGGGCCGGCATCCAGTCGGTGGACCCCGGGCAGGCCGAGGCGGCGCACGCCCTGGGGATGAGCCACCGCACGACGATGCGCCGGGTGGTGCTGCCCCAGGCCATGCGGGTGATCATCCCGCCGACCGGCAACGAGACCATCGCCATGCTCAAGGACACCTCGCTGCTCATCGCGGTGCCGGTGACCACCGAGCTCAACTTCCAGCTGCGGGCGATCGGCAGCCGCACGTTCCAGGTCATCCCGATGGCCGTGGCCTCGATCCTCTGGTACGTCGCGCTGTCGAGCCTGCTGATGATCGGGCAGTACTTCCTCGAGCGGCGGTTCAACCGCGGCTTCGGCGCCCGGGAGACCAGGGCGCAGCGCGCCGCCCGCCGGGCGGCGACGGTGGGAGGCACGCATTGAGCGGGAACACGGGAGTCGGCGGGACGGACGGCCGGCCGATGGTGCGGGCCGAGAGCGTGCGGAAATCCTTCGGGCACAACGAGGTGCTCAAGGGCATCGACCTGGAGGTCGGCCCCAGCGAGGTCGTCTGCGTCATCGGCCCGTCCGGCTCGGGCAAGTCCACGTTCCTGCGCTGCATCAACCACCTGGAGAAGATCGACGCCGGCCGGCTGTGGGTCGACGGCCACCTGGTCGGCTACCGCGAGCACGGCGGCAAGCTGCACGAACTGCGGGACAAGGAGGTGGCGGCCCAGCGGCGGGACATCGGCATGGTCTTCCAGCGCTTCAACCTCTTCCCGCACATGACCGCGCTGGAGAACGTCGTCGAGGCCCCGATCCGGGTCAAGGGCGTGCCGAAGGACAAGGCCCGGGCCCGCGGCCTGGAGCTGCTCGAGCGGGTCGGGCTCAGCGAGCGGGCGCACTTCTACCCGAACCAGCTCTCCGGCGGGCAGCAGCAGCGGGTGGCCATCGCCCGCGCGCTGGCGATGGAGCCGAAGCTGATGCTCTTCGACGAGCCGACCTCGGCGCTGGACCCCGAGCTGGTCGGGGAGGTGCTCGACGTGATGCGCAACCTCGCCGACGAGGGCATGACGATGGTGGTCGTCACCCACGAGATCGGCTTTGCCCGCGAGGTGGGCGACACCCTGGTGTTCATGGACGACGGCGTGGTCGTCGAGTCCGGTGATCCGCGCGAGGTGCTCGCCGCCGCCCGGCACCCGCGGACGCAGGCGTTCCTGTCCAAGGTGCTCTAGAAGCGCGTCACCACGGCGATCCCCGGGCGGGCGCCGACCTCGGCCAGCGCCGCCCCCGCCTGGTCGAGCCCCAGCCGGCGGGTGACCAGCTGCTGCGGGCGCAGCCGGCCGGTGGCGACCAGGCCGAGCAGTTCCGGATAGCCGTGCGCGGCCATGCCGTGGCTGCCCAGCACCTGCAGCTCCAGGGCGATCACCCGCTCCATCGGCACCTCCGGCCGGCCCTGCGCCGGGGGCAGCAGGCCCACCTGCACGTGCCGACCCCGGGGCCGCAGGCTGCGCACGGAGTTCGCGCAGGTGACCGCCGCGCCGAGCGCGTCCAGGGAGACGTGGGCGCCGCCGCCGGTCACCTCCGCGACCGCGGTGGGCACGTCGGCTGCGCCGTCCACGGTGTGCTCGGCGCCCAGCCGGCGGGCCAGGTCGAGCGCGCCCGGGGCGACGTCGACCGCGATCACCCGCGCGCCCGCGGCGGCGGCGATCTGCACGGCGGAGAGCCCCACCCCGCCGCAGCCGTGCACCGCCACCCACTCCCCCGCCCGCACGTGCGCCACCTGCACCACCGCGCGGAAGGCGGTGGCGTACCGGCAGCCCAGCGCGGCAGCGGTGGCCGGGTCCAGCCCGCCCGGCAGCGCCACCAGGTTGACGTCGGCGGCGTCCAGGGCGACGTACTCGGCCAGCGAGCCCCAGTGCGTGAAGCCGGGCTGGGTCTGCCGCGGGCAGACCTGCTGCTCCCCGGCGGCGCACTGCGCGCAGCGGCCGCAGGCATTGACGAACGGCACGGTGACCCGGTCGCCGACCGACCAGCGGGTGACGCCGGGCCCGACCGCGGCCACCGTGCCGGCCAGCTCGTGGCCGGGCACGTGCGGCACGGCGACGTCGGGGTCGTGCCCCTGCCAGGCGTGCCAGTCGCTGCGGCAGATGCCGCTGGCCTCGACCCGGACCACCACACCGCCGTCGGCGGGGTCTGGGGCGGCGACGTCCTGCACGGTGAGCGGGCCGCCGAAGGTCTCGAACACGAGTGCGCGCACCGGGCAAGCCTCTCCCGGAGGGGTTCCGCGGCTGCGCGGGTCCCCCGACCTCCCGCCCGGCAGGGCCCCTGACCAGCATCGATCCGAGACCCGTGTGACGGGTGGGACGGCCCGCCCCGTACGATCGCGGGCGGCTCACGAGAGGCAGTGCAAAGCACCTGGCTGGCTGCCCGGCAACCTCTACTCCGTCTGAGGTGCTCCAGGGGAAGAGCCGGTCGGACGGTGCCCGCCGCCCGACAAGGACGGAGTTCCCTGCGCGCCGCGGGTTCTCCGCGAGCGAGAGGAGACGGCGCGCATGACCGATCCGCAGAGCTGGAGCTTCGAGACCCGGC
>DATAAV010000259.1:0-6432 GCA_036259935.1 Geodermatophilus sp. | reverse complement strand
GGACACCCCGGCCCACCGGGCCGCCGTCGCCGACCGCCGGGCCGCCGTGGACGCCCTGCTGGACCTCTACCTCGACCTGTACCCCGACCCCGGCACCCCCCGCTGACCAGCCCGGCCGGGGCACCGGGGTGCCGCCGGCCGGGACCGGCGCCCGGCCTGCGACCGACGGCGGTCAGGCCGTGAGGTCCAGGACCGTCAGCGTGCCGGAGTTGAGGTTGGTGATGTAGCCGCGGCTGCCGTCGGGCAGCACCGCGATGGACGTCGGGGCGTCGCCGGTGGGGAGTGTCGCGGTGACGGAGAAGTTGTCGGCGTTGATGACCGTCACCGAGTCCCCGTCGACGGCGGTGGCGTAGGCGAACCGGCCGTCCGCCGACCAGGTGACGTCCTGCGGGTGGTAGCCGACGGGAACCCTGGCGATGACCTGGTGGGTGTTCGTGTCGATCATCGTCACGGAGTCCGAGTCGTAGTTGACGTTGGCCACCAGGGGCCGGGTCGGGTGCACCGCCACGCTGTGCGGGCTGTTCTCCACCTGGACCTGGGTGACGATCTCGAGCGTGTTGGTGTCCAGCACGGTGACGACGTTCGAGTTGTGGTTCGCGACGTAGGCCCGCGAGCCGTCAGGGGTGACCTCCACCCAGTGCGGGTGGGCAGGCACCGTGACGTCGGTGACCTTGTTGCTCGCCGTGTCGATCACCGAGACCGTGCCCGAGTCGTGGTTGGGCACGAACAGCCGGGACCCGTCGGGGGTCACGTCGGACGCGAACGGCCGGGTCTGCACCGGGATCGTCGCGAGCACCGAGTTGGAGCTGGTGTCGAGCACGGTGACCGCGGCGATCGTGGCGGCGTCGTCGAACACGCTGACGTAGAGCCGGCGACCGTCGGGGGAGAACGTCAGGTACTGCGGCGGGCCGTCCGAGATGGGGATTTTCGCGGTGACCCGGTCCACCGCGGTGTCGACCACGGTGACCACCCCGGCGGTGCGGTTGGCGATGTAGAGCTGGCGGCCGTTGGTGGGGTTGACCACCACGAAGCCCGGCGTCTTCCCGACGTCGATCGTCGTCGTTCCGATGCTGGGGATCGGCACGCTCGTCTCCGGGGCCGGAGCCGGGTCCGGCGCGGGCTGGGGCGTGTCGTGGTCATGGCCCGGATCCGGGGCCGGGGCCCCTGCGGGCGGTCCACCGTCGGCCTCCGCGTCCGAGGACCCGTCCGGGCGCAGGGTGACGAGGGCCGCCACCACGGCCAGCACCACCAGCAGCACCGCGCCGGCGATGATCAGCGGGCGGCGCCCGATCCGCCGTTGCCGCGCGCCCGGCGGCGGCGCAGGCTCGTCGGATCCGTCGTCCCGCCACGTCTCGTCCCCCAGCACGTCGGGCTCGGGACCTGTGCCTCGGTCGCCGTCCGCCCACCCGTCGGGGACGTGCCCGTCACGTGGCGGCCAGTCGTTCCGCGGATCCCCGTGGAGCCACGACGGCGGGGCGCTCCGAGGCCCACCGGCCGGCGGACCGCCCTCGGACGACGGCACCGGCGGAGCCGGTGGGGAGGCGATGGCGGACCCGCCGGGCTCGAGCGCCTCCGCCTCCTCCACCGGGGATCCGGGTGCTGACGTGGTCGCCAGGGGGGTGACCGGGGCGGCAGCGCCCACGAGGGCCGACTGCCGCTCCGGTGCGGCGGAGAGAACCGCGGACTCCCCGCCCGGCCGGGCGTGGGCCTGCGCCACGATCGCGGCACCCAGGGCCACGGCGTGCTTCGGGTGGGCGTCGACCACGGTGGGACGGCCGAGTTCCCGGGAGATCATCTGCGGGACGAGCGGGATCCGGGACGAACCACCGACGAGCAGGACCGCGGCCAGCCGGCTCGGCGTGACCCCCGCCGTCCGCAGCGCCCGGCTCAGCGTGCCGATCGTCGACTCGAGGGGCGCACGGATCATGTCCTCGAACTCCGCCCGGGTGAGCCGGACGTCCAGGTGCCGGGTCGGCAGGAAGACCGGGATGGTGGTCTCGGTGTCGAGGGAGAGTGCCTCCTTGGCGAGGACGCAGTCCTGGCGCAGCCGGGCGAGGGCGATGACCGTCCTGGGGTCGCTCAGGTCCAGTTCGGACAGCGCCCCGCCGGCGGCGTGGTTGACGTAGGACAGGACGGCCTCGTCGAAGTCGGTGCCGCCGAGTCGCTCGATCCCCTCCGGGGCGCCGAGGATCTCGATGCCGTCGGTGGTGCGCTGCAGGACCGTCGCGTCGAAGGTGCCCCCGCCCAGGTCGTACACGGCGATGATGTCGCCCTCGGCGATCTTGCGGGTGGCCGCGTAGTAGGCCGCGGCCGCCTCGGGCTCGGTGACGGTCAGGGCCGAGGAGAGTCCCGCGAACCGGGGCACCTCCTCGAACAGCTCCCGCCGGAACGGACCCCAGTTGGCCGGATGGGTCAGCACGACCACGTCGGGCCCTTCGCGCTCCTCCGCGGTGACCCGGGCCAGCACGTCCTGCAGCAGCGTCCCGAGCAGGTCGGTGACCGCGTGCGACGTGCCGCCCAGCAGCACCGGAGTCGGGTCACCCAGCCGGCGCTTGATCTCGGTCGCCACCCGGTCCGGGTTGCTCACGGCGCGGCGGGCCGCGGCATCGCCGGTGACGAGTGCGCCGTCCTCACGCAGGTACACCGCGGCGGGCATCACGGTCGACCGGTCGCCCAGGGCGAACATCTCGACGCTCGCGTCGTGCGCGACGGCTGCGGCCACGAACGTCGTGCCCAGATCGACCCCGAGGCAGTACCCCACAGCACGCCCCCTCGAAAGGTGGTTCCCCCCGTACTGGCGTGTCCCCGTACTATCAGGAGCGGGAAATGCTATCGGGACGGCACCCGGCGTAGCGGAGGCGCAGCTCCCGATCACCTCGGTCCGGTGCGTCGGTCACGGACGGGGGGACAACCCCACCGCTGGGTAGGGGATGCCCCCTTCCGAGCGGCCGGTGCGGCCGCGACGATCGAGTGATGACGTCGCGGCCTGCCGCTCCCGCGGGTGAGGGTCCGGGCGCGGTCGTCGAGCCGGAGGCAGCCCCCTCCTCCCCGCCCGCCGGTGGCGTCCTGCCCTCCCCGTGCCGGGCGGAGCACGAGCGATGGCGACGCCGGCTGCGCCTGCAACGACAGCTGCACGACGGCGCCGCGCTGCGGATCTCCGCACTCGTGCCCCAGCTGGGCGTGGTGCGCAACCGCCTGCCCGAGGCCGTTCCGGAGCTGCAGTCACTCATCGACGGGCTGCAGGACCAGGTGCACCTGGTCCTCCAGGAGCTGCGGGAGGTCGCACGGGCGATCTATCCGCCCCTGCTCGCCGAGGCGGGGCTGGGACCGGCCCTGCGGGAGTTCGCCGACCGCGCGGAGGTCCCCGTGCGGGTCGTCGCGGACCAGGAGCGGTTCGGCCCGGCCGTCGAGGGAGCGGCCTACTTCGCGGTCACCGAGTGCCTCGGGGCCCTCCCTGCCGACGGCCGCCCCGTCGAGGTCGTGGCCCGGCGGGAGGACGGAGTTCTCGTGGTGGTCCTGACCGGCGTGCCGCCGAGGCTCGCCGCCGCGGTGCTCGATCAGGTCTGCGGCCTCGGCGGCCAGGTGAGTGCGGCGGAGGGATCCGCGGCACCGACGATCGTTGCGAGGATCCCGTGCGCGTAGCGCTGGCCGAGGACGGGGCACTGTTCCGCGAGGGGCTGCTCATGCTGCTGCAGGCGGCGGGGCACGAGGTCGTCGGCCCGACGGCCGACGGTGACACGCTGGTCGAGTTGTTGGCCACCCAGCCCGCGGACGTGGCGATCCTGGACATCCGGATGCCCCCCGAACCCGATGGCGGGCTGGTGACCGCCGAGCGGCTGCGGGCCAAGCACCCGGAGATGGGGCTGCTGTTCCTGTCGCACTACGCCGAGTCCCACTACCTGATGCGGATCCTCGAGATCGGCACCGAGGCGATCGGCTACCGGCTCAAGGAGAAGGTCGGCAGCGTCGACGTCCTCACCGACACCCTCGACCGGATCGCGGCCGGCGAGATCGTCATCGAGCCGGTGCTGGCCAAGCGCCTCGTCGAGCGCCCGCGCGGGGACCGGAAGGGGGCCCTCGACGCCCTGTCCCCGCGGGAGCTGGACGTGCTGCGGCTGATGGCCGAGGGCCGGTCCAACAACGGCATCGCCGCGCAGCTGTTCGTGACCCCGAAGGCCGTCGAGAAGCACATCGCCAACATCTTCGACAAGCTCTGCCTGCAGGAGGACACCGCCGAGCACCACCGCCGCGTGCTCGCCGTCCTGACCTATCTGCGCTCGCAGCGCGACCAGGGGTGAGCCCCGCCGAACACGGGCCGCTTGGCCCGGGCGGTTCGTCCGCCTAGCGTCATCGGGAGCAACCGTCCGGTTCGGCGAGCCGAGGGGTCGGTGGTGGGGATGGCCCGGGCGACCGGGGCCGGTGCCGTGCGCGCTCTGCTGGTCGCTGCCGGGGTGGCCGCGGTGCTGGTCCTCGTCGTCGAGGGCCTCGGTCGGGCGGCCGGACCCGCAGTGCCTGCCGTGCTGCTGCCCTTCGCGGCGGCCCTGGTCGCGGCCGTGGGTCTGCACCTGGTCCTGCCGCGCATCGCCCCGGTCACCCTCGGACGGGCCGGACGTCGGGCGGTGACCCCGTACTCGGCGCTCGCCGAGGCCGGCCGGCGCATCCGGTCCGGTTCCCTGGAGCAGGCGCTGCCCGGGCTGGCACAGGTGGTGGCCGAGGGCACCGGAGCAGCACGCACGGTGGTGTGGCTGTCGATCGGGGACCGGCTGGTGGAGGCCGCGCGGTACCCGCCGGATCCCGGTCGCCCGGTTCCCCTGGACGAGACCGTGCCCGACCTGGCGGTCCTGCTGGCCCGCCCGGACATCGACCACGTCGTCCCCGTCCTCGACGGGGCCGTGCTCCGTGCGGCGCTGACGATCAGCAAGCCCGCCGCGGTCACCGCGGCGGACCGGCGGCTCATGCACGACGTCGCCAACGGGGCGGGGCTGCTGCTCCGGGTCGTCGCGCTGAACGCCGAGCTGGCCGAGCGGGTGCAGCGGGCCGCCGAGCTGGCGAAGGAGCTGCAGGCGTCCCGGCGCCGGCTCACCTCCGCACGCGACTCCGAACGCCGACGGCTGGTCGCCGAGCTCGCGTACGCGACGGGGGACCGGCTCGAGGCGCTGCGGGAACAGGTCGCGGCGGCCTCCGCCGGGCTGGCCCCCGCCGGGCCCTCGACCGCCCTTCCCGATCCCGAGCCGGTGCACGAGGCGCTGACGCGAGCGCGGGCGCAGCTCGACGACCTGCTCGAGCGGTTCCGCGCGGTGGCCCGCGGCGTGTACCCGGCCGTGCTCCGGGACCACGGACCGGCAGCCGCGCTGGACGAGGTGATCGCCGACCTGCCCCGCGCGGTCCGGTTCACCGGGACGCCGGGGCAGCGGCTGCCTTGGGAACTGGAGTCCGGCATCTACTACGTCACCGCCTCGGCGCTCCGCGCGCTGGCCGGGCGGCCCGGCCCGCACGAACTGGTCGTGCGGCTGGACCACGCAGACATGCGGATCAGCGTGTCCATCGAGGACCCGGCGCCGCCGATCTCCGCGCGCCGCCTCGGGGCCCTGCTCGCCGACGACGCCGAGAGGCTGGTCGCGCTCGGTGGCGGGATGAAGATCGACATCAGCTCCGCGGACGCCGGCGAGGAGGTGCTCCCCGGGCCGGACGACACGGTGCCGGGCACCCTGGATCCGTTCGTCCTGCACGCCTGGCTGCCCGACCGGGTGGAGCCGGTCGTGGTGGACGCCGCCGGAGCCGACGTCAGGGTCCGGTGAGCTCCGTGCGCCCCACCACCGCCGCCCGGCTGGCCGCCCTGCTTCCCCCGGCTGTGGTCACGATCGTCGTCGGGGGCGTCTACCTCGGCGTCGCCACCGCCGTCGGCGGGATCGCCCGGCCCGGCGTGGCCGCCGTGGCCGCCACCGCGGCGGCCGCGCTGGCCGCCCTGCCCGCGTACGTCCAGACCCGCCGGTTGACCGACGGGCTGGTCGGCCGCACCCGGCCGGTGGCCCACGGAGTGTTCGCCGAGCTGGCCGCGCTGCCCCGGGCCTCGACCGGCGTCCCCGACCTGGCCCGCGCGGTGGAGGTCGTGGGGCGCGGGCTGGGGGCCGGCGTGTGCACACTCACCGTCCGGCGGCCGGGGCTGCGCGACCGGACGTACACGTGGGCCCTCCCGGGGCAGGAGCAGACCGAGGCCCGCCTCGAGGTGCCTCTCCGGCACGGCACCGAGGACGTCGGCACGCTGGCGGTCGACCGCGTGACGGTGGGCGCGACGGACGCGGAGCGCCAGGAGCTGGTCGAGGCCATCGCCAGCAACCTGGGGGTGGTGCTCCAGGCGGTCCGGTCGGGCATCGAGCTGGAGCGGCAGCTCCGGGCGGCGCTGGCGCACGCCGTGGACATCGCGGCGGCGGG
>DATAAV010000258.1:0-2177 GCA_036259935.1 Geodermatophilus sp. | reverse complement strand
CGGCCTGGGGGACGCCGCCCCGGCCGCCGTCCGGACCACCATCACCGTCCCCGACTCCGTCCCGATGGTGTCGCTGCTCGGCTCCGGCGACGAGCTGCTGCGCCTCGTGGAGAACGACGTCGACGCCGACGTCCACGTGCGGGGCAACGAGATCGCGGTGACCGGCCAGCCGGCCGACAACGCCTTCGCCGTCGCGGTGTTCGACGAGCTCATCGCGCTGCTCGGCACCGGGCAGGTGCTGCGCCCGGACTCGGTGCGCCGAGTCATCGGGATGCTGCGCGCCGGCGGCTCCGAGCGGCCGGCCGACGTCCTCAGCCTCGACATCATCAGCCGCCGCGGGCGCACGATCCGGCCCAAGACGCTGAACCAGAAGCGCTACGTCGACGCGATCGACGCGCACACCATCGTCTTCGGCATCGGCCCCGCCGGCACCGGCAAGACCTACCTGGCGATGGCCAAGGCCGTGCAGGCGCTGCAGACCAAGCAGGTCAACCGGATCATCCTCACCCGGCCGGCGGTCGAGGCCGGCGAGCGGCTCGGGTACCTGCCCGGCACGCTGAGCGAGAAGATCGACCCGTACCTGCGGCCGCTGTACGACGCGCTGCACGACATGGTCGACCCGGAGTCGATCCCGCGGCTGATGCAGTCGGGGACGATCGAGGTCGCGCCGCTGGCCTACATGCGCGGGCGCACGCTCAACGACGCGTTCGTCATCCTCGACGAGGCGCAGAACACCACCGCCGAGCAGATGAAGATGTTCCTCACCCGGCTCGGCTTCGGGTCCAAGATCGTGGTCACCGGTGACGTCACCCAGGTCGACCTGCCCGGTGGCGCGCAGAGCGGCCTGCGGATCGTGCGCGAGATCCTCGACGGCATCGAGGACGTGCACTTCGCCAACCTGACCAGCTCCGACGTCGTCCGCCACCGGCTGGTCGGGGACATCGTCGACGCCTACGAGCGGTGGGACGCCAGCAACGACCAGAACCGTCCGACGGCCGGTCAGCCGCAGCCCGCCCGGCCGTCGCGGCCGCGCCGCCAGGGGAGCTGAGCGCCGTGCCCGTCGAGGTCGCCAACGAGTCCGAGATCGCCGTCGACGAGTCCTCCCTCGCCGCCATCTGCACGTACGTGCTGGGCGAGCTGGGCGTGAACCCGATGGCCGAGCTGTCGGTGCTCTGCGTCGACCCCGACTACATGAGCACGCTGCACGAGCGCTGGATGGGGGAGAAGGGACCCACCGACGTCCTCGCCTTCCCGATGGACGAGCTCGACACCGGCCGCCCCGACGAGCCGGACCCCGGCCCGGCCCTGCTCGGGGACGTCGTGCTGTGCCCCTCGGTCGCCATCCGGCAGGCCCGCGCGGCCGGCCACACGATGGACGACGAGCTGGTCCTGCTCGCCACGCACGGCGTGCTGCACCTCCTGGGCTACGACCACATGGAGCCCGAGGAGGAGAAGGAGATGTTCGGCCTGCAGACCAAGCTGCTCGACGGCTGGCGCGCCGCCCCACGGGCCCCGATGACCGGCGAGGCCGTCCCGCGGGGACCGGTCGACCGATGACCTCCGGCGAGATCACCCTGCTGGTGATCGCCGTCTGCCTGATCCCGCTCGCCGGCCTGTTCGGCGCGATGGAGGCCGCCCTCCAGCGGGTGTCCAAGGCGCGGGTGGACGAGATGCGCCGGGACGGCGTCAAGCGGGCCGGCGTGCTCTCCGAGGTCGTCGCCGAGCGGCCCCGGCACGTGGCGCTGCTGCTCCTGCTCCGGATTGCCTGCGAGATGGTGGCCGCCACCCTGGTCGCGGTCATCCTGCACCGGATCCTGGGCGGGGGCTGGCAGCCGGTGCTGATCGCGGCCGGGGTGATGACCGTCGTCAGCTACGTGCTGGTCGGTGTGGGCCCGCGCACGCTCGGCCGCCAGCACGCCTACGGCACCGCGCTGGCCTGCGCGGGCGTCGTCCGGCTGCTGGGCCGGGTGCTCGGGCCCATCGCCACGCTGCTCATCCTGGTCGGCAACATGATCACGCCGGGCCGCGGCTTCCGGGACGGGCCGTTCTCCTCCGAGGTCGAGCTGCGCGAGCTGGTCGACATGGCCGAGGAGCGCGGCGTCGTCGAGTCCGGCGAGCGCAACATGATCCACTCGGTGTTCGAGCTGGGCGACACCATCGCCCGCGAGGTCATGGTG
>DATAAV010000257.1:0-1763 GCA_036259935.1 Geodermatophilus sp. | reverse complement strand
GAGCACCATCGCGAAGGTGCTCATGCCGACCGCCAGCAGGGTCATCCACAGCCACGGCACCGTCCGCGGGGCCAGCATCAGCCCCAGCCAGCCGGCGAGGTAGCAGGCGGCGAAGAACACCAGCAGGGGCCGCTGCAGGCGCGGGCGCACCGCCAGCGGTGGGACGATCGCGTTGAGCGGCACGGAGACCACGGTGTTCAGCCCGAGCAGCAGTCCGGCGGCCGCGGCGTCCAGCCCGGTGTCGCGCAGGTACTGCGCCGTCCACCCGAGGATGACGTAGGCCTGCATCGCCTGGAGGCCGAAGAAGGCCGCCAGTGCGACCGCCGTGGGGCTGCGCACCAGCGCGCGCATCGGCAGCGCCGCGTGCGTGGCGCGCGAGGCGCCCGCCCGGGGCCGCACGGCCAGCCACGGCAGCGCTGCCAGCAGGGCGGGCACCGCCCAGATCGCGAGGGCCCAGCGCCAGCCGGCGTCCCCGGCGGCCCGCGCGATCGGCGCGGCCGACACCGAGGCCACCGCCCCGCCCGCGGACATCGCCGTGCCGTAGGCGCCTACGAGCAGCCCGGTCCGCGCCGGGAAGTACCGCTTGACCAGGCTGGGGAGCAGCACGTTCCCCAGGGCGCCGCCGGCCATCGCCAGCACGGTGCCGGCGACGAAGAGCCAGAACGCCCCGGCCACCCCCCGCAGGAGCAGGCCCGCGGCCATCGCCACGAGCGCACCGGCCAGCACGTGCCCGTCGCGGAACCGCGCGCTCAGCGGGGGGCCGGCGAAACCGATGGCGGCGAAGCAGATCAGCGGCAGGCTGGTCACCAGCCCGGTGAGACCGCTGGAGATGCCCAGCCCGGCCTGGATCTCCTGCAGCACCGGGCCGACGCTGTTGACCGCCGTCCGCAGGTTCAGTCCGGTGAGCACGATCGCGGTGCCGACCAGCAGCAGCCCCCGGCGGGCCCCGCCGGGAGGGGCTGGGGCGTCGGCGCGGGTCACCCGACGATGGTCCCCCGGCCCTCCGGCCGCCGTCCCGGGGGGTCGCCGTCGTCGGGTGCTGCGGACCGTCAGTTCTGCGCGCCGTGCTCCGTCGCCGCCGAGCCGGTGCCGGCCACGTCGTCGTCCGCGGTGCCGACCTCCGCGCCGTGCTCGGTGCCGGGCGTGCCGACCGGCGCGAGCGAGCGCAGCAGGATCTGGCTGACGTCGAGGACCTCGACGTGCTCGCCGGCCTCGCCGGCCTGCTTCTTCGACGTCAGCGCGTCGCTGAGCATCGTGATGCAGAACGGGCACGCGGTGGAGATGACGTCCGGATCGAGGCCGAGCGCCTCCTCGGTGCGCTCCACGTTGATCCGCTTGCCGATCTTCTCCTCCATCCACATCCGAGCGCCGCCCGCGCCGCAGCAGAAGCCGCGGTCCTTGCAGCGGTGCATCTCCTGGGTGGACAGGCCCTGGACGGCCCCGAGGATCTCCCGCGGCGGCGTGTAGACCTTGTTGTGCCGGCCGAGGAAGCACGGGTCGTGGTAGGTGACCTTGCGGTCGACCGGGGTGACCGGGGTGAGCCGTCCCTCCTCCACCAGCTGGCTGAGCAGCTGGGTGTGGTGGACGACCTCGTACTCGCCCCCGACCTGCGGGTACTCCCGGCCCAGCGAGTTGAAGCAGTGCGGGCAGGTGGTGACGATCTTGCGCATCCCCGGCACGCGGCCCTCGAAGACGCCGTTGAGGGTCTCGACGTTCTCCTGGGCCAGCATCTGGAAGACGAACTCGTTGCCCATGCGGCGGGC
>DATAAV010000256.1:0-1724 GCA_036259935.1 Geodermatophilus sp. | reverse complement strand
CAGCCGCGCGGCCCGCTGCGCGGCTGTGCGAACAGGTCACGATCGACCTGGACACCACCGACGTGGAGGTGTACGGCCGGCACAAGCGCGGGGTGGCGTTCAACCACCAGGGGCAACGGGTCGGGCGTCCGCACGTGGCGAGCTGGGCGGAGACGGCGACGGTGCTGGCCGCGGAGCTGCTGGCCGGCGACCAGGATCCCCGTCCGCACGCCGCCGAGCTGCTGGGTCGGGCACTGGCGGCGCTGCCCGCCCCGGCCCGCGCGGGCAGGATCCGGTTGCGCGCCGACGCCGGCTACTTCGCCGGCGAGCTGGCCCGCGCGGCGCTGTTGGCCGAGATTGAGTCTGTCAACCTGAAATGGCCCCACCCGGACGGTCTGATCTGGCCCCACCGGTTGGCGTGAGGTGGACGGTGTGACGGTCTGATTTGGCCCCACCTGTCGACACGCCGGGGTGGTTGTGGCGGTCTGGCGTGGCCCCATCTGCACGTTCCCGCGTCGTTGTCGGCGCGTGCGTGCGGGAGGGCCGGAGGGTGCGGTCGAGGGTGGAGCTGTTCGAGGCGATCCGTCGGGATGCCCGGCGGGAGGAGCTGTCGATCCGGGGGCTGGCCGACCGGTACGGGGTGCACCGGCGGACGGTGCGGCAGGCGCTGGGGTCGGCCGAGCCGCCGGCGCGGAAGGTGGCGGTGCGGTCGGCGCCGCGGCTGGACCCGGCCAAGGCGTTGATCGACGGCATGCTGCGGGAGGACCTGACGGCGCCGCGGAAGCAGCGGCACACCGCCCGCCGGATCCACGCCCGGTTGATCGACGAGCACCAGCTGACGGAGATCACGTACTCGACGGTGCGGGACTACGTGCACGTGCGCCGGCCGCAGATCTGGGCCGAGGCGGGCCGGTCGCTGGATGAGGTGTACGTCGCGCAGGTGCACGAGCCGGGCGCGCAGGCCGAGGTCGACTTCGCCGACTTGTGGATCGTCTACCGGGGGGTGAAGACCAAGGTGTTCCCGTTCACGCTGCGGTGCTCGTACTCGGGCAAGGCGGTGCACCGGGCGTTCGAGTCACAGTGCCAGGAGTCCTTCCTGGAAGGCCACGTGTACGCGTTCGAGCGGCTGGGTGGGGTGCCGGTGGTGCACATCCGCTACGACAACCTCAAGTCCGCCGTCACCCGGGTGTTGTTCGGCCGCACCCGGATCGAGTCCACCAAGTGGATCACCTTCCGGTCCCACTACGGGTTCGACGCCTTCTACTGCCGCCCCGGCAAGGAAGGCGCCCACGAGAAGGGCGGGGGCGAGGTCGAGGGCGGCCGGTTCCGCCGCAACCACCTGGTCCCGATGCCCCGGGTGGACTCGATCGCCGAGCTCAACGCCCTGCTCGCCGCCGCCGACGCCCGCGACGACCACCGCCGTCTCGAGGGCCGCACCGTCACCGTCGCCGCCGACTTCGCGCTCGAGGCGTCGTTGCTGCGGCCGCTGCCGGGCGAGGCGTTCGAGACCGGGACCACGCTGACCCCGCGGGTCGACCGGCACTCCCGGGTCAGCGTCCGGCAGACCTACTACTCCGTCCCCGCCCGGTTCATCGGCGCCCGGCTGCGGACCCTGCTACGCGCCGATGAGGTCCTGGTCTTCGACGGCGCTCGGGTCGTGGCCCGGCACGAGCGGTCCCGGGTCCGCGGCGGGCAGGTTCTCGTCCTGGACCACTACCTGGAGGTCCTGACCCGCAAGCCCGCCG
>DATAAV010000255.1:0-4414 GCA_036259935.1 Geodermatophilus sp. | reverse complement strand
GGTCACGGGCGGGGAGGGCCCGTGCGGTCGGCGGCTCCTACGCTGGCCGGGTGCACGACGTCCCGCCCGAGGTGCCGCTCGACTTCGCGCGGGAGTGGGTCGAGTTCCCCGACCCGGCCGATCCGCACCACGTGGTCCGGGCCGACCTGACCTGGCTGGCGTCGGCCTGGACGTGCGTCTTCGGCCGCGGCTGCGCCGGCGTCGTCGAGGGCCGTCCCGACGACGGCTGCTGCAGCCACGGCGCGTTCTTCACCGACGAGGACGACCTGGCCCGGGTGACCGCCGCCGTCGCCGACCTGCCCGACGAGGACTGGCAGCTCGCGCCGCTCGGTCGCGGTGCCTGGACCGAGGCGGACGACGCCGACGAGGAGGGCGGCGTCCGCTCGCTGCGCACCCGGCTGGTCGACGGCGCCTGCGTCTTCCTCAACCGGCCCGGCTTCCCCGGCGGCACCGGCTGCGCGCTGCACCGCATGGCGCTGCGCGAGGGGCTGCACCCGCTGCTGACCAAGCCCGACGTCTGCTGGCAGTTGCCGGTGCGCCGCGAGCAGCAGGAGGTCGAGCGCCCCGACGGCACGACGGTGCTGGTGTCGAGCATCGGCGAGTTCGACCGGCGCGGCTGGGGTCCCGGCGGGCACGACCTGCACTGGTGGTGCACCGGCTCACCGGCGGCGCACGTCTCCGCCGAGCCGCTCGTGGTCACCTACGCCGGCGAGCTCACCGCGCTCCTCGGGACGGCGGCCTACGAGGAGCTGCGCCGGCTGACCGAGGAGCGGCTGGACCGCGGCCTGGTCGCCCCGCACCCGGCCAGCCCACCACCCGTCCCGGTGACGCTGCACCGCCGCCGTCCCTGACCCGTGACCCGCGCGGGATGTCCGGCGACACCGACCGGTCACCTCCCGCCACTACCCTTCCCCCGACGGACGACGAGTGAACGGCGGGGACTGTGACCGAGGAGCGCGCGACGGCGGGCCCTGCCCCGGACCGGGGCCGACCCGACAACGCCTTCCTCGCGCTCGTCCGGATCCCGGTGTTCCGCCGGCTGTGGGCCGCGATCGCCGTCTCCAGCCTCGGCGACTGGCTGGGGCTGCTGGCCACCACGGCGATGGCCCAGCAGCTGACCCGCGGCGAGTCGCTGGCCGTGCAGGGCGCGGCGATCTCCGGCGTCATCCTCACCCGGCTGCTGCCCGACCTGCTGCTGGGCCCGCTGGCCGGGGCGCTGGCCGACCGGCTCGACCGGCGGACGACGGTCGTCGTCGGCGAGCTGCTGGCGCTCACGCTGTACCTGTCGATCGCGGTCACCTACGAGCTGACCTGGCTCTACGTCGCCCAGTTCCTCGTCGAGGCGGTCGGGCTGTTCACCAACCCGGCCAAGCAGGCGATGTGGGTGTCGATCGTGCCCCGGGAGCGGCTGGCCGTCGCCAACCAGGTGTCGCTGTTCTCCGTGTACGGCGCGGTCCCCGTCGCCGCCCTGGTGTTCGCCCTGCTGTCGACGGTCAGCCGGCTCATCGGCGAGGGCGACGGCAGCGAGGCCAGGACGGCGATCGTCGTCGCCCTGGTCTTCAACGCCGGCAGCTTCGGGCTGAGCGCCGCCACCGTGCTGTTCTCCCGGCGGCTCATCCCGGGCACGCCGGTCGACCGGGACGGCGGCCAGCGCAACGTGTTCTCGCTGGTCGTGGAGGGTGTCGCCTTCCTGCGCGGGCAGCCGTTCATGCGCGCCCTCTACGTCGGCGTGATCGGCGCGTTCGGCGCCGGAGGGCTCACCGTCGGCGTCGCCCAGCTGTACGTGGCCACGCTGCGCGCCGGTGCCGCCGGCTACTCGGTCGTCTTCGGCGTGGTCTTCACCGGCCTGGCCATCGGCATGCTGGCCGGCCCGCGGATCCTGCCCACGGTGCCGCGGCGCAGCGTCTTCACCCACGCCATCGGGCTGGCCGGCGTCGCGCTGCTGGTCATGTCGGTGCTGCGGGACTTCGTCCTGGCCACCGCGGCGGCGTTCTGCGTGGGCCTGTTCGCCGGCGTCAGCTGGATCATCGGCTACACGCTCATCGGGTTCGAGGTCGAGGACCGGCTGCGCGGCCGGGTCTTCGCCTTCGTCATCTCCTCGGTGCGCATCGTCCTGCTGCTCGCGGTGGCGGTCGGTCCCGGGCTGGCCGGGCTGCTGGGCACCCACGACGTCCGCCTCGGCGACCTGGTGCTCACCCTCACCGGCCCCGGCCTGACGCTGCTGGTCGGCGGCGTCATCGCCCTGGTCGTCAGCGCCTACGCCACCCGCCAGGTGGTACCCGCCCGCTCGCGCACCCGCGTCCGCGACGTGCTGCGGCTGCTGTGGGGCCGCTCGGACCTGTTCTCGGCCTCGTCCAGCGGCGTCGGGCTGTTCGTCGTCGTCGAGGGGGGCGACCGCGAGCTGACCCGCCGCTACGCCGCGGACCTGGCCCAGGTGCTGCGCGACCGTGGCTGCCCGGTCGAGGTCACCGCCGAGCCCAGTGACACGCGGCTGGGCCGGCAGGTGCGCGGTCTGCTCTTCCCGGCCGCGCCCGGCTCGAGCAGCGGCGTCCCGCAGCCGAGGCCGGCCGTCGACGACACCGGCCGCCCGGTCACGGCGCACACCGCCGCGCTGCTGGCCGCCGCCGACCGCGCCCAGCACGTCGCGACGGTGATCCGTCCCGCCCTCGAGGCCAACCGGGTGGTGGTCAACACCCACTACGTGGACACCTCGATCGCCTTCCACGGCGCCGGCCAGGGGCTCGACGGCGACCGCATCCTCCGGACGTCGCTGTGGGGCACCCACGGGCTGCTGCCCGACCTGACCGTCGTCGTCGACTCCCCGGTGACCTCGGCGCCCGCGGGTGCGGACGCCGAGGCGGTGCGCGGCGCCTTCCTCGCGCTGGCCGAGGCGGCACCGGACCGCTACGTCGTCGTCCCCGGGGAGCTGCTCGGCACCGGAGCCGGCGAGGGCCTGGTCTCCCCCGTCGTCCGCCGGCGGCTGGCGACCCTGGTGGCCACCCGCTACCCGGCCGCCGCTGGGAACGGGTCGGCGACGCCCGACGCGACCGCTTCCGCTGCCGTGGAACGGGCCGGTCGCTCCGTAGGCTGACCCGGTGACAGAGCCCGCACACTGGACGGCCGAGGACACCGAGGACGTCGTCTGCTGCCTGTGCCGGCTGCCCGGCACGCTGGTGCACGACGTCGCCCCGTTCGGGGTGGTCCGCTGCCCGCAGTGCGAGCTGGTGTTCATCAGCCCGCGGCTGCGCCCCGAGGCGCTGCAGCGGCTCTACGACGACGTGGGCTACTTCGAGGGCGGCGTCTACGGGTCGAGGGTCTCCTCGGACGACGGCGCCCCCTCGGCCGAGGGCCACTGGTCGCCGGCGATGCTGCTGCAGCGCGCCTGGACGGCGGGCCGGCTCGCGCTGGTCGACCGCGAGCGCGGCGGCGCGGCGGCGGGCGGGCGGCTGCTCGAGGTCGGCGCCGGCTACGGGCTGTTCCTCGCCGCGGCGCGGGAGGCCGGCTGGACGACCTCCGGCGTCGAGCTGTCCCGCACCGGGGCCGAGCACGCCCAGGACACCCTCGGGCTCGACGTGTTCTGCGGCCAGCTCGAGGACGCGCCGCTGACCCCGGGCTTCGACGTCGTGTGCGCCTGGGACACCGCCGAGCACGTGCCCGACCCGCTGTCCTTCTGGCGGACGGTGCGCTCGCTGGTGGCCGACGACGGCGTCGTCCTGTTCTCGACGCCCTACGTCTCCTCGCTGCCGGCGCGGCTGCTGGGCACCCGCTGGTGGACGCTCAAGCCGACCGAGCACATCTGGCACTTCACGCCGCGCACCCACGCGCTGGTGCTGGCCCGGGCCGGGCTCGCGCTCACCCGGGTGATCCGCAGCCCGCTGGCCCCGGCGAACGCCGGCCGGCTGGACTCCCTGGTCGGCGTGGCCCGGCCGATCCCGGGGGCCTGAGAGAGGGAGGACCCCCTGCCCCCACCGCTCGCAGGCTCGCGGCGGGACCCTGCAGGGGGCCGGCAGGACCCGGGACTAGGCGCCGGGGATCGGCCGGGCGACGCCGACCAGGGAGTCCAGCCGCCCGGCGTTGGCCGGGGCCAGCGGGTTGCGCACCACGCGGGTCAGCGCCAGCCCGGCCCGGGCCAGCAGCAGCGCGTGGGTGCGCGGGGTGAAGTGCCAGATGTGCTCGGTGGGCTTGAGCGTCCACCAGCGGGTGCCGAGCAGCCGTGCCGGGAGCGAGGAGACGTAGGGCGTCGAGAACAGGACGACGCCGTCGTCGGCGACCTGCGAGCGCACCGTCCGCCAGAACGACAGCGGGTCGGGCACGTGCTCGACGGTGTCCCAGGCGCAGACGACGTCGAGGCCCGGCTCCAGCGGCGCGTCCTCCAGCTGGCCGCAGAAGACGTCCAGGCCCAGGGTGTCCTGCG
>DATAAV010000254.1:0-7953 GCA_036259935.1 Geodermatophilus sp. | reverse complement strand
GCCGCACGGGCACCCCCCGACCCGTGCGGCCGTCCGCTGTTCCCTGGGAACGGCGGCCTGGTGCGGGCCGGGGATCCCCCGGCCCGGACCAGGGCGCGGTCAGCCCCGCTGCTGAGCGATCTCCTCGAGGTCGTCGAGGACGAGGTCGGCACCGAGCGGGCCGAGGGCGAGGAACCAGCGGTCGTCGCTCACCTCGTGCGCCTTGCCCTGCTGGACGGCGGCCATGTTCTGCCACAACTGGCCGCCGGTGATCTGGCCGGCCGCGGTCTGCCCCTCCTGCCCGTAGGCGGCGTGGAAGATCAGGTCGGCGTCGGCCTGGCTGATCTCCTCCGGGCTCACCTCGACGAAGGTCTCGCTGGTCTGCTGCAGCGCCGGGCGGGCGAAGCCGACATCGGCGAGGACCGAGCCGATGAACGACCCCTCGCCGTAGAGACGCACGGCGGTGCCGTCCAGGAAGCGGACGATGCTCACCTCGGTGCTCGCCGGGTCCCCGAACAGCTGCCCGACCTCGGCGGCCCGCTGCTCGTGCTCGGCGAGCAGCTCCTCGGCCTTCTCCGTGAGGCCGAGGGCCTCGGCGTCCAGCAGCAGGTTCTCCTTCCACGTCTCGCCGACGGCCTCGGCGACCACGGTGGGCGCGATCGCCGACAGCTGGCCGTAGATGTCCTCGTGGCGGACCTTGTTGGTCAGGATCAGGTCCGGCTGCAGCGCGGCGATCGCCTCGAGGTCGGGCTCCTGGATGGTGCCCACGTTCTCGATCTCGCCGGGGTCGACGCCGGCGTCCTGGATGTAGGCGGGCAGCGCATCGCTGACGTCGGTGCGCACGGCGCCCACCGGCGTGATGCCGAGGGCCAGGACCGCGTCCAGCTCACCGGTGTCCAGGACGACGACCCGCTCGGGGTTGCCCTGGATCTCGGTCTCCCCGAGGGCGTGCACGACGGTGCGGCTCTCCTCGGGAGCCACGCTGTTCTCGGCCGCGGCGCTGTCCGCACCGCCACAGCCGCTCAGCAGCAGCGCCGCGCCCAGTCCCAGCGCCGCGCTCCGCGACCGCATCCGACCTGTCCGAATCATTCGTCGTCCTTTCGTTCTGCCGGCACATCCGGCGTGACCGCGCTGGGGCAGCCGTGCCCGAGCGGTTGTCTGGGGGAAGGGGTTCCGGCGACCGTGGGAGGGAGGCCGCTCCGCCGTCAGGTGACCTTCGCGGAGGCGTCGAGCCAGCCGGCGAGCTCGGTCATGTACTCGGCCTGGGCGAGGTAGTCCATCCCGATGTACTTCCACGGGTGGACCTGGCCGGCACCGCCGTCCGCTCGATGACGTCCGCCGCCGAGCCGCGCCAGACGATCGCGATGATCGGCGCGATCTCGGCGACCTGCTCCTGCTGCTCGAGGGACTCGAAGCCGTAGAGCGGCGAGGCCGGGTCCAGGGTGCCCTCGGAGTCGACCGGGTAGACGGAGGTGACGATGACGTCGGGGTCGGCGGCGGCCAGCTGCTCGAGGTCGATCCGGCCGTAGCTGGTGCCCACCTGCTGCACCGCGGCGAGGCCCTTGCCCTCGAAGGCGACGTCGTCCTCGAGCGCGGTGTAGCCGAAGCCGGCCACCGGCTCGATGCCGTAGTTCCACAGCGAGAAGACGACGTCGTTGAGCCCGGCCACCCGGGTGGGCGCCTCGGCCAGGGTGACCGTGGTGCGCAGGTCGTCGGTGAACGACCACCCGTGGTCCCCGGCCGCCGCGGGCTCCGCCGGATCGCCGGCGCAGGCACCGGCGGGGACGACGGCGATCAGCGCCAGGACGGCGCCGGCCAGGCGGCGCGCGATGCGGTGCAACGGGATCTCCTCGCTGATCTCCTCGACGGGCGCCGGTTAGGTTAGCCTTGCCTCGCTCGGGCGCCGCACGGGGTCCCCGGGGGCAGGAGGACGACGTGCGCACCAGCAGCCCGGCCCTGGCGGCCGCGCCCGTGCAGGAGCCGGCCGCGCCCGAATGGCGGTTCTTCCGCGCCGCCGTGGCCGGCGTCCGGCGCCTCGGCCCACACGCGGTTCGGCTGACGCTGGCCGGCGAGGACCTGGCCGGCTTCGGCGTCGGGGGCGACGACCAGCGGATCAAGCTGGTCCTGGCCCGGGACGCCGACTCCACCGGGGACGGCCTGGAGCGGCTGCTGCACGCGGCCGGGCACTGGTACGCGGCCTACTGCGACCTGCCCGACGACCGGCGGCCCCACCTGCGCACCTACACCGTCCGTGCGGCCCGGCCGGAGCGCGCCGAGCTCGACGTCGACGTGGTCCTGCACGGGCTCGACGACGGGCACGCCGGCCCCGCCTCCCGGTGGGCGGCGCGGGCGGAACCGGGTGACCCGGTGGTACTCCTCGGTCCCGACCGGCCGGGGCGGGGGCAGGCGTGGGGCTGCGAGTGGGCGCCCCCTCCGACGGCCCGGACGCTCCTGCTGGCCGGCGACGAGACGGCGGTGCCCGCGGTCGGCGCCATCCTCGAGGCGCTCGCTCCCGGCCCGCGGGTCACCGCCCTGCTGGAGGTGCCCACGCCCGCGGACGTGCAGGAGATCGCGCTGCCGGCCGGGGTGAGCCTCCGGTGGCTGCCCCGGAACGGGCGGGCGCACGGGGAGCTCCTGGTCCCGGCCGTGCACGCCGCGCTGTGCGAGCTGGGCATCGCCTCGGCCACGCCCGGACGCGACCCCGAGGACGTCGACGTCGACGGCGCCGTGCTGTGGGACGTGCCGGCAGGCGACCCGACCGCCGGCTGCTACGCCTGGCTGGCCGGTGAGGCCGGGATGGTCACGCTCCTGCGCCGCCGGCTGGTCCGCGACCTCGGCGTCCCCCGCGGCGCGGTGGCGTTCATGGGCTACTGGCGCCGGGGCGTCGCCCACGCCTGACCGGCCGCGCGCTCGGTCCGCGCCCGGCGCCCTCAGCGCAGGCGGCGGACCGGCACCACCATCGGCGTCCCGGCGACCGGGTCGGGCACCACCCGGGCCTCCAGGTCGAAGACGTCGGCGAGCAGCCGCTCGGTGAGCACCTCGGACGGCGCGCCAGAGGCGACCAGGACGCCGTCCTTCATCGCCACCAGCCGCCGGGCGTAGCGGGCGGCGAGGTTGAGATCATGCAGCACGACCACCACGGTCCGCCCCCGCTCGGCGTGCAGCCGGGCCACCAGCTCGAGCACGTCGATCTGGTGGGAGAGGTCGAGGTAGGTGGTGGGTTCGTCCAGCAGCAGCAGATCGGTGCCCTGGGCCAGCGCCATGGAGATCCACGCCCGCTGCCGCTGACCGCCGGAGAGCGCGTCGACCGGGCGGTCGGCCAGCTCGGTCATGTCGGTCCAGGCCAGCGCCTCGGCCACCGCGGCCTCGTCGCCGCGGGACCACTGGCGCAGCCAACTCTGGTGCGGATGGCGGCCGCGGGCCACCAGGTCGGCGACCGTGAGCCCCTCCGGGGCGATCGGGGACTGCGGCAGCAGGCCCAGCACCCGGGCCACCTCGCGCGTCGGCGTCCGTGCGATGGCCCGCCCGTCGAGCAGCACCCGGCCCGACGTCGGCCGCAGCAGCCGGCCGAGGGCGCGCAGCAGGGTGGACTTGCCGCAGCCGTTCGGGCCGACGATCGCGGTGAACGAGCCGTCCGTGAGCTCGAGGTCCAGGGAGTCGACGACGACGTTCTCGCCGTAGGCGAGCCGGACCGATTCGGCGGCGAGCCGCACGGGCGCGGCGCCCTCGGCGGGGGTGCGGTGCGGCTGGGACAGGATCGCGGTCACAGGGTCGATCGCCGCCTTCCACGGACGAGGAGCCACAGGAGGTAGGGGGCGCCGAGCGCGGCGGTGAGGATGCCGACCGGGAGCGCCTCGGGCAGGACGGTGCGGGTCAGGAGGTCCGCCCCGACGACGAGGACGGCGCCGAGCAGCGCCGAGGCGATCAGCGGCGGGCGGGAGCCGCCGGTGAGCCGGACGGCGATCTGCGGCACGACCAGCGCCACGAACGCGATCGGCCCGGCCGCGGCGACGGCGACGGCGACCAGCGCGACGGCGACGAGGACCACCGCCGTCTGCGCCCTACCCAGCCGCACCCCCAGTGCGCGGGCGGTGTCGTCGCCGAACTGGAGCACGGCGAGGAGGCGGCTGGTGGCCAGCGCGAGCGGCACGAGGACGGCCAGCGAGATCGCCAGCGGGACCGCGTGCTCCCAGGTCCGCGCGTTCAGCGACCCGGTGATCCACACGTAGGCCGACGCGGCGTCGTAGATCTCCGACCGGGTGATCAGCCAGTCGGTGAGCGCGGAGGCCACCGCCCAGAGCGCGATGCCGACCAGCACCAGCCGGTAGCCGTCCAGCCCGGCCCGCCAGGCCAGGCCGAACAGCAGCGCACCGGTGATGAGCCCGCCGAGCAGCGCCGCGACGGGCAGCCCGATCCCGCCGAGCAGGGCGCCGGACGCCGACGACCCCCCGCCGAGCACGATCACGGCCACCGCTCCCACCGCGGCGCCCTGGGTGATGCCCAGGACGTCGGGGGCGGCCAGCGGATTGCGGGCGAAGGTCTGGAACAGCGCGCCGGACAGGCCCAGCGCCAGCCCGACCAGCGCGCCGACGAGGATCCGGGGCAGGCGCAGTTCGAGCACGATGAACCGCTGGGTGTCCTCCCCCAGGCCCACGAGGATGCGCAGCACGTCCGGGACGCTGATCGGGAAGTCGCCCCGGCCGAGGCTCAGCGCCGACAGCAGCACCAGGACGACGAGGGCTCCCCCGGCCACCAGCAGGTGGCGCACCCGCACGGCGCCGGAGAAGGCGCCCAGCCGCACGGCCGGGCGCGCGGGCAGCTGGCGCGGCGCCGCCGCCGGGCCGGCCGTCACAGGCTCACCAGCCGGCGCCGGCGGATGAGCGCGATGAAGAACGGCGCGCCGAGCAGGGCCAGGACGATGCCCACCTGCAGCTCCCCGGGGCGGACGACCACCCGGCCCACCACGTCGGCGACCAGCAGGACGATGACGCCGAGCAGGCCGGCGTAGGGCACCAGCCAGCGGTGGTCGGGCCCGGTGCAGGCGCGGGCGACGTGCGGCACCACCAGACCGAGGAAGGCGATCGGCCCGCAGGCGGCGGTGGCGGCGCCGCACAGGAGGGTGACCGCGCCGAGCCCGACGGCCCGGGCGGGCCAGATCCGCTGGCCGAGGCCCCGGGCGACGTCCTCACCGAGGCTGAGCACGTTGAGCGCGGGGGCGTTGAGCGCGGCGAGGACCAACCCGAGGACGAGGAAGGGTGCCACCTGCCAGGCGATGTCGGCACCGCGGCCGGCCAGCGCCCCGACGACCCAGAACCGGAAGCTGTCGAGGCTCTGCTGGTCGCTGACGAGGACCGCCCGGACCAGGGCGTAGAACAGGGCCGACAGCGCCGAGCCGGCCAGGGCGAGGGTGACCGGGCTGGCGCCGCCGCGGCCGGCCGCGCCGAGGGCGAAGACCAGCACGCTGCCCAGCAGGGCGCCGCCGAAGGCGAACCAGACGTAGCCGGCCGGCGTCCCGACGCCGAGCAGGGAGATGGCGAGGACCACCGCCAGCGAGGCGCCGGCGGTCACGCCCAGGAGGCCCGGATCCCCGAGCGGATTGCGGGTGTGGCCCTGCATCAGGGTTCCGGCCACACCCAGCGCGAGCCCGACCAGCACCCCGAGGACCGTGCGCGGCAGGCGCAGGTCCCGCACGATGACGGCCTCGTCCGAGCGGAGAGACGAGTCGGTGAGCGCCTGCCAGACATCGCCGACCCCGATCGCCCGGGCCCCGACCGCGACGCTCAGGGCGCAGACGGCGACCGTGATCGCGAGCAGGACCAGCAGCCCGAGGACCCGGCCTCCCGGCCGCCGCAGCAGTCCCCGCCGGGACGCCGCCGTGTTCTCCGCCGCCTCCACGTCGCCCGCCTCCGGTCGGGAGGGATCCGTGGCGATCACAAGCGGCTCCCCGAAGACGAGACTAGGAGAGGCTTACCTTACTCATCGCCCCACCAGCAGCGCCCATGGCGCCGCCCCTCTTCACAGTGGCCCTGCCCTTTGCTTAGGCTTCCCTAACCAATCGTGATGGGGGCGCCATGACGACCGGGCCCGTGATCCCTCGACGCTCAGCGGCAGGTCCGTCGTCCGGCGGGCCGCCGGTCCCTCTCGCCGTCCGACATCGCGCCGAACTGGCGGCCGTCGTGGCGGGTGTCGCCTGTCTGCTGGCCCTGCAGGTCCTCGCCGCGCCGGTCGCCGTGGCGGCGGCGGTGGCCGGGGCCTGTGCCCTGGCGTGGGTCCTGCTGCCGACCCACCGGTCCACCGAGGAGCGCCATGGACCCGCATGAGGCCGCCGTTCTGGCCCGGACGGCTCTGCGGAGCGCCGGCGTCGCCGCGCTCACCACCTATCCCCGTGGCCGCTGGGCCCGCCCCCACGTCACCACCGTGGCCCTCCGCGCCGCGGACGACGGCAGCGCGATCGTGCTGCTCAGCCAGGGTTCCCGCGCCGCCCAGCAGCTGCTGGCCAGGCCCTTCGCCACCGTCCACGTCGCCCCACCGGGCAGCGAGCGGCTCACCCTGCACGGCGCAGCCCAGCGGCTGCCGGGCACGGACGACGGCGGCCGGCTGGCCTTCCGGATCGAGCCGGGCGCCGTCCGGCTCGGCCGGCACGGGGAGATCAGGGTGGAGACCGCGGCGTACACCGGTGCCACCGCCGATGCCCTGGGGCTCGACACGCGTGCGGTGCTCGCCCACCTCCGCCGCCGGCACCACGCCGAGCAGTTGGCCGCCTGCGTGCGCACCCTGGGCCACGAGGCGGCGTTCGCCGAGGCGGTCCGGCTCGACCGGCACGGGCTCACCGTGCAGGCGCTCGGCCCCGACGGCGTCACCGAGGTCCACCTCGAGTTCCCGGCACCCGTGACGAGGCTGGAGGACCTGCCGCTCGGGCTGCGGCTCGTGCTGACCTGCCAGTGCGCGGCGGCGCCGCCCGGCGCCAGCCCTCCGACCGACGCGCCGCACAGGGAAGCGGACTGACCCGCAGGACCTCGCTCCGCGTAGGCCACCCCCACCTGGCCGTCCGGGACCTGGTCACTGCCGTTGCTGATGACGAGGGGCGCGGCGGGATCGACGGTCCAGGTGAAGGTCTCCGTGGTGGTGTTGCCGGCGCCGTCGCTGTCGGACGAGGAGAGCGTACGGGGGCGCGGTCGCGCCCCCCCTTCACCCGGGGGTCACCGCATGCCAGCCCCGACCAGCGCGCGCGCGGCGGCGGTGACGGCGTGGGGAGTGAACCCGAACTTGGTCTGCAGGTCCTTCAACGGGGCCGAGGAACCGAAGGTGCTCATCGCGATGATGCGTCCGTGCGGGCCGACCCAGCGGTCCCAGCCGAAGGAGGAGGCCTGCTCGACGGCCACCCGTGCCGTCACCGACGGTGGGAGCACCTCGTCTCGGTAGTCCTGCGGCTGTCGGTCGAACAGCTCCATGGAGGGCATGCTCACGACCCGGGAGGCGATGCCGTCGGCCACGAGTTGCTCGTGAGCGGCCACGGCAAGGGACATCTCGCTGCCGGAGGCGATGAGGATGACGTCCGGCCTCTCGTCCGCGGCCCCGGCGAGGATGTACGCCCCGCGAGCGACGCCGGCAGCCGAGGCGTACCGGGTGCGGTCCAGCGTCGGCAGCGGCTGGCGGGACAGCACCAGCGCGACCGGCTCGTGCCGCAGCGGCATGATCGTGCGCCAGGCCTCGACCACCTCGTTGGCGTCGGCGGGCCGCATGTCGATCATGCCGGGCATCGCGCGCAGGGACGCCAGGTGCTCCACCGGCTGGTGGGTCGGCCCGTCCTCCCCCACGCCGATGGAGTCGTGGGTGAACAGGTGGATGACCGGGATCTCCATCAGCGCCGAGAGCCGGACCGCACCCCGCTGGAAGTCCGAGAAGATGAGGAACCCGGCCTGGTAGGCGCGCACCTTCGACAACGCCAGCCCGTTGGCCACCGCGGCGGCGGCG
>DATAAV010000253.1:0-2225 GCA_036259935.1 Geodermatophilus sp. | reverse complement strand
CTTGTTCTTCTGGATGTAGCTCATGGCGTCGCCGACGGTCTTGATGTTGGCCAGCTCGTCGTCGGGGATGGCGACGCCGAACTTGTCCTCGACCGCGGTGGCGATCTCGACCATCGACAGCGAGTCGACGTCGAGGTCCTCGGTGAACGACTTCTCCGGGGTGGCGTCGGCGGGCGTCACGCCCGCGACCTCCTCCAGGATATCGGCCAGACCGGTCTGGATGTCCTCGCTCACGCGCGGTCCTCTCTCTCGGGTGGGGCGGGGGACTCCCGCCGTCGGGCCCCTGTGGCCCGGGGGTCTGTGGGGCCGGTCAGGGCAGGACGACGACCTGGCCGGCGAAGGTGAGGCCCGCCCCGTACCCCAGGATCAGGGCGAGGTCACCACTCTTCGCCTCCCCGGACTCCAGCAGCGCCGAGAGCGCCAGCGGGACCGAGGCCGACGAGGTGTTGCCCGACCGGACGATGTCGCGGGCGATGACCGTGCTCTCGGGCAGCCCGAGGCGCTTGGCCATCAGCTCGACGATGCGCAGGTTGGCCTGGTGGGGGGCGAAGACGTCGATGTCCTCGGGGCCGACGCCGGCGCGCTCCATCGCCGTCACCAGGGTGGCGGTGAGCCGGGTGGTGGCCCAGCGGTACACGGCCTGGCCGGCCATGCTCATCGCCTTCTCGCCCTCGGGGATGGCGATGGCGCTGGACTGGTCGCCGTCGCTGCCCCAGACGACCGGCCCGACGCCGGGGGTGTCCGACGCGCCCAGGACGGCCGCGCCCGCGCCGTCGGCGAAGATCACCGCGGTCGTGCGGTCGGTGAGGTCGGTGTAGTCGGTCAGCCGCTCGCCGCCGATGACCAGGGCGTTGCGCGCCGAGCCGGTGCGGATGGCGTCGGCGGCGGCGCTGAGTGCGTAGCACCAGCCGGCGCACCCGGCGTTGAGGTCGAAGGCGCCGGGGCGCTGGGCGCCGAGCCGGTGCGCGACCTCGGGTGCCAGGCCCGGGATCGGCCGCGGCAGGCTGGCCGAGGCGAGCAGCACCAGGTCGACCTCGGAGGCGTCCAGCCCGCTGGCGGCCAGCGCCTTGCCGCCGGCGGCCACGCTCATCTCCAGCAGCGTCTCGTCGGGCTCGGCCCACCGGCGCTCGGCGATGCCCACCCGCGCCTGGATCCACTCGTCGTTGGTGTCCATGGTCTGCGCGAGTTCGTCGTTGGTGACCCGACGGCGCGGCCGGTAGCTGCCGAAGCCGAGGATCCGCGCGCCGGGCGCCCCGGTGGTCAGCTGGAGTCCGCTCATGACTGCACCTCCGGGTAGAGCCGCGCGATCGGGTCGCCGGCGTCGACGAGGTCGCCCTCCTGGACCAGCCACTCGGCGAGGACGCCGTCGTACCCGGCGGAGACGTCGGCCTCCGCGCGACGGCTGCGGATGCGGCCCAGCGGCGTGCCGGCCGGCAGCTGGGTGCCCTCGGCGATCGCGGCGGGGCTGACCGTGCCGCGCACGGGGGAGACGACGACCCGCCAGTCGGGCAGGTGGTCGGGTTCGGGGCGGCCGCGCTCGGCCTCGATGAGGGCGCGGGCACGGTCGAGGTCGGCCGGGCGGCTGACCGCCAGCACCTCGATGTCGCTGTCCTTCCACTCGCGCTTGGCGAGGCCGGCCAGCGCGCCCGCGGGGGGCAGCTCGATGACCGCCGTGACGCCGAGGTCGCGCAGGGTCGCCAGGCACGCGTCGAACCGCACCGGGCTGGTGACCTGGCTGACCAGCCGGGACAGCACCTCACGGCCGCTGGTCACCGCGGCGCCGTCGGCATTGGAGAGCAGCAGCCGGCTGGGCTCGGCCGGGCGCAGGCCGCCGACCAGGCCCTCGAGCTCGACGCGGGCGGGGGCCATGTACTCGGTGTGGAAGGCGCCGGCCACCGACAGCGGCATGACCCGGGCCTTGGCCGGCGGGTCGGCCTTGAGCGCGGCCAGGCCCTCGAGCGGGCCGGCCACGACGACCTGCCCGCCGCCGTTCATGTTGGCGGGGGCCAGCCCGTGCTTCTCGAGCGCCGCGGTCACCTCGTCGGGGTCGCCCCCGAGGACGGCGGACATCCCGGTCGGCGTCCGCGCGCACGCGGCGGCCATCGCCCGGCCGCGGACGGCGGTCAGCGCGATCGCCGCCTCGACGCTGAGCACCCCGGCCAGCGCGGCCGCGGTGAGCTCGCCGACGCTGTGCCCGGTGATGACGACGTCCCGGCCGGCCTGCG
>DATAAV010000252.1:0-5462 GCA_036259935.1 Geodermatophilus sp. | reverse complement strand
GGGCCCGCGGCAGCCGTGGGACACCGGGCCGATCCTCGACCTGGCGCGGAACGCTGCCCGGACGGTCCGCACCGTGCGCCGGCGGCCGCTCCGCGGCGGCCGGAGCCGGCGCGGCGGGCGCTTGCCGGGCCGCCTGCGCCGCGGCCATCGCTTCCTGCTCGGCGAGAGCCAGGGCCGCCCGGCGCCGGGCCAGGACGGCGTCCTTCTGCCGGTCGATCCGCTCCCGCTCGGCCATCACGAGCACCTCCTCGCGGGCCCGGGCGACGGTGAGCCGCGACTCCTGCTGCATCTCCTCGATCTCGACGTCGCCGGAGTCCCGCAGGGCCGCGAGCTTGTCGTAGGCGCTGGGCGGGCCGAAGTTGAGCAGCAGCTTCATCAGCACCGGCAGGATCTCCACGCACATGAACAGCAGCGACAGCATGAACTGGGCCGCCGCGAGGGTGGCGTTCCGGTCGCTCAGCCGGTCCAGCGCCTCCAGCCGCATCAGGATGCCGCCGTTGGCCTCGTTGGCTCCGTCGAACGCCGCCTGCAGCCGGTCCTGCTCCGCGGTCAGGCGCTCCAGCTCGGCCTGGTCGGAGGCGAGCGACGCCGCGGCCTGCTGGGCGCTGCGCGCCTCGGCGTCCGAGGCCGCCGCCAGCGCGGCGTCGAGCTCGGCACGGGCCGACGCCACGGCCGCCGCCTGCGCGTCGGCGGCCGCGCGGGCCTGCTGGTACGCCGTTCCCGTCCCGGCGTCGCCGGTGCCGCACGTGCCGTCGAGCTCGCACTGCGCCCTGGCCTCGAGGTCCCGGGCCGTCGCAACGGCCGAGTCGTAGGCGGCCTGCTTGGTCGTCACCTCACCGTGGACGTCGGCCAGGCCCAGGTCACTGCGGCCCCCGCTGGCGACGATGGCCTGCTCGGTGGCGATCCGCTCCTGCAGCTCCGGCAGGTGCGCGAAGCGCGCGTCCGCGGCGAGGCCGTCCCGGTAGGCGTCGGCCGCCTCGGCCTGCATCGACACGATCTCCGTGTCGATCTCCTTGTGGAACACCTGCAGGGTCAGCGGCGTCGCGATGACGACGCCCAGCACGAGCGCGAGCCCGACCCGCGGCACGGCCAGCGCCAGGTTGCGCTTCAGCGAGGCGTCGTGCGCCATCCCGACCAGCAGCATCCGGTCCAGGTTGACCACGACGGCGCCCCAGCCCAGGCCGACGAGCAGCGCGAACGGCCACCACACGCCCAATGCCATGTGGACGGCGAACGCCGCCGACAGGACGGCGAGCCCTCCGGTGCTGAGCAGGACGCCGCCCAGCGCGACGAACCGCGGGCGGGCGCCGGGCGCCGCCTCCAGGACGTCGGGACGCGCGCCGCCGAGCAGGGCCAGGTCGTCGCTGATCCGCCGATGTCGAGCCGACATGCAGAGCACCTCCGCGGGCGACGCGGGTCGGGGATCAACCGCCGCCTCGTGCTGCCTTATCGGCACTCTTCCGGTCCGCAGGAGCGCGACCCGGGGCCGCGCGACCCCGCCCGTGAGGCCGTCGAGCCCGACGGACCGAGCCGCGACGGCGGCCGGACCTGCGCTTTTCCGCGGTCCGGTCCCTGGCCGCGGTCGACGCCGTGAACGGCCTCACCGTCTCGATCCCGGTCCCGGCACCCACTTACGCACCGCACGCCACACGCGTCCAGCGAACCGGCCGGCGTGCCGAGGCGTCAGCCGGCGGACCGCCGCATCGACCACATCTGCGCCGGCCGCTCGAACTGGGTCGCGATCTCCCAGCTGACCGGGGTCGCCGTCTCCTTGCGGAAGTTGCCCACCGCCACCCGCGCCAGCTCCGGGTCCGCGGCCACGCGGGCCGCCAGCTCGATGGCGCGGCCCTCGACGGCCGCGTCGTCCACCGACTCCCAGGCCAGCCCCAGCTGGACGGCCCGGGCGCCGTCGATCTCCTCGCCGAACAGCGCCATCGCCGCCGCGGCCTCCCGGCCGATCAGCCGGGACAGGATCACGAAGTGCCCGCCGCCCGGGTGCATGCCGCGCTTCAGGAAGCCGCAGAGGAGGCGCGCGTCGGAGGCCACGATCCGCAGGTCGGTCGCCAGCAGCATGTTCATCCCGGCGCCCACCGCCGAGCCGCGCACCGCGGCGATCGTCGGCACGCGCACCTGCCCCAGCCGGTAGAAGGAGTCGTAGATCGTGGACATCCCCTCGTAGGCCGAGGGCTCCGCGGGGTCGCGACCGGCGTCGGTCAGCGTCTTGATGTCCCCGCCCGCGCAGAACGACTTCCCCACCGCCCGTACGACCAGCGCCCCGATCTCGGGCTTCGCGTCCACCTCGTCGAAGGTCGCGATCAGCTCGGAGGCCATCTCCGGCGTCAGCGCGTTGCGCCGGTCCGGCGCGTTCAGCGTCACCACCGCCACCGCGCCGTCGACCTCGAGCAGCACCTCACCGGAGCCAGCAGCCACGAGCCCACCTTCCGTCAGGGAGCCGGCTCCCCAGCCGGCCCACGTGCACCGCAGGCATCAGACCATCCCCAGGGATCCACCGAGAACGCAGCCCGGACCCCGACGGCCCTGCCCGTCCAGGACGGACACCGCGGACTTCCCCGGTGGCCGGGCCGCCGCCATCTCCGTCCGCCCGTGGCATCGCCCTGGTGGCTACGCTGGTGGCCACGAAAGTGGCTACGGGGAGGCTGCGGTGAACCGGGTGGGGATCAAGGACCTCCGCGACGGGCTGAGCCGGTATCTGGCCGAGGTACGCGCGGGGCACACCATCACCGTCACCGACCACGGCCGCCCAGTGGCACGGATCGTCCCCATCGACGAGCCGACCACCCTGGAGCGACTCATCGCCGAGGGCCTGGTCCAGCCGCCGAGAAAGCGCAAGGGCTCCCTTCCCGAGCCCATCCGGACCCGCGGCACGGTCAGCGACCTCCTCGCCGAACAGCGCAGGTGATCGCCTACCTGGACACTTCGGCGATCGTTCCGCTGCTCATCGAGGAGGAGTCCAGTCCGCTGTGCCGGCGGCTGTGGGAGGCGGCGGACGCCGTTGCCTGCAGCCGACTCGGCTATGTCGAGGCCGCCGCGGCACTCGCGCGCGCCGCCCGCCTGGGCCGGATGGATTCCGCTCAAGAGACCGAGAGCCTGGACCGGCTCGAGCTGGTGTGGGCCGAGCTCGCCGTTCTCCCTGTGGACGACCCGCTGGTCCGCGACGCTGCAGCGTTGGCGCGGGCCCACGCACTCCGTGGCTACGACGCCGTCCACTGTGCGGCAGCCCTGCGAGTCGCGGGCGGCGACACCGTGGCCGTCTCCGGTGACCGCGACCTGCTCGCCGCCTGGCAGAGGGAAGGCCTCCAGGTCATCGACACGCAGGCTTGACCCCCGACCGGCACGAGCCCGAAGCGCTCGGTGGTGTCGCCGCCCGTCCCGGGCGTCGATCGGGCGAGGGGGACGGTTCAGGAACGTCGTGCTCTGCCCACCACGGTGGGCAGAGCACGAGCATCCACGGGGAGACCTCGTCACCATCCGGCTCAGGACACCTGAACCGGGGCGACCGCTCGCGCGGTCAGGTGGGCAGCTGCACCCAGTCCGAGGGCGCCACACGTCCAGGCTCGCCGTCCAGGAGCCGCCGGGCCGCTGCAGTCGACGCCCTCGGCCACCGGCACGCCGACGTCCGATACGGATCCGTCCTGGATCAGTGCGCGGACCGTCGACCCGCACAAGAATCACGTCTACCTTGGATGACCGCCGAACGGCTCCGAGCGCGCCGACCGGACCACCCTCCGGTCGGCCCACTCAGCGGGAGGCAGCACCACCCGCTGTTGCTCGGGCTCGACTCCGCTGGGGAAGTCGTCGCACGATGGCTCGCGGGCACCGGTCACCGAGCACTGCGACGACGGAAGGGCGCCCGTGGACCCTCGGCGAACCACCTTCCGCTCCCGCGCCGTGCTGGGCGTCGCCGTCGCCGTCCTCCTCGCCGGCTGCACGGCTGCGGCGGGACCGACGGAGCTGGAGCCCCACGACCCCGCGCCCCCTCCGGAGTACCTGGACGAGGGCAGCCCGGTGTTCCTCGGCTCCGTCGCCGGCGCCGACGCCGAGGTGCTCGGGGTCGCCGACGGCGGCGAGGACCGGGCGGTGGTCCTGCTCGCCCCTGCCGGCGGGGATCCGCTGCGGCTGGCCGCCGTCCGCGCCGACGGCGAGCTGAGGACGGTCGAGCTCCCCGACCTCGACCCGGCCTACCTGTCGCTGACCAGCATCCACCCCGCCACCGACGGCCGGGTCGTCGTCGTGGGCGTCCACGACGGGGACCTGGCGGTCACCGTGGTGGACGAGGACGGCGAGACCCTGACCGCCCCGGTGCACGCCGACCTCACCCCGGCCAACGTGATCAGCCTGCTGGCGACGACCTCCACGTACGGCGACCTGATCCATCTCGTCGTCTCCAGCCCCGACGGAACGTCTCGGCTGCTCACCGTCGTGACCCACGACGGCGACGTGGTCGACGAGACGCCCCTCGCCTTCGGCATCCCCGGCCGGGTGCAGCCGCGGGCGGTAACGGCCAGCGCCATGGGCGAGCACGTGGTCGTCAGCGCCGACCTGGAGACCGGAGAGCCGGTGCGCATGCCGGTGATCGGCCACTACGACGCCGGCCTGCGGCTGGCCGACGAGGCGCCGCTCGCTCCTGAGCGCGTGCCCGCGAGCGCCGGGCCGATCGCCCTCGACGGCGACGACGTCTTCGCCACCGTCGTCAAGGACGAACCCGGCGGCGGGATCGACGTGTTCTTCCTGCAGTCGGGCAGGAACACCCCCACCCCCGTGGCGAGCCTGCCCGTCCCGGCCGACGTGCGGACCCTGGCCTACGGCACCAACGAGACCCTCTACATCGGCGGACCGGCTCCCACCGGCGCCCTCACCTGGACGGTCGTGAACTCGGAGACCGGCGAGCGGATCTCCGAGACGATCCTCTGCGCGACCGGCCGCTACGGCGGCGCCGACGTCGACCGGGCGACCACCCAGGGCTGGCTCGCCGGGCGGTGCGGCGACGGCGGACCGGAGGAGCCGGTCGTCTGGCGTCTCACCTGACCGGCGTCCATCCCGGGTCGCGACCGGTGAGGCCGAGCAGCCGGTGGAGCACCGGGGCGTCGTCCGGCACCGGCACCGGCGGGCCGAACAGCCCCTCGCGGCCCTCCGGCGCGTCCGCCGCGACGCCGGCGGCGAACTGCAGGCACGCCTCGGCCGACGCCGGGTCCGCCCGGTAGCCCTGCCCGGTGGCGACGGCGAGGTCCCAGCCGTGCACCAGCACCTCGTTGAGCGCGACCAGCCCGATCGCGCCGGCCGGCATCCGCACTCCCCCGGCCTCGGTCATGCCCTCCCACGCCGCCGGGTCCCGCCACGCGGTCACGAGCGCGTCCAGCTGCGCGGGCAGCCGGGTCCGCCAGTCGGCCGGCAGGTGTTCGGCGTCGGCCGTCGGCGCGTCCGGCAGCGGCGTCTTCTCCGCG
>DATAAV010000251.1:0-4062 GCA_036259935.1 Geodermatophilus sp. | reverse complement strand
GGCGACGAAGACGCCGGCCACCTCCTCGGCCTCGTCGGCCGGCGACCCGCGGAACACGTACATGCCCACGACCGTGCCCACCGCCAGCAGGACGGTGAGGCCGAGCAGGATCACGATCGACCAGTCCCGGTTGCGCGGCGTGCCGGTGTGCAGGGACTCCGGACCCTCGTCGTAGAGGTAGGGACCCTGGCTCATGGCACTCAACCGCCGCTCACCATCAGCTCGGCCCCGGCCGGCGGCCGGGGGTCGTCGCGGTCGGCCAGCCAGCCCTCGGGCAGGGTCACCGGGCGGGGTGGGCTGGTGCGCCCGCGCGGGCCGCCGAGCACCGCCGCCGGGTAGGACTGGTCGGGGATGCCGGCCAGCAGGCCGGCCAGCTCGTCGAGCGAGCTCACCATCGCCAGCGCGCGGCGGACGTCGGAGCCGACCGAGAAGCCCTTGAGGTACCAGGCGACGTGCTTGCGGAAGTCGGTGCAGCCGTGCAGCTCGCCCTGCTCGGCGGAGAGCAGCTCCGCGTGCCGGTACATGACCGCCGCCACCTCGCGCAGCGCCGGCAGCGCCCGGGACGGCGACCCCGCGAAGGCCGCGGCGAGGTCGCCGAACAGCCACGGCCGGCCCAGGCAGCCGCGGCCGATGACGACGCCGGCGCAGCCGGTCTCGGCGACCATGCGCAGCGCGTCGTCGGCCTCCCAGATGTCACCGTTGCCGAGGACCGGGATGTCGACGGCCTCGACCAGGCGGGCGATGTACGACCAGTCGGCGGTGCCGCTGTAGAGCTGGTCGGCGGTGCGGCCGTGCAGGGTGATCGCCGCGGCCCCCTCGGCCTGGGCGATCCGGCCGGCGTCGAGGTAGGTGACGTGGTCGGCGTCGATGCCGATGCGGGTCTTGACGGTGACCGGGACGTCCTTCGCGGCCCGGACGGCGGCACGCACGATGTCGCCGAACAGCCGGCGCCGCCATGGCAACGCCGATCCCCCGCCCTTGCGGGTCACCTTGGGCACCGGGCAGCCGAAGTTCAGGTCGATGTGGGCCGGGCGCGCGCCGGCCACACCGTCGTCGACGAGCATCTCCACCGCGCGGCCGACGGTCGCCGGGTCGACGCCGTAGAGCTGGACGGAGAACGCGTCCTTCTCCTCGGGCGTGGCCCGGACCATCTGCAGCGTCTTCTCGTTGCGCTCCACCAGCGCCCGCGTGGTGATCATCTCGCAGACGTAGAGGCCCGCGCCGAACTCGCGGCACAGCGTCCGGAACGCGGGGTTGGTGATGCCCGCCATCGGCGCGAGCACGACAGCCGGGTCGACGGTGACCGCCCCCAGCCGCAGCGGAGCGGGGCCCGTCCCGGTGGACGGACCCCGCTCGAGAACGCTGCTGCTCACTCCACCCAGGGTAGGCCGCCGCCCTCTCCGCGCCTTATCGCGATGAAGCCCGGGGCTTTGTCGCGATGAAGCACACAGGGAGGGGTCAGCAGCCGGGGAGGCGGGCGGCGAGGTAGGCCTCGACGGCGTCCAGCCCGATCCGCTCCTGGGCCATCGTGTCCCGCTCCCGGACCGTGACCGCCTGGTCGTCCAGCGTCTCGAAGTCGACGGTCAGGCAGTACGGCGTCCCGACCTCGTCCTGGCGGCGGTACCGGCGGCCGATGGCCCCGGCGTCGTCGAACTCGACGTTCCAGGTCTTGCGCAGGGTGGCGGCCAGGTCGCGGGCCTTGGGCGAGAGGTCGGCGTTGCGCGACAGCGGCAGGACGGCGACCTTCACCGGTGCCAGCCGCGGGTCCAGGCGCAGCACCGTGCGGGTGTCCATGCCGCCCTTGGCGTTGGGCGCCTCGTCCTCGGTGTAGGCCTCGATGAGGAAGGCCATGAGCGAGCGGGTCAGCCCGGCCGCGGGCTCGATGACGTACGGCGTCCACCGGGTGTTGGTCGCCTGGTCGAAGTAGGACAGGTCCGCGCCGGAGTGCTGGCTGTGGGTGGACAGGTCGAAGTCGGTGCGGTTGGCGACGCCCTCGAGCTCACCCCACTCCGAGCCCTGGAAGCCGAAGCGGTACTCGATGTCGACGGTGCGCTTCGAGTAGTGCGACAGCTTCTCCTTCGGGTGCTCGTAGAGCCGCAGGTTGGTCCGGGAGATGCCGAGGTCGACGTACCAGGAGGTGCGCTGGTCGATCCAGTACTGGTGCCACTCCTCGTCGGTGCCCGGCTCGACGAAGTACTCCATCTCCATCTGCTCGAACTCGCGGGTCCGGAAGATGAAGTTCCCGGGGGTGATCTCGTTGCGGAAGGACTTGCCGATCTGGCCGATGCCGAACGGCGGCTTCTTCCGGGCCGCGCCCATGACGTTGGCGAAGTTCAGGAAGATGCCCTGCGCGGTCTCCGGGCGCAGGTAGTGCAGGCCGTTCTCGTCCTCGACCGGGCCGAGGTAGGTCTACAGCATCATGTTGAAGTCGCGCGGCTCGGTCCACGCGCCCTTCGTGCCGCAGTTGGGGCAGTTGACCTCGGCCAGGCCGTTCTCCGGCGCCCGGCCCTTGCGGGCCTCGAACTCCTCCTCGAGCGTGTCGGCCCGGAACCGCTTGTGGCAGCTCAGGCACTCGGTGAGCGGGTCGGTGAAGACGCCGACGTGCCCGGAGGCCACCCAGGTCTGGCGCGGCAGGATGACCGAGGAGTCCAGGCCGACGATGTCCTCGCGGCTCTGGACGACGGCACGCCACCACTGCCGCTTGATGTTCTCCTTGAGCTCGACGCCCAGGGGCCCGTAGTCCCAGGCGGAGCGGGTGCCGCCGTAGATCTCGCCGGACGGGAACACGAAGCCCCGTCGCTTGCAGAGGTTGACCACCTTGTCGAGGCGGGCGGGGTCGTGCTTGGCGGTGCTGGTGTTGACGGGCGCTGCCACGGGGGCTCCATCCGGCTGGCGGTCGGCGGTTGACCCGTCCACGGTAGTTGGCCGACCAGGAAGGTCGATCCGGTCGGGTCCGTTCAGCCGGCCTCGAGGTAGCCGCAGACCGCCGGGCTCCCCTGCTCCTCGACGACGACGACGGTGAACGTCCTGCGCTCGCCGCCGTCGAGGGTGACGGCGAAGGTGATGTGGTCGTCGCCGTCCACGCCGACGGCGTCGGCGACCGACCCCTGCGCGATCTGCCCGCCGACGAACGCGTCGAAGTCGGCCAGCAGCTCGGCGGGGTCGGGGAAGGTGGCCCGGCCGTCGGCACACAACTGCTGGTGGGCGGTCACGGCGTCCCGGGCGATCAGCGCCTCCACCCAGCCGGCCGCGAACTCCGGGCTGCCGGGCACGTTGAGGTCGGCGCCGGTGGTCCGGCCCCCCTCGGCGCCGTCGTCGAAGCCGCCGTCGGCCTCGGTGGTCGGCGCCGCGCTGGTCTCCGCGGTGGAGGAGGACGCCGGCGGTGACGGCGCGGCCTGCGGGTCGGGGTCGTCGTCCCGGGTGAGCAGCAGCACGATCAGCACGAGGGCGGCGACGACGGCGAGCGCGAGGGCGACGAGCAGGTACGGCGTCGCGCCGCGGCCGGACGGCCGCCCGCCGGGGGGTGGGTAGCCCGGCGCGCCGTAGGGCTGCCCGGGCCCGTAGCCGGAGGGCGGGTGACCGGGCGCCTGGCCGGCAGGTGCGTAGCCCGGCGCCTGACCGGGCGGTGCGTAGCCCGGCGCCTGACCGGGCGGTGCGTAGCCGGGCGGTTCTGGCGGTTCCTGGCCGGGCGGGAAGTGGCCGGGGACCGGAGCCGCCGCGGGGGACGGCGCGGAGCCGGGCGGCGGTGCCGCTTGCGGCGGTTCGCCGCCGGCGGGCGGCGGTGTCCGGGACGGTGGGAGCTTGGAGGCACCCGCCGGCGGTGGCGTTCCCGGAACGGCCGGCCGCGCGCCCGTCCCAGGCCCGCCGGGTGGTACCGGTGGCAGCCGCGCCTCCCGTGTCGGCTCGACCGGGCTCTGCCCCGGTGCGCGGTCCCGTGGCTGGTCCTGCGGCGGCTGGCTCATCGCGCTCCCTCCGCACTCCGCCGGTCGCGGTCGGCCGATCCGTGGGCGCAGGGTACGGCCCGGAAGCGTCAGCGCGGGGTCTCGAGCGGCCCCTCCTGCG
>DATAAV010000250.1:0-7459 GCA_036259935.1 Geodermatophilus sp. | reverse complement strand
GAAGCCGTCGAGCATCTCGCGGAAGCGCTCCGGGCCGATGGCGATCATCAGCGAGAGGCCGACGGCGGACGTGTAGGAGTAGCGCCCGCCGACCCAGTCCCAGAAGCCGAACATGTTGGCGGGGTCGATGCCGAACTCGGTGACCTTCTCGGCGTTCGTGGAGACCGCGACGAAGTGCTCGGCCACGGCGTCCTCGTCGCTGCCCAGCCCGTCGAGCAGCCAGCGCCGCGCCTGGGTGGCGTTGGCGAGGGTCTCCTGGGTGGTGAACGTCTTGGAGCAGACGATGAACAGGGTGCTGGCCGGATCGAGGTCGCGGGTGGCCTCGGCGAGGTCCGTGGGGTCGATGTTGGACACGAACCGGAAGGCCAGCGACCGGTCGGCGTAGTCGCGCAGCGCCGTGTAGGCCATGGCCGGGCCGAGGTCGGAGCCGCCGATGCCGATGTTGACGACGGTCCGGATCCGCTCGCCGGTGTGCCCCGTCCACGCACCGCTGCGCACCCGGTCGGCGAAGTCGGCCATCCGGTCGAGGACCTCCTGCACGTCGCGCGTCACGTGCTGCCCGTCCACCTCCAGCTCGGCGTCGCGCGGCATCCGCAGCGCGACGTGCAGCACCGCGCGGTCCTCGGTGGCGTTGATGTGCTCGCCACGGAACATCGCCTCCGTGCGGGCCCGCAGGCCGGCCCGCTCGGCCAGGGCGGCGAGGAGGCGCACGGTCTCCGCGGTGAGCCGGTTCTTCGAGTAGTCGAGGTGCAGATCCCCGGCGGAGCAGGTGAGCGCCGTCCCGCGCTCGGGGTCCTCCGCGAACAGATCCCTCAGGTGCCTGTCCCGGATCTCGTGGTGGTGCTCGGCGAGCGCCTTCCACTCCGGGGTCTCACTGATCCTCATCCCGACCTCCTGGTCGTGCGTCGCCCCACCGGACCCGCTCTCGGCGCGGTGCGGCCCGGCGTTCCCTCGGCGGCAGTGCCGGCCTCCCGCGGAACGGGAGGGTCGCGGCGCCCCTCACGCTCGACGACGGTCGAGGATCTCGCAACCAGGACCACCCGACACGGCTGCTCGTGCCGTCCCTCCCCGGCGGGACCGGCCGTTTCGGCACCACCTACCCCTGTTCCGCTCGGGGCGGGGTCGGGGCAAGGTGATCTCCGACCCCGCCTCATGCCCATCGAGAGAGGCCAGTGACCGATGGAACCGATGTTCTCGCCGTCCACCACCGCCGCTGTGACGCGCTCCCGTCAGCACTCCGTCGGCGACCTGCTGCACCGCACCGCCCGCCGGTACCCGGGCAAGCTCGCCGTCGTCGCCGGCGACCTGCGGGTGACGTACGCGGAGTTCGACGCGGCGGTGAACCGGGCCGCGCACGCGCTGGCCGACCGCGGCCTGGCCAAGGGCGACCGGCTGGCGCTGCTGTCGCACAACTGCTGGCAGTACGCGGTGCTGGCGTTCGCCACCGCGAAGCTCGGCGTGGTGCTGGTGCCGGTGAACTTCATGCTCGGCCCCGAGGAGATCGCCTACATCCTCGGGCACTCCGGAGCCCGCGCGATGGTGACCGAGGACGCGCTCGCCGAGACGGCGGAGAAGGCCCTGGCCGCCGCGGGCGTCGCCGACGGCGTGCGCGCGGTGATCCCGCTGTCGGGCGCGGCGCCCACCGCCGGGTGGGAGGACGTCGACGCCTGGTGGCGCGAGGGCGACGACACCGCACCCGACGTCCTCGTCGCCGACGACGACCCGCTGCGGCTGATGTACACCTCCGGCACCGAGAGCCGGCCCAAGGGCGTGATGCTGTCGAGCCGCTCGCTGATCAGCCAGTACGTGAGCTGCGCCGTCGACGGCGGGATGGACGTCGACGACGTCGAGGTGCACTCGCTGCCGATGTACCACTGCGCGCAGCTGGACTGCTTTCTCTCCGTCGACGTCTACCTCGGCGCGACAAGCGTCATCCTGCCCGGGCCCGACCCGGCCGCGCTGTTGGCCACCATCGAGCGGGAGAAGGTCACCAAGCTGTTCTGCCCGCCGACGGTGTGGATCTCGCTGCTGCGCCACCCCGACTTCGACACCACCGACCTCTCCAGCCTGCGCAAGGGCTACTACGGCGCCTCCCCCATGCCGGTCGAGGTGCTGCGCGAGATGCAGCGCCGGCTGCCCGACGTGCAGCTGTGGAACTTCTACGGCCAGACCGAGATGGCCCCGGTCGCGACGATCCTGCGCCCGTCGGAGCAGCTGGAGCGCGCCGGCTCGGCCGGCCGGGCGGCGCTCAACGTGGAGACGATGCTGGTCGACGACGACGGCAACCCGGTGCCGCCCGGGCAGATCGGCGAGATCGTGCACCGCAGCCCGCACGCCGCGCTCGGCTACTACAACGACGAGGAGAAGACCGCCGAGGCCTTCCGCGGCGGCTGGTTCCACTCCGGCGACCTCGGTGTGATGACCGAGGACGGCTACCTGTCGGTGGTCGACCGCAAGAAGGACATGATCAAGACCGGCGGGGAGAACGTGGCCAGCCGGGAGATCGAGGAGACGGTCTACGAGCTGGACGGCGTCGCGGAGGTCGCCGTCTTCGGCATCCCCCACCCGCACTGGATCGAGGCCGTCACCGCCGTCGTCGTCCCCAAGCCCGGCGCGACGCTGACCGCCGAGCAGATCCAGGCGCACTGCCGGGAGAGGCTGGCCGGCTACAAGCGGCCCAAGTACGTCGTGCTCACCGACGGACTGCCCAAGAACCCCAGCGGCAAGATCCTCAAGCGCGAGCTGCGCGAGCGGCACGCCGGGCTCGCGCAGGAGGCGTCCGCCGGCGCCGAGGCATGAGCGCCGCCGGCGTGCCGCCTCCGCCCTCGATCGGCAGAGGCGGCACGCCGGCCGCGCGTCGTCCGGAGCGACTCAGTCGGTGCACCGCGCCGGCAGGATCCGGCCCCGGGCCTCGCCGAAGCCGAGCCTGGTGCCGTTCGGCCCGGGCGCCGACGCCGTGAGGACCACCTCGTCGCCGTCCTCCAGGAAGGTCCGCTTCTCGTCCCCCACGGCCACCGGCTCGGCACCGCCCCAGGTGAGCTCGATGAACGCCCCCCGGGTGTCCTTCTCGGGCCCGGAGATCGTGCCGGAGGCGAACAGGTCCCCGGTCCGTGACGGTGCGCCGTTGCTGGTCAGGTGCGCCAGCATCTGCGCCGGCGACCAGTACATCTCCCGGTAGGGCGGGCGGCTGACCTCCTGGCCGTTCCACTCGACCGACAGCTCGACGTCCAGCCCCCACGGGGACTCCATCGCCAGGTAGGGCAGCGGCGTCGGCTCCTGGACCGGGGTGGGGACCTTCGCCGGCTGCAGCGCCAGCAGCGGCACCACCCATGGCGAGATCGTCGAGGCGAACGACTTGCCGAGGTTCGGGCCCAGGGGCACGTACTCCCACGCCTGGATGTCGCGCGCGGACCAGTCGTTGAACAGCACGACCCCGAAGAGGTGCCGCTCGGCCTCCTCCACCGGCACGGTGTCCCCCATCGCGGTCCCCGTGCCGACGACGAAGCCCAGCTCGGCCTCGATGTCGAGCCGCACCGAGGGGCCGAACACCGGGGCCGGGTCGTCCTTGCCCTTGCGCTGGCCGCACGGCCGCACGATGTCCGTGCCCGAGACGACGATCGAGGCGGCCCGCCCGTGGTAGCCGATCGGCAGGTGCTTCCAGTTGGGCGTCAGCGGGTCGGGGCTGTCCGGCCGGAACAGCCGGCCGAGGTTCGCGGCGTGGTGCTCGGAGGCGTAGAAGTCGACGTAGTCGGCGACCTCGATCGGGAGGTGCAGGGTGACGTCGCCGACGGCGTGCACCGCCTCGTCCGGCACCTCCCCCGTCACCCGCTCGGCGATCTCGCGGCGGACGGCCACCCACCGGTCGTACCCCTGCGCCATGAAGGCGTTCAGCGTCGGCCGGGCGAACACCTCGTCGCCGAGGAGCACGGACAGGTCGATGACGGTGCCGCCCAGCCGGGTGGCGACCCGGGGGGCGGATCCGCCCACGGAGAACACGCCGTAGGGCAGGTTGTCCGGTCCGAACAGCGAGTCGGCGGGCACGGTCACGGTGGTCATCAGCGGTCTCCGATCGGGTCGTGGGTTCGGCTCAGCAGGCCGAGTGCGGTGAGCTCCTCGAGCGGCTCGGCGATGCTGCATGTGCCGAAGGACCGGAACTGCTCGCGCACCCGGGGCCCCCGGTCGCCGAGGTCGCGGACCCGCGCCGCGACCACGGCGGGGTCCCGCTCGGCCAGCAGCCGCTCGACGTCGGTCTCGTCCGCGCCGGCCAGGGCGGCGTCCACCGCGGTGAGCAGGTTGAGGAAGCCGTGCTGCTCGAAGCCGGTTCGCGGGTCGGTGTTGCGGAGGGCGTGGTGCAGGCCGGCGGTCGCCTTGAACGGCAGCCCGGTCCGCGCGGTCGCGACGACGGCGCCGGCCAGCTCGCGCTCGTCGGGATAGAGCTCGGCGCGCACACCGCCGGTGCGCAGCTTGGCGAGGTAGGCCGTGCCGCGGAGCGCCTCGATCAGGGCGGCACGTCGCTCGTCCCGTGGCAGCTCGACGAACACCGCGACGTCGGGTCGACCGGCCACGGCCCGGTCGAGCAGCGGCACGACCTCGCCGGCGGCGACTCCCACGGGGACGGCGACCTCCACCGCGGTCACCCGGACGGCGGGGATGCCGTCGGCCGCCGAGAGGGCCGACGCGACGGCCCGCGGCTCGCCCACCGTGAGGGCGACCTCGAACGACCGCGGGGGGCGGTCGGCCACCAGCTCCGCGAGCTGGGGCAGCGCGGCCGCGGCGACGACGAACGGGCCGACGAGCCGCCGGTGCCCGCTCGCGGAGTGCTCCAGGTGCGCCGGGACGGCCCGGTCGAGCGGCAGGTTGCCCGGAGGGAACACCGCCGCGTCGTCGCAGAGTCGCTCGAACAGCCGGGGCACGGCGGGAGCGGCGGTGGTCATGCCCGCTCCTCCGCGCCGGCCGCCCGACGGCCGCCGGACCAGGACCAGGCGTAGCGGCCGTCGTCCGTGGCCCGCGCCCCTTCGCCCAGGTCGAGCGGCCGGAAGGTGTCGACCATGACGGCCAGCTCGTCGAAGAACTCCGCGCCGATCGAGCGCTCCACCGCGCCCGGCTGCGGTCCGTGCGGATGGCCTCCCGGGTGCAGGCTGATCGAGCCCTGGCCGATGCCCGAGCCCTTCCGGGCCTCGTAGTCGCCGCCGCAGTAGAACATCACCTCGTCGGAGTCGACGTTGGAGTGGTAGTAGGGCACCGGCACCGCCAGCGGGTGGTAGTCGACCTTGCGGGGCACGAAGTTGCAGATCACGAAGTTGTGCCCCTCGAAGACCTGGTGCGCCGGCGGCGGCTGGTGGATCCGGCCGGTGATCGGCTCGTAGTCGGCGATGTTGAAGACGTACGGGTAGAGGCAGCCGTCCCAGCCGACGACGTCGAACGGATGCCGCGGGTAGGTGTGCACCGTTCCCGCGATGCCGCCCGCGCCCGGGCCGCGGTGCTTGATGTAGACGTCGACGTCCTCGCCGTCGTGGACCCGCGGCTGCCCGGGCCCGCGCAGGTCCCGCTCGCAGTAGGGCGCGTGCTCCAGGAACTGGCCGTACCTGGACAGGTACCGCTTGGGCGGCCCGATGTGGGAGTTCGCTTCGATCGCGTAGATCCGCACCGGCCCGCCCGAGGGCACCACCCGGTAGGTGGTGGCCCGCGGAACGATCACGTAGTCCCCCTCGCCGACCGACAGGTCGCCGAAGAGGGTCTGCACCTCCGCCCGGCCGGCCTCGACGTAGAGGCACTCGTCCCCGATGGCGTTGCGGTACAGCGGGCTGGGCACGTCGGCGACCACGTAGGACAGCCGCACGTCCCCGTTGCCCAGCAGCAGCCGGCGGCCGGTGACCGCGTCGACCCCGGAGGCGTCCCCGTCGAAGAGGGCGTGCGTGGAGAAGTGCCGCGGGGTCAGCGGGTGGTTGGGGGTGAGCGTCTGGTCGGGCAGGTCCCAGACCCGCACGTCGACGACGGCCGAGGGGATGTTGACGTGGTAGAGCAGCGAGGAGTCCGAGGAGAAGCCCTCCTCCCCCATGAGCTCCTCGAAGTAGAGCCCGCCCTCGGGGGTGCGGTGCTGGGTGTGCCGCTTCGGCGGGATGCAGCCGGCGGACCGGTAGTACGGCATGGTGGGCTCCTTTCAGCGGACGGAGGCCGCGGTCGAGACGGCGGCGCGGAAGTCGTCGGTGCCGACGCGGTCGCCGAGCAGCAGCGCCAGCCGGGCGAGGAAGCCCTCGCGGTCGTCGGATGGCACGGCATTGATGCCGTCGGAGAGCGCGAGCCAGGCCGCCTCGCGGCGGGCCTGCTCGGCCGGCAGCTCGATCGCCGTCTCGCCGGCCACCGGGGCGCCTGCCGCGCCACCGGCCAGCAGGTGCCGCGGCAGGCCGGTGAGCTCCGGAACCGGCCCGCGGGCCAGCAGCAGCCCGTCGGGGCGGACGACGAGCACCTCGCCGGGCTCGGCGCCCCAGGCACCGGCCGGGTCGAGCGACCCGGGGTCGACGACGGGGACGAACGGGTCGGAGCCGGCGTCCGTGCCCACCAGCGCGAGGGTCACCTGCTCGGCCGGGAGCACGCCGGCCAGGTCCTCACGCAGCCGGGCCGCCGCCTCCACCTCGGCCGGCCCGAGGCCGACGCCGAAGATCGCGAAGCCGGTGCCGCGGATCTCGTTGAGCGAGGTCTCCTTGCCGTCGGTGAGCCGGACCCGGCGGTCCTCCACCGGGTCGCCGGGCAGCAGCCCGGCGGTGCCGGCCGCCGCGGCGACGGTCAGGGGCGAGGGCCGGGCGGAGGTGGCGCTGCTCTGCCGCGGGTTGATGAGGCAGCGGAACTCGGGGCGCACGGTGGCCAGCGCGAGCAGCGCGTCGCGGGTGGTCCGGTGGCCGTGGCTTCCCGGGGTCATGATCAGCGTCGACTTGCCGGCGTTGGCCACGTTCTGCTCCCAGGCGTGGTGCCGCTCCGCCGAGTAGGCGTCGAGCAGCGCCCGGTCCGCCGTTCCGCCGATCACCGCGGCCAGCATCCAGGTCAGGGTCTCGGCGTCCTCCATGCCGGAATTCAGCCCGCGGACGCCGAAGATCGGAACGAGGTGCGCGGCGTCCCCGGCGAAGACGACCCGGTCGTGGACGAAGCTGTCCAGCGCCAGGGCGTGCGCCTTGTAGAACCCGTGCCACTCCAGGCTCCAGGGCCGGTCATCGCCCAGCCACGCCAGGTGGCTGGCGATCCGCTCCCGGATCCGCAGCTCCCGGGTCTCGACCTCGGCGTCCTCGGACGGGTCGAGCTGGTAGTCGATCCGCCAGATGTCGCCGGGCTGGCGGTGCATGATCACCGTCGAGCCGGGGTTGCTCGGCGGGTCGAACCAGACCATCCGCTCGGTCGGCAGGTCCGACTGCCAGTGGATGTCGGCGATGACGTACCGGCCCTCGTAGCTGGTGCCCTGCAGCTTGAC
>DATAAV010000249.1:0-3648 GCA_036259935.1 Geodermatophilus sp. | reverse complement strand
GCGCCGCCGACCGAGCGGCCCGGCCGTTCGCGCCGGCTGCCCGCGGACCTCACCGTGCTACGCCGCGGGCTGCGCCGCCGGGCCGGCCGGGCCCGCCGGTGGACGCGGCGGCTGGCCGCGGAGATCGCGCACGCCTGGCGCTCGTCGCTGCACGTGCGCGTCGGCGCGATCACCATGGCGGTGGCCGGCACCGTCGTCGTGATCGTCAGCCTCGTGCTGTTCAGCCAGATCCGCGACCAGCTGCTGACGGTCAAGCGGCAGGCGGCGATCGACCAGGCGCAGGCGGGGGTGTTCTACGCCCAGAACGAGCTCGCCGGCATCGCCACCGGAGACGCCGCCAGCATCCGCTCCACCCTCGACCGCACCGTGCAGCAGCTCATCGCCCGCGGCGGCTCGGCCGGCGACTTCGACGTCGTGATGGTCCACCGCTCGGGGGACACCGAACGCAGCGCCACCAGCCGGCGCTACCTCTACCCGGCCCTCCCGGCCGCGCTGCGCGCCGACGTGGCGGCCGGCGGGCAGTCCTACCAGTACGCCCTGGTGCCCAACGCGGCCAACGAACCGCGACCGACCCTGCTTGTCGGCGCGTCGGTGCCCAGCGACGCCTCCTCGGCCGAGCGGATCGAGCTCTACTACGCCTTCCCGCTCGACCAGGAGGAGGAGAGCCTCTCGCTGATCCGCAGCACCGTGGTGATCAGCGGCATCGCGCTGACCCTCTTCGTCGCGGGGATCGGCGTGCTGGTCACCCGGCTGGTGGTCGACCCGGTGCGCCAGGCGGCCGAGACCGCGCAGCGGCTGGCGGAGGGGCAGCTCGAGGAGCGGATGGCCGTGCGCGGGGAGGACGACCTCGCCCGGCTGGCCACCAGCTTCAACGCCATGGCCGACAGCCTGCAGCGCCAGATCACCCAGCTGGAGGCGCTCTCCCAGCTCCAGCAGCGGTTCACCTCCGACGTCTCCCACGAGCTGCGCACCCCGCTGACCACGGTGCAGATGGCCGCCGACGTGCTGCACGAGGCCCGCGGCGACTTCCCGCCGCACGTGGCCCGCTCCGCCGAGCTCCTGCGCGCCGAGCTGGACCGCTTCGAGGTGCTGCTGTCGGACCTGCTGGAGATCAGCCGCTACGACGCCGGCGCGGCGGTGCTCGAGTCCGAGCCCACCGACCTCGGCGCCCTCGTCGGCCGGGTGGTGGACGGGATGACCGCGCTGGCCGCGCGGCACGGCTGCGTGCTGCGGGTCAGCGGGCCGGCGGAGAAGGTCATCGCCGAGGTCGACGCGCGGCGGGTCGAGCGGATCCTGCGCAACCTCATCGGCAACGCCATCGAGCACGGCGCGGGCAAGCCGGTGGAGATCACCTGGGCGGCCAACCGGGCCGCGGCCGCGGTCACCGTGCGCGACCTCGGCGTGGGGCTCACCTCGGCCGAGGCCCAGCACGTCTTCGACCGGTTCTGGCGGGCCGATCCCTCGCGGGTGCGCACCGTGGGCGGCAGCGGCCTGGGCCTGTCGATCAGCCTCGAGGACGCCCGCCTGCACGGCGGCTGGCTGCAGGTCTGGGGCCAGCCCGGCGCCGGCGCGCAGTTCCGCCTGACGCTGCCGCTGGTCGCCGGCAGCGACCTGACCAGCTCGCCGCTGCCGCTGCGCCCGGCGATCGTCCGCCGGTCCGGAGCCGCCCGGTGAGCCGAGCCCCGGCCGCACTGGCCGCGCTGCTGCTCGCTCTCCTGTCGGCCTGCTCGACGGTGCCGAGCAGCTCCCCGGCCATCCAGATCACCCAGGCGCCGACCCGGCCCGACGGCGACGTCGGCATCGAACCGCTCTCGCCGGCGCCCGGAGCCACGCCCGAGGAGATCGTCCGCGGGTTCATCGACGCGGCGGCCAGCTCGGTGCGCGGCCACCCGGTCGCCCGCGAGCACCTCGGGCCGGACGCGGCCGGCGCCTGGTCGGACACCGCCGGCATCACCGTGCTGGGGCCGGACTACGCGACGGTCACCACCGACGCCGGCACGGTGGCGGTCACCGCGGACCTGGTGGGAACGGTCGACCAGCGGGGGATCTTCACCGTCGGCGGCCTGGAGGTGTTCACCCGGGAGTTCACCCTGGAGGAGGTCGGCGGCGAGTGGCGGATCACCGATCCGCCGGACGGGCTGCTCATCCTCCAACCCGACTTCGAGCGGCTCTACGAGCAGCGCTCGGTCTACTTCGTAGACCCCACCGGGCGGCGGGTGGTCCCGGACCCCCGGTACCTCATCAGCGGCGAGGCCCACCCGACCGCGCTGGTCGACCGGCTGCTGGCCGGACCCTCCTCGGCGCTGGCCGCCGGGGTCCGCAACTCCCTGGCCGGCGCCCAGCTGCGGTCGACGGTCACCGTGTCGGGCCAGACGGTCACCGTCGACCTGACCGGGCTGGCCGGGGCGCCGCCGCCGCAGCTGGCGGAGCTGTGCGCGCAGCTGGTCTGGACCCTGGAGCAGCTGCCGGCCCGTTCGGTGGAGATCCTCGTCGACGGCGAGCCGCTGGAGCTCGACGGCGTGCCGCCGGTGCAGACGGTCGACGACTGGGCCGCCTTCAGCCCCGACGCCGTCCCCGTGGGCGCGGTCGGGCACTACCTGGAGGCTGGGGCGCTGCGCACGGTCGACGGCAACCCCGCTCCCGGCCCGGCCGGCTCCGGCGCCTACGGGCTCACCGGGGCCGCGGTGTCCGCCGACCCGCGCACCGGCGAGCTCACCGCGATGGTGGGCACCGCTCCGGCCACCGGGCAGGAGACGCTGCTGGCCGGCGCGTACGGGGGCGACCTGGCGCCGGTGCTCTCCGGCGACACCCTGAGCGTGCCGACCGTCGCCGCCACCCGCGCGGAGTTCTGGGTCGTCCGGGACGGGACGGCGGTGGTACGGGTGCCCTCCGGTGGCCCGCCGCAGGCGGTCAACGCCCCGACCCTCGCCGGGCTCGGTCAGGCCCGGGTGCTCGAGCTCTCCCCGGACGGCGTCCGGGCGGCGGTCGTCCTGGAGGGCGCCGACGGGGCGGGGCTCTACGTCGGCACCGTAGTGCGCGCCGAGGACGGACCGGTGGCGCTGCGCGACCTGCGGGAGGTGGCGCCGTCGCTGTCGCAGGTGGTCGACGTGGCCTGGCGCTCGGCGCAGAACCTGCTGGTCCTCGCCGGCGACGCCGGGCAGGACCGGATCGTCCCCTACGTCGTCGGCGTCGACGGCTGGGGGCTGGCCGCCGTCCCCACGGCCGGCCTGCCCAGCCAGCCCACCGCGGTGGCGGCCGCGCCCGACCAGCAGCCGCTGGTCAGCGCCGGCGGCACCATCTGGCAGCTGGCCGGGGGCACCTGGGTGACGCTGATCCGGGGCCAGCAGCCGCTGCCGGGGACCGAGCCCTTCTACCCGCTCTGACCGCGTCCACAGATCGGTCGCGGACCTGGCCGGGCCCGGCGCCGGCGGGGACGCTGGGGGAGTGGACGGCGGGCTCCTGGCGGCGCTGGCCGACCTGGTGCTGCCGCGAACCTGTGCCGGGTGCGCGCTGCCGGGGGCGCTGCTGTGCCGGCGCTGCGTGGCGCTGCTGACCGTTCCGCACCTGGCCTACCCGCGGCGCTTCCCGGCCGGTTTCCCGCCGACCGTGGCCGCCGGGGCCTACGCCGGCCCGGTGCGCCCGGCGGTC
>DATAAV010000248.1:0-13803 GCA_036259935.1 Geodermatophilus sp. | reverse complement strand
CCGATCTCGCACGCTTTGCGGGTCCGAACCGTGCGAGATCGGCGATCTCGCCGCTGTGGGGGCCACGCGGGCGAGTTCCGCGCCGGCCTTGCGCATTCCTTGCGGATCGCCCGCGGGGAGCCTGCGGTTGGGGCCCGAGAGTTCTCTCTGTCGCCGGGACACCCCGTCCCGGTCCGAGACCAGGAGACCCAGGACATGAGCAGCAAGGCCCGCACCGCCAACGCCCGCAAGATCGTCGGCTCCCTCGGCGTGATCGGCGCGGCTGCGGCCGTCGCCGGCCTGGGGACCTTCGGGACCTTCACCGACAGCACCACCCCGATCTCGGCGCAGGTGCAGTCGGGCACCGTCTCGATCAACCTGACCCAGCCGTCGGCCGTCTCGCTGAACGTGAGCGGGTTCGTCCCCGGCGACACGATGAGCCGGGCGATGACCCTCACCAACGACGGGACCTCGGCGCTCTCCTCGGTGAACCTGGCCGTGGCCGCGACGGCGTCGAGCATCCTGAACACCGACACCCTCAACGGCCTGCAGCTGGCGCTGAAGTCCTGCTCGGTGGCCTGGACCCAGGGCGGCACCGAGACCGCGCCGACCTACACCTGCTCGGGCACGGAGCGCCTCGTCAACAGCGGCGCCGCGGTGGGCAACTTCCCGCTGACCAACGCCACCAGCGTGACCCCCGGCGGCACCGACCACCTGGTCGTCACCGTCACGCTGCCCTCCGGCGCCGGCAACGAGTTCCAGGGCCAGAGCAGCACCCTGAGCCTGACCTTCTCCGGCACCCAGCGCGCCGGCACCAACCGCTGACGCCGACGACGCCTCGGAAGAGATCCCCATGACCGCCGTCCTCCCCGGCCGCCTCCCGGGCACAGCACCGTCGCTGCCTCCGGTGGCCGAGCCCGCGCGCGCGACCGGCAGCCCGGTCGGCGTCCTGCGCGGCGTCGGGGCGTTCGCGGTCCGCTGGTCGGTGCGGGCGCTCGTGGCGGTCGCCGTCCTCGCCTTCGCGGGCCTGGCGCTGGGGCCGCACGTGCTCGGCTACCGCACGATGACGATGCTGACCGCGAGCATGGCCCCGGGGATCGAGCCGGGCGACGTCGTGGTCACCACGCCGCTGCCCGTCGAGGACGTCGCGCCGGGCATGGTGATCAGCTACCACATCCCCGTCGACGACCACCGCGTCGTCACCCACCGGGTGGTCTCGGTCGAGCACGGCCCGGACGGCGCCGTCATGGTCCGGACCAAGGGGGACGCGAACGAGCACGTCGACCCGTGGATCGCCGTCCTGAAGGGTGACACCGCCTACCAGGTGCGGGCCGTCGTCCCCGAACTGGGCCACCTGATCTCCGCCCTGCGCACGCCCGTGGTCACCCAGCTGCTGGTCTACGGCGCCCCGGCCCTGCTCGCCGGCTGGCTGCTCATGACCATCTGGCGGCCGGCCCCCCGCACCAGGGAGGACGCGGAATGAGCCGCATCCGCAGAGTCCTGGTGGTCGGGGGCCTGTCGGTCGCCGTCCTGGCGGGCGCCACGCTGCCGGCCTGGGCCGGCTTCGCCGACCGGGTGTCGGTGAGCTCCACGGTCGCCACCGCCACCGTGGCCGCGCCGGCCGGCGTCACGGTCGACGACCGCTGCGACGCGGTGCTCGACCTGATCCTCCTGAAGCTGATCGAGACCTACCACCTGACCGTCTCCTGGTCGCCCAGCACCTCGCGCGGGGTCACCGGCTACGTGGTCCGGGCGCACTTCGCCGACGGCGGCACGCAGGTGCTGGCGCACACGGACGCCGGCACGACGTCGGCGAGCTACGACGACTCCCGGTCCTGGCTGGACAGGAGCCCGCGGCTGACGGTCACCACCGTCACCGGCTACGGGTGGACGGCGGCCTCGCCGCAGACGGCGGTGCTCGCATGCTGAGCGCCCTGGTCGTGGATGATCGGCCGGCCGCGAGCGCTCCCCTCTGCGGCCTGCTCCGGATCGCGGGGTGGGATGTGCAGGAGGTCGCCGGCCCCCAGCAGGCGCAGCGACCTCGACCTGGTCGTCGCCGCGGCGACGACCGGTGGAGAGGCGACGGCGCTGCTCCGCCGGCTGCGGATGGTCGGCTGCCGGGCCCACTTCCTCGTGGTGACCGCTGAGCCCTGCGCCGAGGTGCGGGCCGCGGCCGCCGCGGCCGGTGCCCTGGCGACGCTGGTCGAGCCGGTCGATGCCGGCCTGCTGCTCGGCTTCCTCCGCGGCCGAGTGGCCCCGGCGGCGCGCCCCCAGACCCCGGACCCGGCGGACGAGCCCGTGGACCGGGCGCTGTTGGACCGGCTGCAGGAGCTGTACGCGACCGCCCTGCCGGGGCGGCTGACCGCGATCGACGAGGGGGCCCGGGCCGGGGACGCGGCGGCACTGGCGGCCGCCTCCTACGAACTGGCCGGCACCAGCGCCCAGGTGGGCCATCCGGAGGTCGCCGCGGTCTGCCGGGCGATCGCCCGGGACGCGCGCCGCGGCGTGCTCGCCCACCACCTGGTGGGCGAGCTGCGGGAGATCGTGAGCGCCTGACCCCGGCGGCGGATCAGGCGACCAGCCGGTAGCCGACCCCGCGCACGGTGCGGATCTCGGGCGAGGTGAGGCCGGCGGCCTGCAGCTTGCGGCGCAGGTTGGACATGTGCGCCTCGACGAGCCGCACGCTGCCCTCCCAGTCGGTGTGCCAGACCTCCCGCAGCAGGGTCTCCCGCTGCAGCACCCGGCCGGGCCGGGAGGCCAGCGCGGCCAGCAGGTCGAACTCGGTGCGGGTCAGGTCGACCACGGCGCCGTCCACCCGCACCTCGCGGCTGTCCTCGTCGAGCTCCAGCTCCGCCAGGCGGCGCACCGTCTCCTCCGCGGGCGCCGGCGCGGGGGCCGGGACGCGCGGACGGCGCAGCATCGCCTGCACCCGCGCCACGAGCTCGCGCGGGGAGAACGGCTTGGCCATGTAGCCGTCCGCGCCCACGGCCAGCCCGATGAGCAGGTCGACCTCCTCGGCGCGGGCGGTGAGCATGAGGACGTAGCACTCGCTCTGGGCGCGGATCTGCCGGCACACCTCGGTGCCGTCGGCGTCGGGCAGGCCGAGGTCGAGCACGACGACGTCCGGCGCCTGGCGGCTGATCTCGGCCAGGGCCTCCCCGCCGGATCCCACCGCGCGGACATCCATCCCGGCCCTGCGCAGCACGGTGCAGACGAGCTCGCGGATCTCCTCGGTGTCCTCGACGACGAGCACGGACGACTCGGGCACGACCTCTCCTCCTTCCGTCCGGTCGTGGACGCACGGGCGACGGGGGTCCCGTCACCCGAGCCGGTGTTCGGCACCACCGCCGGGAGTCTTGAGCCGGACCCCGTCAGCGGCTCACCCGCACGGGTGAACGGCCGAGCCCCGTGACCCTGCTCACAGGCGCCCGCCGCTGAGCGGGGAGGATGACGCACCGTCATCGGCTTGTCACGCTCACCGCGGGCGCGGGGCGGCGTCCGCTCCTAGCGTCGACGGGGATGCCGCCCTCCCCCGTCCGGACCGAGCCGACCGCACCGCCGGCCTCCGGGAACCGGCTGCTGGACCTCGACGTCGTCCGCGGGATCGCCATCGTCCTGGCCCTCGGCTGGCACTTCAGCCGGCACGGCAGCGGCAACGCGGTGCTCGACGCCCTGCAGTGGCCCGGCCGGACCTTCGGCTGGGCCGGCGTCGACCTGTTCTTCGTGCTCAGCGGCTTCCTCGTCGGCTCCCTCGTGCTGCACGAGCACGCCCGCACCGGGCGCTTCGACGGCCGGCGGTTCACCGTCCGGCGGGCGCTGAAGCTCTGGCCGGTCCTCTACCTCTTCCTCGCCGTGCAGACGCTGGCGGGCGCCGAGCCCTGGGACACCTTCCTGTGGCAGAACGCCCTGCACCTGCAGAACTACGCCGGAACGTCGGTGACCCACCTGTGGTCCCTCGCCGTCGAGGAGCACTTCTACCTCGCGATGGCGGTGCTGTTCCCGCTGTTCGCCCGCCGGCGCGGCTCGCCCCGGCTCCTTGTCGGGGTGCTGGTCGCGGTACTGGTCGGCGCGCTCGTACTGCGGGTGGCCGGCACCCTCGCCGGCCTGCACGAGGTGACGGTGCAGTGGCGCACCCACTTCCGCGCCGACTCCCTGGCCGCCGGCGTGCTGCTTGCCGTCGTCGCCGTCCACCGGCCGGCCGGGTTCGACCGGCTGCTGGGGCTGCGGTGGCTGTGGGCGGCGGTCACGGCGGCCGGCATCGGCTTCCTGGCGACGGTGGGCAAGGAGGGCGTCCTCGGGCAGACCGCGGGCTACACCGTCGCCTACCTGACCGCGGCGGCGTTCCTGCTGCTGCTCCACCGGGCCGCGTGGGTGCCGCGGGCGCGCTGGGTCACCGCGCCGGTCGCCGCGCTGGGCCGCTACTCCTACGGCGTCTACATCTGGCACGTGCTCGCGGCGCAGCTGCTGCTCGAGCACCTGCCCGGCGTGGCCTACGAGTCGTGGACGCCGGTCGAGCAGGCGCTCAAGTACGGCGCGGCCCTCCTGGCGGGGATCGCCGCGACGCTGCTCGTGGAGAAGCCGATGCTGCGGCTGCGCGAGCGGATCGCCCCGGCGGCCCGCGCCTCCGCCGGGAGCCCCGCCCCGCTGCGCCGGGCCGCGGACCGGCGTCCGGCGCTGAGCGCGGCGGCGTAGCGGCGGTCAGCTGAGCGCGCGGGTGCCCGGCGGGAGGACGCCGCCCGCGACGAGGTCGGCCGTGGCGTCCTGCAGCGCGGTCAGCGCGACCCGCTGCGGGAACGGCCCGGTGGAGACCCGGGCGACGCCGAGATCCTGCAGTTCCCGCACCGACGGGGAGTGCCGCGGCACGGCGAGCAGGGACAGCCGGCCCGGCCCGAAGGCGTCGACGAGCGCCTCGATCTCCGACCGGTGGACGACGCCCGGCACGAAGACCACCGGGGCACCGGCCTCGAGGAACGCGCGCCCGCGGCGGATCGCCTCCTGCAGCGCCGCGCCGCGGTCGGCCCCGGGCGCGGCCGACAGGACGGCGTCGGTGCGGGCGTTGAGCACGAACTCCACCCCGGCGTCGCGGCCCGCGGCGAGCACGGCCTCGACGGCGGCGACCGCGTCGTCCAGCGGCTTCATCCCGTCCTCGAGGTTGCCGCCGACCACGCCGATCGCGATCGCCCGCCGGGTGGTCTCCCCCGGATCGCCGTAGCCCGCCTCGAGGTCCATGGTCACCGGCAGGTCCACCGCCGCGACGATGCGCGCCACCATGTCCAGGTGCAGGTCGAGCGGGATGCGCTCGCCGTCCTCGTAGCCGAAGGTCGCCGCGATCGAGTGGCTGGCGGTGGCCACGGCGCGGGTCCCCGGCGTCGCGGCCACGACCCGGGCCGACGCGACGTCCCACACGTTGGCCAGGACCAGGATCTCCGCAGCGGTGTGCAGGTCGAGCAGCGTGCGGGCGCGGGCGGCGAGATCGGGCACGCCTGGGAACCTAGGCGACCCGGCGGCCGGGCACGGCCGGTCCTGTCGGCCGGGGCGGCCAGAGTGGCGTCATGAAATACGTGATGACCTACCGGGCGGTGGAGGACTTCCTGCCGCTGGCGCTGCAGCACGGCCCCGCCCACGTCGCCCGCCTGCGCGAGTTCCACGCCCGCGGCGTCCTGCTGATGGTGGGAACCTTCGAGGAGCCGATGAACGGCGACGCCATGGGGATCTTCACCAGCCGCGAGGCGGCGCAGGAGTTCATCGACGGCGACCCGTTCGTCCTCAACGGCGTGGTCGCCTCCTGGACCGTCCGGCCCTGGGACGAGGTCCTGGCCCCGTAGCCCGTCGGGGCGGCGGCGTTTGACATGTGTCATCGAACGGTGTCACATGGGCGCGTGCACCTCGACCCGGACACCCTCGTCGCGATGGACGGCCTCGGGATCATCGCCACGGCCGGCTTCTTCGTGCCGGCCGCGATCCTGGTCGCCCTGGTGGTGGGTGCGGTGGTCCGTGACCGCCGGCTGCACGCGCGCGAGCACGACGGCTCCGACGACGGCCTGGGCTGAACCGGGGCCTACCCCTCCTCGGGCTGCTCCTGCTCGAGCCGCTGCAGCTCGGCGGCCATCGCCGTCCCCACCGCCGCGGCCATCTCGCTCCGGAAGCTGGCCAGCAGCGCCTGCGCGGCCGCGGGCTGCAGCCGGGCCACCATCGCCTGCACCCGGTCGAGCTGCTGCTCGCGCGGCGCCCCGGCCTCGACGAACGCCCGCCAGCCCGTCTCGACGAACATGCCCACGTAGGTGGCCGCGATCTCCCGCACCAGCTCGACCACCCGCGCCTGCGCGGCGATGAGGTCCGCGGGCGGCACGCCCAGCTCCACCACCTGCAGCCCGGCGGTGAGCAGCGGCGGGTCGAGCACCCGCAGCCGGCCGTCCTCGAGCCGCTCCACCAGCCCGAGGGCGGCGAGCTCGTCCACCAGGCCCGGGTCCACCGGCACGCCGGCGCGGGCGGCGAGGTCCTCGGCGGTGGTGACCTCCGGCTCCGGCGGGAGCCACGGGGCCAGCAGCGCGCGGTGCAGCGCGAGCGTCGCCGGGCTGCCGGCCTCCGGAGCCGAGGCGAGGGTCCGCTCGATCATGCTGAGCGAGTAGCCCTCGGCGAGCATCTCGCGGACCAGCAGCAGCCGGGCGACGTGCTGCCGGCCGTAGTAGCCGGTCCGCCCGACCAGGCGGGGCGGAGGCAGCAGTCCGCGGGCGGCGTAGGCGCGCACGTTCCGCACGGTGATGCCGACGCGCGCGGCGAGCTGGTCGACGGTGAGCTCCCGGTCGGGGTCGACCTCGGGCGGTCCGGACACGGCGACGGTCAACTCCCACCTCTCCTGGGTTCCGACGACCACGGTAGAACACGCACCTATGTGTCACTTGGTGATGTCACGTCAGATGGTGTTTCATACCGGCGTGACGTCGTGGGGATCCGACCTGCTCGCTGCGGACGACCGGCCCGCCGGAGGCGCCGCCCTCGGGGAGGTGCTCCTGGCCAGCGCGCTCGGCCTGGGGCTGACCGTCGTCCTGCTCGGTGCAGTGTGGCTGCACCGCACCCGCCGGACCACGCTGCTCACCCGCACGGGTACCCGGCTCGGGAAGGCCACCGGCGTGCCCGCGTGGGTGGCGCTGCCGACCGTGCTGACGACGGCGTCCCTGCTGCTGGCCCTGCTCGGGATGCTGTGGGACATCAGCCTGCACATCGGGGTCGGCCGCGACGAGGGCCCGCTGGCCAACCCGGCGCACTACCTCATCCTCTTCGGGCTCTTCGGCGTCTTCGCCGGCGGCGTCCTGGCCTGCGCGATGCCGCTCGACGAGCGCCCCGGCCCGGCGTCCGTGCGGTTCGTCGCGGGCTGGCACGTCCCGGTCGGCGGTGTCCTGCTGACCGCCGCGGGGTTCTACGCGCTGCTGGGCTTCCCCCTGGACGACGTGTGGCACCGGTTGTTCGGCCAGGACGTCACGCTGTGGGGGCCGACCCACCTGATGCTCATCGGCGGCGCGGGCCTGTCGATCGTCGGCCTGCTGGTGCTGGAGTCCGAGGGCCGCCGACCCCTGGATCCCGGCGAGCGGACGGCCGGCAACCGCGTCCGGTTCGTCCGCCGGGCCTCGGCGATGGGCGGGTTGCTGCTCGGGCTGTCGGTCTTCCAGGGCGAGTACGACTTCGACGTCCCGCAGTTCCGGCTGGTGCTCGAGCCGTTCATGATCGCCGGCGCGGCCGCCGCGGCGCTGGTCGCGGCCCGGATCTGGATGGGCCGCGGCGGCGCGCTGGCCGCGGCGGCCTTCTTCCTCGTCGTGCGCAGCGCGATCGCGCTGGTCGTGGGGCCGGTGCTCGGGGAGGTCGACCCGTCGTTCCCGCTGTACCTGGGCTCGGCGCTCCTGGTCGAGCTGCTCGCGCTGGCCTGGCCGCTCACCCGGCGGCCGCTGGCCTTCGGCGCGCTGGCCGGCGTCCTCATCGGGACGCTCGGCACGGCGTCGGAGGCGCTGTGGACCCGGCTCGTGCAGGTCCTGGACTGGAACGGCGACCTCCTGGTCGAGGGCACGCTCATGGCCGTCGTCGGCGGGGTGGCCGGCGGCCTGCTCGGCGCGCTGCTGGCCCTGGGGCTGCGCCGACGGCTGCCCCGACCGGCCGTCGCCCGCGGCGTGCTGGCGCTCTGCCTGCTCGCCGTCGCCGGCGCGGTGGCCAACGGCCTGCTGGCCACGGTGCCCGACGACGTGCGGGCCACCTTCGCGATCGAGGACGTGCAGAGCGATCCGCGCACCGCCCGGATCAGCGTCCAGCTGGACCCGGCCGACGCCGTCGAGGACCCCGCATGGGTGCAGATCACCGCGTGGCAGGGCGACGGCCTGGTCGTCACCGACCTGGAGCGCACCGGCGAGGGCCGCTACGAGTCGACCGAGCCGGTGCCGCTGCACGGCACCTGGAAGACGCTGCTGCGCGTCCACGACGGCCGGCAGCTCTACGCGGTGCCGATCTACCTGCCGGCCGACCGGGCCATCCCCGCGGAGGAGGTCCCGGCCGTCGACGGGATGACCCGTGCGGCGGTCCCCGAGATCGACATCCTGCAGCGGGAGCGCACGGACGCGCCCGGCCTGCTCTGGACGGCGGCCAACCTCGTCGTCCTCGCCTGCACGCTCGCGCTGGTGGCGGCCGTCGCCTGGGGTGTGGGCCGCTACTCCCGGCGCGGCAGCGCCGCGGAGCGGGCGGCCGGTGCGGCGCCCGCCCCCAGCCCGGTGGGCAGCCGCTGACCGCCGTGCCGGTTCCCGCGATCGCCGTGCCCGTCCGCGCGGCCGCCGCGCTGACCGCGCTGGTGCTGCTGGCCGGATGCGCCGGCACCGAGCCGCCGGTGGCCACGCCCCCGGCCGACGCCGCCGGCCCGGCCGCTCCCGAGGGCTCCGGCCCGGCACCGTCCGAGGAGGCGGACCGGAGGGTCGAGGTGCGCTACGCCGACGGGCAGGTCGGCGGGGACACCGGCCGCGTGCCGGTGGAGCTCGGCGACCGCGTCGTCCTCGTCGTCCGCAGCGACGTGGCCGACGAGGTGCACGTGCACGGCTACGACCGCACCGCCGTCGTCGGGCCGGCCGGGCCGGCCACGCTCGAGTGGACCGCCGACATCCCCGGCGTCTTCGAGGTGGAACTGCACGAGGCCGGCGCCGTGCTGGTCACCCTGCAGGTCGGGTGACCCTCCTCGCGCACGGGGTCGGGTCGCGCACCGACCTGCCGCTCCCGCTCGGCCTGGCCCTCTACGGGGCCGGTGCGGCGATCCTGGTCAGCTTCTCGGTGCTGCTGCTGTTCTGGCGCCGGCCGCGGCTGGGCGACGGGTCCTCGGGCCGGCCGCTGCCGGCCGGGCTGCAGCGGGTGGCCGACGGCCCGCTGGTGCGCCGGGCGCTGCAGGCGGTCGCCCTCGCCGCCGCCGTCCTGGTCACCGTGGTGGCGCTGGCCGGTCCGCGGGAGCCCGGGCGCAACCTCGCCCCCTGGGTGCTGTACGTGACGTTCTGGGTGGGACTGGTGCCGGCCAGCGTGCTGCTCGGCCCGGTCTGGCGGGTGGTCAACCCGCTGCGGCTGCTCGCCCGCGCGCTGCGGCCGCTGGCCGGGCCGCCGCGGGCGGCCGGCCGGCTGCCCGCGCTGGGGCTGTGGCCGGCGGCCGGCTCCCTGGCCGTGTTCGTGTGGCTGGAACTGGTGCTCCCGCAGCGCGCTGAGCCGGGAACGGTCGGGATCTTCCTGCTCGCCTATGCGGCCGTGCATGTGGCGGCGGCGCTGTGGTTCGGCGAGGCGTGGTTCGCCCGGGGTGACGGCTTCGAGGTCTACTCGGCCCTGCTCGGCCGGCTCTCCCCCGTCGGCCGGCGCGCCGACGGCCGGCTGGTGCTGCGCAGCCCGCTGACCGGCGCGATCACCACACCGGCGGAACCCGGGCTGGCCGCGGTGGTGGTCGTCGTGCTCGGTTCGACGACGTTCGACGGGCTGTCCCGCACGGTGTTCTGGCAGACCGGTCCCGGAGCGGCGGACGACACGCTGTCGGGCACCCTCGGGCTGCTGGCGATGATCGCGCTGGTCGCCGTTCTGTACGTCGTCGGAGCGCGGCTGTCCGGCCGGCTCGGCGGCCTGGCCGGCGCGGCGCTGCCCCGGACGTACGCCGCCTCGGTGCTGCCGATCGCGCTGGGCTACACGATCGCCCACTACTTCAGCCTGCTGCTGCTCGACGGCCAGACGACGTGGATCCTGGCCAGCAACCCGTTCGGGACGCCCGGGGTGGACCTGTTCGGCACCTACGGGCACGTCGTCGACCTCACCGCCGTGGGCCCCGACACGATTGCCTACGTGCAGGTGGGTGCGGTCGTCGCCGGGCACGTGGTGGGCGTGCTGCTCGCGCACGAGCAGGCGCTGCGGGTGGCGCCGCGGCGTCCGGCCTCCGACCAGCTGCCGCTGGTGGGAGTGATGGTGCTGTTCACCGTCGGCGGCCTGGGGCTGCTGTTCGGCTTCTGATCCGCGTGCGCAGGGTCAGGCGGCCGCCGGACGGCAGGCGACGGCGAGCGTGTACTCGAACCAGGTCCGCCCGCTGCCCCCACGCGTCCTGACCGGTCCGGTGAGGACGAGGGTGTCCCAGTCGGGCTGCTCCCTCCCGCCGCGCGTGGCCAGGTCGTGGCGCAGTTCCGCCCGAAGCCCGGCAGCGGCGCTGCGCGCGTCGGCGTAGGGCAGGGCGATCCGCGCGGAGTGCCAGGACACCGTGGGCTCCGTCGGGGCGACGTCGGTTCTCGTCCGCACGTGGGATCTCCTCGTCGTGTTCCGCGACGGGCTCCCCGTCACGGCTTTCGACCCTGCTGCGGCAACCGCACGTCCCACCCCGGGGATCCGCAAGGCCTCCGCAAGGATCCGGGGCGCCCCGGAGGTGCCGGGTAGGGCTCAGCAAGCGGACCTGCGCCGCCAGGCGGCAGCCGCCGCGGCAACGGCGAAGGTCACGAGGAAGGACCACGAGATCAGGTTCGGCAGGGTGGCCCCGGTGAAGCCGTCGGAACCGAGGGTGACCCGGAAGTACCCGGCCATCGCCCACTCGGTTCAGCGCACGATCTCGGCATCGTGGAAGGCGGCGGCGCGCAGCTCGCCCGGCGCGGCGGCCAGCGAGTCGACGGCCTGCTTGAGCGCGACGCCGTCCACCGCCTGGAGCACCGCGAACACCGCCCCGGTGACGATCGCGGCGGCCTCCCCGACGCGGACGAGGAGGGCTGCGGCGCCGGCCGCCCGCAGGCCCCGGAGCAGGACCAGGACGCCGGCCAGGAGGACCAGACCGGCCGCGAACTGACCGAGGTGGACGGCGATCCAGGCGTCCGACGCCGCGTACTCGGCGAAGACGGCGGAGTGGTGGTCCGGCGCCTCCGACGCGGGGTGCAGCGTCGTGACCCCGTACTCCGCCACGGCCCCGCCCAGGACGAGGGCGGTGCCGAGGCGGAGTGTGCCGGTCGGGGACGCCGGGCGGTGGGCGACCGGTGCGGCGGTGCCGGCGACCGGCGACCGGGTCGACATGTCTACTTCCGGCCCAGGCCGTACTCGCCCGGCCGCCACAGCATCGCGGCGGCCATCGCGGGAAGCATCAGCACGTGGCCGACGGTCATGACGATCTGCCCGGAGATCGCCCCGGCCCAGTAGGGGACGAACAGGACGGCGAACGGCACGTACATCGCGGCCGACATCTCGGCGATGCCGATCCAGGAGTGGCCGCGGAACTTCATCCAGGCGCCCATGCCGATGACCATGTTCGTCGCCATGACGAGGACGTGGATCTCGATGCGGTCGCTCCAGCCGGGCCAGACCAGACCCCACAGCGGGTCGAGCACGGCCATCCCGACCAGCATCGCCACGACCATCTCGAGGTAGTGGCGGACGGCGTGCCAGCGGGAGCTCCCGTGGTGGTCGTGCCGGTGGATCTCGGGGGTGGGAACGGTGGAAGTGGTCATGCCGGAAGGGTGGGCGCACGAACGCCGGCAGCCATGTGCCGGAGGTCATGATCCGGGGTCACGACCCGGCATGACCCCGCCAGAGCCAGTGCGGGTGTTGTTCGCGCGTTGCCGGTGATGCAGAACCTGCAAGGCACGAGAAACACCCGCAATGCCGCCCACCCCGGACTTCGGTACAGGCAGTTCAGATGGCCCGAGGAACTTTCGGTACAGAAAGTCCAGCAGGCCCCGAGGACTTTCGGTACAGAAAGTCCCGGGGGCGGGCCGGAGGGGGTAGACGGCCGACGCCGGGTCGGTCAGAGGAGGTCGAGCGCGCGGGCTCGCAGCGCGGCCTGGGTGCGGTCCCGGGCACCCAGCTTGGCCAGCACGTTGGTGACGTGGTTCTTCACCGTGCCCTCCGCGAGGAACAGCTCGGCGGCGATCTCCCGGTTGCTGCGCCCGTCCGCCAGCAGCCGGACCACCTCCAGCTCGCGGTCGGACAGCGGCACGACCAGCGGCTGCGGGCGGGGCCGTGGCTCGTCGGTCAGCTGCGCGAACCGGGCGACGACCTTGGCCGCCACCGACGGCTGCAGCACCGACTCGCCCCGGGCCGCGGCCAGCAGCGCCTCGATCAGGCGCTCCGACGAGACGTCCTTGAGCAGGTAGCCGACCGCGCCGGCCCGCAGCGCGGCGAAGACGTCCTCGTCGTCGTCGAACGTGGTCAGCGCGAGCACCCGGACCTCGGGCTGCTCGACCCGCAGCCGGCGGGTGGCCGCGATGCCGTCCAGCACGGGCATGTGCAGGTCCATGAGGACGACGTCGGGGTGCAGGGCGGCCGACCGCTGGAGGGCCTCGGCGCCGTCCCCGGCCTCCCCCACCACCTCGACCTGCGGGTGAACGCCCAGGAGGGTGATGAGTGCTTCGCGGAACAGCGCCTGGTCGTCGACGACCAGCACCCGCACCGGCGACGCCGTCATCCAGGGACCTCGACCTGCAGCGTCGTGCCCCGGCCGGGCTCCGAGGCGACGGCGCAGCGGCCGCCGAGCCGGGCGGTCCGCTCCTGCAGTCCGAGCAGGCCGAAGCCGCGCCGACCGTCCTCGTGACCGGCGGAGGGCAGCCCCCTGCCGTCGTCGCGGATCTCCAGCCGGACGGTGTCGGCGGCCCGGTAGTCCAGGACCACCCGCGCGCTCGTGGCATCCGCGTGCCGGCACACGTTGGTCAGGCCCTCCTGCGCGGCCCGGAACAGCGACTCCTCCGCCTCGCCCGGGAGGGCCCGCATCGCTCCCGCCACCTCCACCGCGGTGGGGACCCCGGCCGCCGACGCATCCGCGGCGAGCTGCTCGAGCACGGCCGGCAGCGGCGGGGACACCCGTGGCTCGCGCAGCGCCGCCACCGACCGGCGCACCTCCGCCAGCGCCTCGGTCGCCTGCTGCTGTGCCTTGGCCAGGACGGCGTCGGCCCGGGCCGGGTCGGAGGCGAGCACCGCCCGTGCGGCCTGCACCTGCATCTGGACGACGGTGAGGTGATGGCCGAGGCCGTCGTGGATGTCGCGGGCGACCCGGTTGCGCTCCCGCGTCGCCGCGAGCTCCTCCGCCTGCGCGGTGTACTCGCGGAGCCGGACGTTGGCCTCCGCGAGTTCGGCCCGTGTCCGCCGCTCCCGCTGGAGCAGCTCGGTGATGACCGCGGTGAACACCGCGGCGGCGAGCGTGCCCAGTCCGTTGCGCAGACCGTCGCCCCAGGTCATGCCCAGGTGCACCAGCGGAACGGCCGCCGTCACCACCGCCGCGCCGGGGAAGCCCACCAGCAGGACGCTCTGGCTGACCAGCACCATCAGCAGCAGCGTCGCCCCGACACCCGCCTCCGCCGTCCCGAACACCAG
>DATAAV010000247.1:0-4832 GCA_036259935.1 Geodermatophilus sp. | reverse complement strand
GCCGCTCCGGGCGGCGGGCGCCATGACCCTGACCCTCTACACCGCGCACGTCCTCGTCCTGCAGACCGGGGTGCTCGAGGATCACCCGGCGATGCAGTACCTGCTCCTGCTCGTGGCGCCCTCCCTGGTGTTCGCCGTCCTATGGCGTCGCCGGCGGGCCCAGGGCCCGCTCGAGGCGCTGGTGGGGCGGGCTGCGGATGCGGCCCGTCAGGCCGTCCTCGGGTCGCGCGCCGCGCCGGCGGGCACCGGGAGCGACCGGTGAGGGGATCGGCGCTCGCCGCCGGCCGAGGCGATACAGCCGGTCGCGGGCCCCTGCCACGTCACACCAGCCGGCGACTCCGCGGGGCCACCACCCGGAGCCAGCGGTACCCGTAGCCGTCGAGGGTCAGCTCCACCGACCCGTCCGCCGACACCGGGGTGCTGCCGTCGCAGAGCAGGTCGTCGAGCCGGTGCTCCGCACCGCAGCCCTCGAGGGTCAGCGGAACCGTCCGCGGCTCGGCGCCGAGGTTGTGCACCGCGACCATCGCCGCGTCGTCCCAGCTGCAGACGTGGGCGAGCACTTCCGGGTACGGCTGGTCGAGCACCCGGTACTCGCCCCAGCCCAGCTCCGGGGACTCGCGGTAGCGGCGGATGAGCAGCTTCATGAACGACAGCAGCGAGTCGGGGTCGTGCCGCTGCGCGGCGACGTTGACGAACTCCGGGCCGAACCCGCCGTCGACCACCGGCGCCGGCAGCCGGTCGGGGTCGGCGGTGGAGAAGCCGCCGTTGGCCTCGGCGCTCCATTGCATGGGTGTGCGGACGGCGAGCCGGCCCTCCGCGTCCAGGTTCTCCCCCATGCCGATCTCCTCGCCGTAGAACAGCACCGGGGTGCCCGGCAGCGAGAACAGCAGGCTGTAGACCATCCGGATCCGCCGCGGGTCGCCGTCGAGCATCGGCGGCAGGCGGCGGCGCAGGCCGCGGCCGTAGACCTGCATCCGCTCCTCGGGGCCGAAGGCGGCGAACACCTCGGCCCGCTCGTCGTCGGTGAGCTTGTCGAGGGTCAGCTCGTCGTGGTTGCGCACGAACGTGGCCCACTGGCTGTCCGGCGACACCGGCGGCCGGCCGGTGAGCGCCCGGACGAGCGGCCCGGCGTCGGCGCGCGCCAGCGACAGGTACATCGCCTGCATGCCGATGAAGTCGAAGAGCATCGTGAGCTCGTCGCCGTCGCGCCCGCCGAAGAACTCCGCCTGCTGCTCGTGCGGCAGGTTGACCTCCCCGAGCAGCACGCCCGGGCCCACCCGGCGGCCGAGGAAGCTGCGCAGCGACCGCAGGAACTCGTGCGGGTCGGGCAACTCGTCGGCGTCGCCCGGCTGGGTCTCCAGGAAGAAGGGGACGGCGTCGACCCGGAAACCGGACAGCCCCAGCTGCAGCCAGAAGCCCATCACCTTCGCGACCTCGTCGCGCACCCGCGGATCGGCGACGTTGAGGTCGGGCTGCTCCCGGTAGAAGCGGTGCAGGTACCACTCCCCCGTCTCCTCCGAGCGGGTCCAGATGCTCTTCTCCTGGTCGGGGAAGACCACCTGGTCGGAGGTGTCCGGGGGCTCGTCGGCGCGCCACACGTAGAAGTCGCGGAACGGCGAGTCCTTGCTCTGCTTCGCCGACTCGAACCACGGGTGGCGGACCGAGGTGTGGTTGACCACGAGGTCGGCGATCACCCGCATGCCGCGGTCGTTGGCCGTCCGTATCACCTCGACCAGGTCGCCGTGGGTGCCCAGCCGCGGATCGACGCCGTAGAAGTCGGTGATGTCGTACCCGTCGTCGCGCTCGGCGGTCGGGTAGAAGGGCATCAGCCACAGGCAGGTGACCCCGAGGTCGGCGAGGTGGTCGATCCGCTGGGCCAGGCCGGCGAAGTCCCCGCACCCGTCGCCGTTCCAGTCCAGGTAGGTCTCGACGTCGAGGCAGTAGACGACGGCGGTCTTCCACCACAAATCCGACGTGTCGGTGATCCTCATGCCGGCGTCCCTCTCCTCCGGTGGGGCCTGCCCATCCCTAGTGGGCCGCCGCACCGGCCGCAACCGCGCGGTCGCCGCACGCCCCCGCTGCCACCTCCGCGGCCACCGACGCCCGCAGCCGCACGACCCGTCGTGGATCGGGCGGCCGCGGGTCGGCGCGGGCGGTCAGATGCGGGCGGCATCCCGCTCCCGCGGGTTCGCGGCGGGAGCCGCGGCCGCCCGGCGGGCGCCCAGTGCCAGGGCGACGCCGGTGACCCCGGCCAGCAGGCCGGCGATGCCGACGACCAGGGCGGTGACCGCCAGGCCGGACGTGCCGCTGTCGTCCTCGGTGTCCGGGGCCGGAGCCGGCGGCTCCGCGGCGTCGGCATCCCCGGGCAGGGCGGGGAGCGTCAGCATGGGGGCCGGGTTCTCCGGCTCGGGCTGGCCCTCGACCGTCGGCTCGATCCAGGCCACGGTGGAGCCGTCGTCGTAGCCCTGCACCGCCGGGAAGACCAGCGAGTCGGCATCCTCCGGCAGCGGGCCGGCGCTGATGGAGAAGCTCTGGTACTCACCCGGGGCCAGCCCGCCGCCCGGGTCGGCGGTCCAGGTGACCTCGCCGACCGCCTCGGTGATCGTCGAACCCTCGGCCTCGACCGGCGGGTCCAGCGGGGTGGTGGTGGTCGTGGCGGTCCAGCCGGGCACCGGCTTCACGCTGACGAACGCGAACGGGGTGTCGGTCGGCAGCTGCACCCGCAGCGACGTGGTCCTGGCAGTGTCGCTCTCGCTCGGCATCCGGAAGGTGATCTCCGCGAAGCCGCCGGGGGCGGCGTCGGGGGAGCTGACGGACACGTGCGCCGACGCCGTCCCGACCCCCAGGGCCAGAACGGCCACGACGGCGGCGAGGACGGCCACGGCAGCGCGGCATAGTCGGGTGGTCACAGGGGCTCTCCTCGGGTGCTCGGCCGGTCCGGCCGATGCCGATCCGGTCGAGGAGGTAGTCGCCGCCGAGGGTCGTGCGGTTCCGTCGGACGGATCCCCAAAGCGGGGGGCGTCAGCCCGGCCCGGCGGCCTGCGACTGCTGATGCGGCCGCAGGGGTTCGGCCGGACCCGGCGGATCGATCGCCACCGCGGGCGCGGGCCTCGTGACGTCGAGCCGCGGCAGCACCTTGTCGCCGAACGCGTCGAGGAAGGCGATCTGGTCCCCGCCGACCTGGTGCACGTAGACCTCCTCGAAGCCCAGATCCACGTACTCGGCGATCCAGGCCGCGTGCTGCCCGAGGTCGGCCGAGACCCGCACCGCGCCGGTCACGGCCTCCGGGGAGACGTGCGCGCTGGCCTGCTCGAACGCCTCCGGGGTGTCGAGGTCCCAGCACAGCGGCGGCGGGAAGACGTTGCTGCGCCACTGGTCGTGGGCCAGGGCCAGCGCCCGGTCGGGATCGGGGTCCCAGCAGACGTGCACCTGGAGGACGAGCTTCCCCCGCCCACCGGCGTCCCGGTAGGCCGCGATCATCTCCCGCAGCTTGTCGTGCGGCTGGTTGATGGTGACCAGGCCGTCGGCCCAGTCCGCCCCGGCGCGGGCGGTGGCCACGCTGACCGCCGGGGCGATCAGCGCCGGCTGCTGCTCGGGCAGGGTGTAGATGCGGGCGCGGTCGACGGTCACCAGCCCGCCGTGGCTGACCTCCTCGCCGGCCAGCAGCGCGCGGATGACGTCCACGCACTCGCGCAGCCGGGCGTCGCGCACCTCCTTGCGCGGCCACCTGTCCCCCGTGACGTGCTCGTTCATCGCCTCGCCGCTGCCCAGCGCCACCCAGAACCGGCCGGGGAACATCGCGCCCAGGGTGGCGATCGCCTGGGCCACGATCACCGGGTGGTAGCGCTGCCCGGGGGCGTTGACCGCCCCGAAGGGCAGGCCGGTCGTGGCCAGCGCCGCTCCCAGCCACGACCAGGCGAAGCCGGAGTGCCCCTGACGCGGGTTCCACGGGGTCAGGTGGTCCGAGCACATGGCCGCGGTGAAGCCCACCTCCTCCGCGTGGCGGACGGCGGCCAGGAGCTCCGCGGGATGGACCTGCTCGTGCGAGTTGTGGAACCCGACCACCGTCATGGGCCGTGCCTACCGCAGCAACGAGCGGTCGGCACGCCAGACGGGTCATGCGAGCAGGTCGGCGACCTCCACCGGATCGGTCGCCACCGCCAGGTGGGAGCGGTCCCCCGGGCCCACCACGCGCCACTCGCGGGCCCGGGCGGCCGCGGCGTCGGCGTCGTAGGCGGGCGAGAGCTGGACGTAGGTGACGTCGTCGTCGGGCCAGGCGTCGGGCACGGGCACCGGCTGGTCGTAGAAGTCGGCCGGCAGCCGGTGTCCCTCGGCCAGCACCGCCGTCCGCACCCCCTCGTCGGGCAGCAGATCGGCCATGGCGTCGGGCCCCCACCACGTCGTCCAGTCGGCGATCCGGTCGCCCTCGACGAGCGCGGCCACCCCCTGGCGGATCTGCTCCGGCCATCCGGCCGGCCCCCGGGCGGCCGGGACGACGGCGTCGAGCCAGATGACGCGGCGGGCCTCCACCGCGGCGGCGACGGCCGGCAGCACGATCCCGGCGCCGGAGAAGCCGACGACGGCGTGTGCCGGCCCAGAGGTGGCGGCCGCGGCGACCCAGCGCCCGGCCCAGCCCTCGGCCGGGATGACCGTCGCCCGCAGGTCCGGCAGCCGCACCGTGGCGCCGCGGTCGCGCAGCTCGGCGGCGAGCGGACCGAGGACGGCCGGGCCGAGCAGCGGCGGGTGGACCAGCAGCCAGGTGCCCTCCGCCCCGTTCACGCCGCCGACGATGCACCCGCGGCCCCCGGCGGGCCAAGGAGGGAGAGCGGCAC
>DATAAV010000246.1:0-16281 GCA_036259935.1 Geodermatophilus sp. | reverse complement strand
TCTCCAGGCCGGCGACGCGGGCGTAGCGCTCCTCGTCGACCATCTCCTGCATCTGGCGCAGGGCGGCCTGGCGCTCGGCCGACCGCTCCCAGCCGGCCAGCGACTCGCCGTCGCGGAAGCGGTAGACCAGGTGGTACTCGGAGCTGCCCGGGCCGGGCCGCAGCAGGGTGGCACCCAGGTTGCCGGGGAAGGTCGCGGCCAGGGCGAGGACGTCCTCGGCCCAGCGCTCGAAGGCCTGCCGCATCTCGGGCCGGACCACCCGCGCCACGGTGACCGTCACCGGCTCGGCCGTCGGCACGCCGGACTCGGCACCGGCGACGCGGGAGCGGAATCGGGGGGTCATCTGCACGTTGCAGAGCAGCGCGCGGGTGACCCGCCGTCATCCACGGTGTCGGGGGATTCACACCACGCGGAGCAGGCCCGTCGGCCCCGGGGGACACTCGGGGCGTGCCCGAGGGAGACACCGTCTGGCTCGCGGCCCGGCGGATGCACGCCGCGCTGGGCGGGGCGACGCTGCGCCGCGGCGAGCTGCGGGTGCCGCAGCTGGCCGCCACCGACCTCGCCGGGCGCACCGTGACCGAGGTGCTGCCCCGGGGCAAGCACCTGCTCATCCGCTTCTCCGACGGCTGGACGCTGCGCACCCATTTCCGCATGGACGGCAGCTGGCACATCTACCGCCCGGGCGCCCGGTGGCGGGGCGGGCCGGCGTTCGCCGTCCGCGCGGTGCTGACCACCGACACGTGGGAGTGCGTCGGGTACCGGCTGCACGACCTCGCGCTGGTCCGCACCGCGCACGAGGACACCCTGGTCGGCCACCTCGGCCCCGACGTGCTGGGCCCCGACTGGGACCTCGAGGAGGCGCTGCGCCGGCTCCGGGCCCACCCCGACCAGCAGATCGGCGTCGCGCTGCTCGACCAGCGCAACCTGGCCGGCATCGGGAACCTCTACAAGGTCGAGACGCTGTTCCTGTGCGGCGTCCACCCGTGGGCGCGGGTCGCCGACGTGGCCGACCTGCGCGGCGTCGTCGAGCGGGCACGCACCCTGATGCTGGCCAACCGGGAGCATCCCGAGCAGAGCACCACCGGGGACCTGCGCCCCGGCCGCGACCACTGGGTGTTCGGCCGGAAAGGGCGGCCCTGCCGGCGCTGCGGCACCCCGATCCTGCTGGGCGACCAGGGGCCCGACACCCAGGAGCGGGTGACCTGGTGGTGCCCGACCTGCCAGGCCGCCCGCTCCCCCGTCGACCCGCGGGCGCGCACCGGCGAGCCGGGGCGCCCGCGACCGCTGGCGGCGAGCTCCTAGCCGGCCTGCTCCGGGCGGTGCGCCGGCTCGCCCACCGGGGGCGCATCCGGCTGCCGCACCGACTCCCCCTCCTCGAGGGCAGGGGCCGCCGAGGGACCCGTCACCGCCTGCTGACCGCCCATGGCGGCGCGGATCTCCGCCAGCCGCGAGGCCCCGGCCACGTCGAGGGTGGCCTTCTGCACCTCGAGCATCCGGCCCTCGACCGAGGTCTGCGCGAGCTCCGCCTGGCCCAACGCCTTCGCGTAGCGGGCCTCGATCTTGTCGCGGACCTCGGCCAGACTGGGCGTGTTGCCCGGCGCGGAGAGCTCGTTGACCTGCCGCAGGGAGCTGGCGACGTGCTCCTGCATCTTCGCCTGCTCGAGCTGGCTCATCAGCTTGGTGCGCTCGGCCAGCGTGGTCTGCAGCCGCATCCGGCTCTGCTCCACTGCGCCCCGCGCCTGCTCGGCCGCCTGCAGCGCCTCGTCGTGGCTGCGCTTGAGGTCCTCCATCGCCTGCTCGGCGGCGACCAGCTGGGTGGCGAAGGCCTGCGCGGCCTGCTCGTACTCGGCGGCCTTGGCCGCGTCGCCCTTCGCCCGCGTCTGATCGGCCAGCACCAGCGCCTGCCGGGCGGAGGCCTGCAGCTTCTCCACCTCGCCGAGCTGCCGGTTCAGCCGCATCTCCAGCTGGCGCTGGTTGCCCAGCACCGCGGCCGCCTGGTTGGCCAGCGCCTGGTGCCGCTGCTGCTCGGCCTCGATCGCCTGCGCGATCTGGATCTTCGGGTCGGCGCGCTGGTCGATCTGCGCATTGGCCGAGGCGGTCAAGTACTTCCACAGCTTCACGAACGGGTTGGGCATGGGTCCTCCTGCTCCGGCGCAGCTCGTCGTCCCCATCTTCCCCGGCGATCACCCCCTGCGGCCACGCAGGGCGCGCCCGCCTGCCCGACCGTAGGGTTCGTCCGTGGCCACCGGCGCTCCGATGCTCAGCGTCCTCGGCGAGTTGGTCGTCGACCTGCTCCCCGTCCCCGAGGCCGGAGTCGGCCCCGAGGGCACCGCCCCCCAGTACGTCGCTCGCCCCGGCGGCAACGCGCTCAACGTCGCCGTCGCGGCCGGCCGGCTGGGCGTGCCGGTCCGCCTGCTCGCCCGCCTGGGCACCGGCCCGCTGGCTCCCCACCTGCGCCGGCACGCCGAGCTGTCCGGGGTCGACCCGGCCGGCTTCGTCCCGGCCACCGAGCCGGTGAGCCTGGCGGTCGTGGGCCTGGGCCCGGACGGCTCCCCCGACTACGGCTTCCACGTGCAGGGGGCCGCCGACTGGCAGTGGACCGACGAGGAGATCGCCGCCGTCCTCCCCGAGCAGACGGCGCTGCTGCACGTCGGCTCCATCTCCAGCTGGACGCCGCCGGGCTGCGAGGCGATCGCCCGGCTGGTGGAACGCCTCGCCTCGACCGGGAGCGCCCTGGTCAGCGTGGACCCCAACATCCGCCCGTCCCTGGCCGACGGCCCGGTCGGCGCCTCCCTGGGCAACACCTCCGACGACGTGCGCGCCCGGCTGGACCGGCTGCTGGCCCGGGCCGACATCGTCAAGGTCAGCGCCGAGGACCTCACCTGGCTCGAGCCCGACGCCGCCGACGATCTGGACGCGACCGCCGTCCGCTGGGCCGGCCGCGGACCGGCGGTGGTCCTGCTCACCGACGGCGCCGCCCCGCTGCGGGTCGCCCGGCCGGGCCGGCCGCTGCTGCACCGGGAACCGCCCCGGGTGACCGTCGCCGACACCGTGGGCGCCGGCGACTCGTTGGCCGCCGGCCTGTTCGCCGGCCTGCTGGAGGCCGGGGTGACCACGCGCGCCGCGCTGCAGGAGCTGCCCGACGAGCAGCTGGTGCGGATCGTCGACGACGCCGCGCTGGTCGCGGCGCTGACCTGCACGCGGGTGGGGGCCGATCCCCCGACCCGGGCCGAGCTCGCGGCCGCCCGCCTCCGGTGAGCCGGCCGGAGCACCCCGACGGCGACGTCGCCCTGATCGGGTTCGCCGAGCTGTCGGCGACCGCCGTCCGCACCCGGCTGCTGGAGGCCCACGACCGGTTCTGGAGCACCGACACGCGGGCGCTGCACCATCCGGTCTGGTTCCACCAGTTCGGCGGGTTCGGCGCGCTGGCCCGCAGCACCGACGGCGAGGACGTCGGCTACCTGCTCGGCGTGGTCACCGCCGACCGGCTGGCCTACCTGCACCTGCTCGCCGTCCGCGACGACCGTCGGCGCAGCGGCCTGGGCCGGCGGCTGTACCGGTGGTTCGACGAGCTCGCGGTCGCGACGGGGGCGCGCGTGGTCCAGGCCGTCACCCGGCCGGACAACGCCGCGGCGCTGGCCTTCCACACCGCGCTGGGCGCGAGCACGCACCTGTCCCGCGACCACGCCGGTCCCGGAGAGGACCGGGTCGTGCTGACCCGTTCCCTGCCGTCGGCCTGACCGCGGGACAGCCGGCTCGGGTCAGAGCCGCTCGTCCGGCGCCAGCCAGGCCGCCGTGTCCGTCGGCAGGTGGTCGGTGCAGGGACCGCTGGCCAGGAGCAGCCGGCCGTGTCCGCCCAACGGCACCGGCCGGTCGGAGAAGTTCACCAGGCAGCGGAGGGACGTGCCGCGGTCGAAGGCGAGGACGTCGTCGCCGGCCTCGTGCCAGGTCAGCGCCTCCTGCTGCATCCCCGGCAGCCGCCGGCGCAGTCGCAGCGCGTCCCGGTAGAGCGACAGCGTGGATCCGGGATCCGCCTGCTGCGCCGCCACGGTCAGCCGAGCCCAGTCCGGCGGCTGCGGCAGCCATGGCCGCACGTCGTCGCCGGTGAAGCCGTACGGGGGCCGGTCGCCGGACCACGGGAGGGGAACGCGACAGCCGTCCCGGCCCCGGGCGGTGTGGCCCGAGCGCTCCCAGGTCGGGTCCTGCAGGACCTCCTCCGGCAGGTCCTCCACCTCGGGAAGGCCGAGTTCCTCGCCCTGGTACAGGTACGCCCCGCCGGGAAGGGCGAGGGTGAGCAGCGCAGCGGCCCGGGCCCGGCGCAGCCCCAGCTGCAGGTCGGCGGGGGCGGCGGAGTTGTCGAACCCCATCGTCGCGGCCCGGCTCTCCGGCCGGCCGAAGCGGGTGACGTGGCGGGTCTCGTCGTGGCTGGACAGCACCCAGGTGGCCGGGGCGCCGACCGGCTGCAGCGCGGCGAGCGTCCCCTCGACCACCCGCCGGATCGCTCCCGCGTCCCAGGGCGCCTTCAGATAGTCGAAGTTGAAGGTCGTGTGGAGCTCGTCCGGTCGCACGTAGCGGCTGAGTCGCTCGGGACCGTTCACCACGGCCTCGCTCACGAACAGCCGGTCGCCGTCGTACCCGTCCCCGATCCGGCGCCAGCGTCGGAAGATGTCGTGCACCGCGTCGACGTCCCAGTGCGGGTTGCCCACCCAGGAGCTGGACTCGAACAGCGCTCCGGGGGCATGGCCGGCGTCCGGCAGCCCCTCGGCCTTGGCCATGGCCGGAGCCGCGTCGATCCGGACGCCGTCGACGCCGCGGTCCAGCCAGAAGCGCAGGACGGCGTCGAACTCCTGCTGCACCGACGGGTCGTCCCAGTTCAGATCCGGCTGCTCGGGCGCGAACAGGTGCAGGTACCACTGGCCCGGGCTGCCGTCGGCCTCGCGCACACGGGTCCAGGCCGATCCGCCGAAGGCGCTGATCCAGTCGTTGGGCGGCAGATCGCCGCCGTCCCGGCCGTCGCGGAAGAAGTACCGGTCGCGCTCGGGTGCTCCCGGGCCGGCTGCCAGCGCCGCGGGAAACCACGGGTGCTCGATCGAGGTGTGGTTGGCCACCAGGTCGATGACCACCCGCAGACCCGAGGCGTGGGCGTCGGCGAGCAGGGCGTCGGCGTCGGCCAGGCTGCCGAAGCGCGGGTCGATGTCGTAGTAGTCGGCGACGTCGTACCCGCCGTCGGCCATCGGCGAGGGGTACCAGGGCGTGATCCAGACGGCGTCGACGCCGAGGTCGGCGAGGTAGGGCAGCCGGGAGCGCAGCCCGCCGATGTCGCCGTCGCCGTCGCCGTTCGAGTCGGCGAAGCTGCGCAGGTAGACCTCGTAGATGACCGCCGTACGCCACCACGGGCGGTGCGGCTCACCGGAGGGCTCGGGCATCCCGCTCCAGACGTGGTCGACCGGCAGCCGCGGACAGGGCTCGGCCGGGGCGCCGGTTCACCCCGTCCTCACCGTGCCGGGCGGCGACGGGCGGCAGGGCTCGGACGGCACCCCGCCGTCCCGGCCGTGCTCTGGCCGGCCGGGCGGCGGGCCCGCGGACGATCGTGCGAGCTCAGGCGACGCCGGCCCGGTGCGTGCCACCGGCCGACTGGTCCTCCCGGGCCTCGTGCATCTGCTCTTCCCGGTCCTGGGTGGCCAGCCGGGTGAGCTCGGCGCCGGCCTCCGCGTCGCGCGTCAGGTTCTCCCCCGACTGAGGGTCGAAGACGTGCACCTTCCGGGTGTCGAGCCAGAACTCCGCGTCCCGGCCCTCCCGGATCCGGCTGGCCGCGTCGATCGAGACGATCGCCTGGGTGCGCAGCTCCTCGGAGTCCAGTTCCCGGGACAGATCGCGCAGCTGGGCGGCGATCGCCTCGGGCGCCTCGTAGGGGATGTAGGCGTACTGGGAGTCGCCCAGCCACTCGGTCACGTCGACCCGCGCGCGGAACGTGGCGCCCATCGGCCGCTTGGCCTCGTCGACGAGAGAGGCGTCCTCGAAGTACTCCGGCCGGATGCCGACCAGGAGCAGGTCGCGGCCCGCAACCGCCTTCGTCTGGCGCTCGTCGAGCTGGATCTGCCCGAACGCTGTGGTCAACCGGCCGTTCTCGAACGTGGCCGGGAGGAAGTTCATCGGCGGGGAGCCGATGAAGCCGGCCACGAACAGGTTGACCGGCTGCTCGTACAGCTCCCGGGGGGAGGCGACCTGCTGGATCCGGCCCTTCCGCAGCACGCATACGCGGTCGCCCAGCGTCATCGCCTCGGTCTGGTCGTGGGTGACGTAGACCGTGGTGATGCCCAGCCGGCGCTGTAGGCGGGAGATCTCGGCGCGCATCTGACCGCGCAGCTTGGCGTCGAGGTTGGACAGCGGCTCGTCGAACAGGAACGCCTCGGCATGACGCACGATGGCCCGCCCCATCGCGACGCGCTGCCGCTGACCACCGGAGAGGTTGGCCGGCTTGCGCTCGAGGTGCTCGCGCAGCTCGAGGATGTCAGCGGCCTCGGTGACCCGGCGGCGCACCTCGTCGTCGGGCACCTTGGCCAGCCGCAGCGGGAAGGCGACATTCTCGAACACGGTCATGTGCGGGTAGAGCGCGTAGTTCTGGAAGACCATCGACAGGTTCCGGTCGCGCGGCGCCAGGTCGTTGACCCGCTTGCCGCCGATGATCATGTCGCCGCTGGTGATGTCCTCCAAGCCGACGATCATCCGCAGCAGCGTCGACTTCCCGCAGCCGGACGGCCCGACGAGGATCATGAACTCCCCGTCGGCGATGTCCAGGCTGACGTCGTTCACGGCCGGGAAGCCGTCGCCGTACTGCTTGACGATGTTGCGCATCTCGATGGAAGCCATTGCTGTTCGTCCCCTCGCTGAGTGGGTGATGTGCGGAGGGTCAGCCCTTGACCGCGCCGTTGGTGAGGCCGGCGACGATGCGCCGCTGGAAGAGGAGAACCAGGAGGACCACGGGGATCGTCACGATCACCGCCGCCGCCGCGATCGCTCCGGTCGGGTCCTCGAACTGCGAGGCACCGGAGAACAACCCCAGGGCCGCGGGGACCGGTCGGGAGGCGCTCGTCGAGGTCAGGGAGATGCCGTACACGAAGTCGTTCCAGGCGATGAAGAAGGCGATGATCGCCGTGGTGAACACGCCGGGCGCGGCGAGCGGGACGATCACCCTGCGGAACGCCTGCCAGGTCGTGGCGCCGTCCACCTGGGCCGCCTGCTCCATCTCCCAGGGGATCTCGCGGAAGAACGCCGACATCGTCCAGATGGAGATGGGCAGCGTCAGGGACAGGTACGGGATGATCAGCCCGGGCCACGTGTCGTACAGCCCGATCTGCCGCCACACGTTGAACAGCGGCGTGACGATCGAGATGACCGGGAAGATCGCTACCGCCAGAGCCGACGACAGGATCAGCCTCTTGCCGCGGAAATCCAGCCGCGCGATGGCGTAGGCGGCGAACATCGACAGCACGCAGGAGATGGCCGTCGCGATGAGGCAGATGCCGAAGGAGTTGCGCAGCGCCGGCAGGAACAGGTCACTCGCGGCGCCGGTGAGGATGGTGCTGTAGTTCTCCGTCGACGGACTGGTCGGCAGGAACTGGCCGTTGGCGATGTCAGACGGCGCCTTGAACGACAGCGAGACGATCCACGCGATCGGGAACAGGCAGTAGAGGACGATCAGGACGCCGCCGGCGATCCACCAGTTCTTCTCTCGGCGCGACATCAGCCCTCACCCCTCGCCTGGGACAGATCGACCTTGAAGCCCTTGATGAAGCCGAATGCCATGAGCACGACGCAGAGGAACAGGAGCACCGACACGGCCGAGCCCAGGCCGATCTCCAGCCGGGCGATCGTCTGCCGGTAGGCCAGGAACGACACCGACTCGGTGCTGTTCGCCCCGCCCGTCATGACGAAGATGCTGTCGAAGACCCGGAAGGCGTCCAGGCTGCGGAACAGCAGGGCCACCATGATGGCGGCCTTCATGTTGGGGATGGTCACCCGCCACAGGCGCTGCCACCAGGTGGCGCCGTCGACCTTGGCCGCCTCCTGGAGCACCTCGGGCACCTGCGCCAGGCCGGCGAGCAGCAGCAGCGAGATGAACGGGGTCGTCTTCCAGATCTCCGCGAAGCAGATGACGAAGATCGAGGTGCCCCAGCCGCCGAACCAGTCGGTGTCCGCTGCGACGCCGGGCAGCCAGGCGAACCAGCTGTTGACGAAGCCGGTGTTGAGGTCGAACGCGAATTGCCAGGCGAAGGCCGACACGACCGTGATGACGGCGTACGGGATGAGGATCGCCGCCCGGATGACCGGCCGGATGGAGGCCAGGGCCTTGGCCATCACCATGGCCAGCGCGAAGCCGAGGACGAGTTCCACCGCGACCGTGACCACGGTGATGAACAGGGTCACGCCGATGGCCTGCCACCACAGCGGGTCGGTGAGGATGACGCCGTAGTTGCTCAGCCCGGCGAAGGACCGGTTGGCCGGGTCGGTGAGCCGGTAGGAGAACAGCGACTCGTAGATGGCCTGCAGGATCGGGTAGGCGGTGACCGCCAGCATGATCACGAATGCCGGACCGGCGAGCAGCCATCCCAGCCGGCGCTCGGCGCGGGACCGGTCGCTGATCCCTCCCGGTGGTGCCGAGACAGGCCGCGTCTTCTCCGTAGGGGGAAGCGTCGTGGTGGTCATAGCAGCTGCTCCCCTGCGAGGACGGCGCTGATCAGCTCAGCGGCTCGTTCACCGGTCACGCCGGGAGTGACGGCCTCCGGCGGGTGGAAGGTGCGCTGGATGCTGACGGTGAACTCGTTGTAGTAGACCGTTTGCGGCCGGGGCGCGGCCAGCTCCAGTGACTCCCGGATGATCGGGGCCTGCGGGAAGATCTCGATCACCTCGGGGTTGTCGTAGACCGACGCCTTGGCGGCCGGGTTGCCGTTGGTGGTGAAGTAGTAGGCCTGGTTCTCCTCGGAGACGATGCACTCGGCGGCCTCGTAGGCGGCGTCGACGTTCCGGCTGAAGGCGCCGATCCCCAGGTTGATCCCGCCGATGGGCGGTGCGCTCGGGTCGTCCTCGTTCACCCGCGGGTAGATCGCCCAGCCGTAGTCCTGCGGCACGGAGGGGTCGAGCGTGCCGGCCTCGACGGCGCTCAGGGCCCGCGGCCACACGAACGGCCAGTTCACCATGAAGGCGGCTTCACCCTCTTCGAAGTCGGTGACGTTGGCGTCCTCGCCGGAGGTGGAGAACGCGGGGCTGACCGCACCGCTGTTGGCCACCAGCTCGATCACCTCGGCGGCTCGCTGGGTCGCGTCGGACGTGAGGCCGAGCTGGATGTCCTCGGGGTCCTCGGCGGTCTCCTCGATGATCGAGCCGCCGGCCGACTCGATGAGGGCGTTGACCCAGACCATCAGCGCCTCGGCCCGGATGCCCTGGGCGGCGATCTGGGTGTTCTGCTCCTGGGCGACCTGGACGATCTGCTCCCAGGTCACCGGCTGGCTCATGTCCAGGCCGGCCGCCTCGACCACGGACCGCTTGTACCAGAGCAGCTGCGTGTTGGCCCAGAACGGGATGACGACCAGCTCGTCCTCCCAGGTCGCCGACTCCACGGCGCTCCGGACGACGCCCTCGGTGACCCGCGCGGCGACGTCCTCGGGCACCGGAGCCAGGAAGCCCGCCTCGGCGAACTCCGGGGCGAAGGGCGTGTCGAGGCTCATGAGATCGATGGACTCGTCCGCCGCCGCCAGCCGCCGGATGAGCTGCTCGCGCTGCGCGTTCGACTCACGCGGCAACTGGGAGGTCTGGATCGTGTACGCGCCGTTTGCCGCCTCGGTGCAGCGCCGGGCGATCTCCGCCTGGCCACCGGAGTCGGGGTTGATGTACCACGTCAGCACGCTGGCCCCTCCGGAGCCCCCTCCGCACGCGGCCAACGTGGACGCCAGGACCAGGGCAGCGGCGGCGCCGCCGAGAGCCCGTCGGGACCGCCTCCGTTGCGCCGAGCGCCCGGAGAGGACCCGCTTTGCGGGCGCTCCCTTGCTGCCCAGGTTCGACACCGATACCGCCTCCGTTCGGCGAGCAGCGACCGTCGTGGCCGCGGTTTTTCGTACCGTGGCCCAGGTCACAGGAGGTGTCAACTCGAACGATACGCGACCGTAACCCGGCGGTGCCGGCATGGATCCGCGCTGGTCAGCCAGCCCGCGGGGCCACCCCGGTGGGCCTCCGTCCCGGCACGGCATGTGGTCCGCGTCCCGGGCGTCCGGCCGGGTCGGGCGGGCCCGTCAGGTCAGGACCGCCCGGCGATCACCGACGGGGTCGTCATCTCCTCCGGGGTCTGCGGGAGCACGGTCTTGAAGTAGGAGCGGGTCGCCTCCGTGGTCCCGACGTCCCGGCCGGCGCGCTCGGACAGGAACCACCGGTGCTCCAGGACCTCGTGGAACACCTCGGCCGGCGCCAGCCGGCCGGACAGCTCGCGCGGGATCGCGTCGACCACCGGCTGGTAGACCTCTGACAGCCAGCGGTACGCGGCGACGCTCTCCGGGACCGGTCCTCCGGTCTTCTGCTCGAGGTAGGCGCGGAAGGCCCGCAGGTCGTTGAGCAGCCGGCGCGCCTGCCGCTCCTGCACCTCCAGCCCGGTGAGCCGGAACAGCTCCCGGCGGTTCTGCCCGGGCTCGGCGACGCGGGTCTCCACCCGGAGCCGGGCGCCGTCCGAGCAGGTGATCAGCTCCACCTCGCCGACGTCGAAGCCCAGGTCGTTGAGCCGCTGCAGCCGCTCGGCCACCCGGTACCGCTGCTCGGCGAGCGGGATCACCTCCTCGTGCGTCACCTCCTCCCACAGCGCCTCGTACCGCGGCGGCAGGCTGTCGGCGACCTCGATCGGGTCGATGTCCTTCGGGAGCAGCTCGCCGAACTGGAGGTCCAGCAGCTCCGCGCCGACGCGTTCGCGGGCCAGGTCGACGTCGTAGTGCCGCTGCCCCGGCGTGAGGCTGGGATACCGCTCGACCGTCTCGGCGTCGACCAGGTAGGCCGCGAACGTTCCGGCGTCCAGCCGGAACAAGGTGTTCGACAGCGAGCAGTCGCCCCAGAAGACGCCGGCGAGGTGGAGCCGCACGAGAAGCACGACCATCGTGTCCAGGAGCTGCTCGGCCGAGTGCGGCCCGCGCTGCCGGGAGAACAGGTAGCGGTAGGACATCGAGTACTCGAGGTAGCGCGTGACGAGGATGGCCGGCAGGTCGTTCGGGCGGTCCACGCAGATGCCCAGGACGGAGACGGCGGGGAGCCCCTCCTCCTCGAACTGGCTCAGCAGCGCGTACTCGTGCCGGGCCAGCCGTTCGTCGATCTCCTTGAGGGCGAAGACGTGGCCGTCGTAGGCGACGAAGCGGACGACGTGCCGCGAGATGCCCCGCTGGGGGACCTCCAGCAGCAGGCTCTCGTCCCACTCCTCCAGCGGCTGCTCCCAGGGCAGGGTGAGCAGGCCGGCGCCCTCGGTGGCCGGGGGGCGGAACAGATACCGCAAGGCGACCTCCGAGGACGCCGGATGCACCGGCCGCACGGCCGCGGTCCGATGAGGCTGGGACCACGATGCCACGCGGGACCGGCGACCGCGCGCAGGCCCCAGCCACTGCGGACCGGCGGTCGTCAACCGCCCGCCGTGGCCGGGACCAGGGCGGCGGCCAGGCGCGCGGCCTGCCGGTGCCGCTCCGCGCGCTCCCCGGGCTGCAGCGCGAGGCCGACCAGCCACCGTCCGACCAGCCCGGCGGAGTCGGGGTCCACCGACAAGGCGAGGGCCAGCCGGGAGACCACGTCCGCCCAGTGCGCCGGCCCGGCCGCGAGCAGGCCGGCGAGCACGTCCGGCTCGGTCTCCGCCAGGCGGCGCAGCACCGGGTGGCCGGCGACCTCGTCGGCCAGCGCGGAGAGCGCCGCCGTCGGCGGCAGGCCGGCGACCAGCCCGGTCAGCCGGGTGAGCTCCGTGGTCAGCAGGGCCCGGGAGACCTCGTCCTTGGTGCGGAAGTGGTTGTACAGGGTCGCCTTCGCCACCCCCGCCGCCGCGGCCACTGACTGCATGGTGCTGCGCCGCAGTCCCCGCTCGGCGAAGGCCCGGGCGGCTCCCGCCAGCAGGCCGGCGCGGGTGCGGCCCATGGCGTTGCCGGCGCGGACGTGCGTCCCGGCAGTGTGCGCGCGAGGCGGTGGGACCCATACGGCGTCGAGCGACGCGGACGGGTGCGGCGGGGTGGGGTGGCCGACCGGAGCCATGGCTCCTGTCTGGCACCGGGCGGCGGCGAGGTCAAGGACGCCGGCTCGGCGTGCCGCCGTGTCGGCGCGGGGTTCAGGCGGCCAGCGAGACCGTCTCGCCGGGCCGCAGCGCCGACCGCGCCGCACCAGCCCCGGCGCCGACCAGGGCCAGCGCCGGCTCGGCGACCGGCTGGGTCGCGGCGGGCTGCTCGGGAGCCGGCTCGCCGGCGTCCGCGGTCCCGGACGCGGCAGGGACGGCGCCGGCGTGGGCCGGGAGCCGCGGCACGCCGCCGTCGGCCAGCCGCAGCTCCAGGCTGACCTCGGCGAGCAGGTCGGCGAGCTCGAGGTCGAGGGCGTCGCAGATGGAGGCCAGCAGCTCGGAGGAGGCCTCCTTCTGCCCCCGCTCGACCTCGGAGAGGTAGCCCAGGCTGACCCGGGCGGCGCCGGAGACGTCGCGCAGCGTCCGCCGCTGACGCAGCCGGTGGCCCCGCAGGGTCCTGCCGAGCTGGGTGCGCAGCAGCGTCATGGCCGTCTCCTGTCCTGCCTCGTGCGGAAGCGGCGGCCCCCGGGTGGGCGCCGTGCGCTCACGTTACGCGCCGCCGGGGACATCAGCCGTGCCGGCCAGGTGCCGTCCGCTGTGGGCGTAACACCCTGCCCGGGGCGGGCGTTCCCCTCGGCGCGGCGGCGGTCAGGCCGCGGTGTCGGTGCGCGAACCGTCGCCGCTGCCCCGTCCGGCGGCGCGGCGGGCGGCCGCCGCGCGCATCGCGCGGGCGCTGGTCCGGCGCAGGGTCAGCGCGCGGTAGACGTAGTCCAGGCCGGTGGCGAGGGTGAGGACCAGCGCCGCGGCCATGACCCACCACCGGGCGCTGGCCAGGACGCCGGTGAGCGGCAGGATGTACAGCCCGATGGCCACGGCCTGGACGACCGTCTTGGCCTTGCCGCCGCGGCTGGCGGCGATCACCCCGTGGCGGATCACCCAGAAGCGCAGCAGCGTGACGCCCACCTCGCGGACGAGGATCGCCAGCGTCACCCACCAGGGCAGCAGCGCCAGCACCGACAGGGCGATCAGCGCCGTGCCGGTGAGGGCCTTGTCGGCGATGGGGTCGGCGAGCTTGCCGAACTCGGTCACCTGGCCGGTGCGCCGGGCGATCATCCCGTCGTAGCGGTCGGTGATGATCGCCCCGGCGAAGAAGAGGGTGGCCCAGTAGCGCCGGCTGTCGTCGGTCCCGCCGTCGGTGAGCAGCAGGACCGCGAAGACCGGCACCACCGCCAGGCGCAGGACGGTGAGCGCGTTGGGCAGGTTGACCAGACGCGCCGACTGCGGCGGCGTCGCGGCCGGGTCAGGGGCCACCGCACTCACCCCCACGCCTCCGCCGCACCCGTCGTCGTGCGGACCGGACCCGGTACTGCGCGCCCGCTGCGGAGCCCGCTCACGGCCCTCACCGGCCGGCCGGGGACAGCGCCGGGACCAACGCGCCGGCCAGCAGGTCGACGCCCTCGGAGCCGACGACCTCCGCGGGCACCAGCTGCCCGGCGACCGCGCCGGCGGGCACCCCGCGGACCGTCGTCGTCCCGTCGGCGTCCGGGTCCTGGTGCGCGGCCGAACCGAGCCACGTGCCCGGGCCCTCCTCCGCGGAGAGGTCCTCGGTGAGCAGCACCTCGACCCGCTCGCCGATGCGTTCCTCGGCGCGCTGGGCGGTGAGCTCCTCCACCAGGTCGGTGATCCGGCGGACCCGGGCGTCGATCTCGGCCTGGTCGAGCTTGCCGGGCAGCCGCACCGCCTCGGTGCCCTCCTCGTCGGAGTAGCCGAAAACGCCGACCGCGTCCAGCTGCGCCTCGACCAGGAAGCGCTCGAGCTCGGCGACGTCGCCCTCGGTCTCCCCCGGGAAACCGAGGATGACGTTGGTGCGGAACCCGGCCGTGGGCGCGAGGGCGCGGGCCCGCTCGATCAGGGCGAGGAAGTCGTCGGTGCCGCCGAACCGGCGCATCCGGCGCAGCAGCGTCGGCGAGGAGTGCTGGAAGGACAGGTCGAAGTACGGCGCGACGCCGTCGGTGCCGGCCACGACCTCGAGCAGCCCGGGCCGCAGCTCGGCCGGCTGCAGGTAGGCCACGCGCACCCGGGCGATCCCCTCGACGGCGGCCAGCTGCGGCAGCAGCTTCTCCAGGGCGCGCAGGTCGCCGAGGTCCTTGCCGTAGGAGGTGGAGTTCTCGCTGACCAGCACCAGTTCGGTGACGCCCTGGCCGGCCAGCCACTGGGCCTCGCCGAGCACCTCGGCCGGCGGACGGGAGACGAACGCGCCGCGGAAGGCAGGGATGGCGCAGAAGGCGCACCGGCGGTCGCAGCCGGACGCCAGCTTCAGGGCGGCGGACGGGCCGCCGGCCAGCCGGCGGCGCTGCAGCCAGCCGTGGCCGGGGATCGCCGGGGCGTCGGGGGCGGCGGTCGCGGCGCTGCGCCGGACGGGGCTGATCGGCAGCAGGGTGCGGCGGTCGCGCGGGGAGTGCGGCACCAGCGGACGGCCGGCGAGGACGTCGTCGAGCCGATCGCCGATGGCGGCGTAGTCGTCGAACCCGAGGACGGTGGCCTCCGGCAGGGCGCCGGCCAGTTCGGAGCCGTAGCGCTCGGCCATGCAGCCGACGGCGACGACCTCGGCGCCGGAGTCGGTGGCGGCGAGGATGGCGTCGACGGAGTCCTTCTTGGCCGACTCGATGAAGCCGCAGGTGTTGACCAGGACCGCGTCGGCGCCCTCGGCGTCGTCGACGAGTTCGTATCCGTCGGCGGCCAGGCGACCGGCCAGCTCCTCCGAGTCGACCTCGTTCCGGGCACACCCGAGGGTCACCACCGCCACTTTCCGGGCAGGGTTGGGCGGAGCTGTCACCGGTCCATCGTAGTCGCCGTGCGGGAGCTCGCCGCGGAACGGCGAGTGACGCTCAGCCCTCTCCGCCGCGGAGGGTGAACAGCACCGACTCGAGCTCATCGGGCTTGATCAGCACGTCGCGGGCCTTGGAGCCCTCGGACGGGCCGACGATGCCGCGGCTCTCCATGAGGTCCATGAGCCGGCCCGCCTTGGCGAAGCCCACCCGCAGCTTGCGCTGCAGCATGGAGGTGGAGCCGAACTGGCTGGTGACGACGAGCTCGACGGCCTGGACCAGCAGCTCGAGGTCGCCGCCGATGTCCTCGTCGATCTCCTTGGCCTCGCCCTGGGCGGCCGAGAACACCTCCTCGCGGTACTCCGGCTCGGCCTGGCGCTTGGTGAACTCGACGACCGCCTCGATCTCGGTGTCGGAGACGTAGGCGCCCTGGACGCGCATCGGCTTGCCCGCGCCGATCGGCAGGAACAGCGCGTCGCCCATGCCGATGAGCTTCTCGGCGCCGGGCTGGTCGAGGATGACCCGGCTGTCGGTGAGGCTGGAGGTGGAGAAGGCCAACCGCGAGGGCACGTTGGCCTTGATCAAGCCGGTGACGACGTCGACGCTGGGCCGCTGGGTGGCCAGGACCAGGTGGATGCCGGCGGCGCGGGCCTTCTGGGTGATCCGCACGATCGAGTCCTCGACGTCGCGCGGGGCGACCATCATCAGGTCGGCGAGCTCGTCGACGATCGTGAGGATGTAGGGGTAGGGGCGGTAGACCCGCTCGCTGCCGGGCGGCGCGGTGATCTCGCCCCGCTCCACCTTGCGGTTGAAGTCGTCGATGTGCCGCACCCCTGTCGCGCGCATGTCCTGGTAGCGCTGCTCCATCTCCTCGACCAGCCAGGCCAGCGCGGTGGCGGCCTTCTTGGGGTCGGTGATGATCGGCGTGATCAGGTGCGGGATGCCGTCGTAGGGCGTGAGCTCGACCATCTTCGGGTCGATGAGGATCATCCGCAGCTGGTCGGGCGTGGCCCGCAGCAGCAGCGAGGTCAGCAGCGAGTTGATGCAGCTGGACTTACCGGCGCCGGTGGCGCCGGCGACCAGCAGGTGCGGCATCTTCGCCAGGTTGGCGCAGACGAAGCCGCCCTCGATGTCCTTGCCGAGGCCGACGAGCATCGGGTGCGGGTCCTGCTTGGC
>DATAAV010000245.1:0-9200 GCA_036259935.1 Geodermatophilus sp. | reverse complement strand
GTCTGCTCGGCCAGCAGGGTGATCCGCGACTGCGCCGGGTGGATGCGCTGCAGCAACGCCTCGAAGTCCAGCCGGTCCCCGCGGGGGACGACGATCTCGCCGTCGACCACGCACCGCTCCGGGAGCCCGGCCTTGACCGCCTCGACGACCTCCGGGAAGTAGCGGGTCAGCGGCCGCTCGTTGCGGCTGCCGAGCTCCACCTCGTCACCGTCGCGGAAGACGATGCACCGGAAGCCGTCCCACTTCGGCTCGTAGTACATCCCCTCCCCGGTGGGCAGCTTCGTCGTCGCCTTGGCCAGCATCGGCTTCACCGGCGGCAGCAGCGGGAGATCCATGCCGGTCAGTCAAGCAGTCCCACGGGTCGCGGAGGCAGAGGAGCGGACGTGGTCCCCCGCGCGGGTGGGTCGGGCACGGGCGGGCGCGCAGCCGGTGCGATCAGCACGGTGCGGGCGTCGTCCTCCTCGGCGTCGGCGGTTCCCTCACCGAGCCGGTCGGGAGTCGGGGTCCGGTTCTGCCGCGGACCGGGCGAGGTGGCCATCACCCCGCACACGAGGAGGATCAGCAGGCCCACGCCCTTGGGGGAGTGGAGGACCGCCGCGAGCCGGCCCAGGTGGTCGACGCCGAACCACAGCTCCCCGCGGACCGCGGACGCCGGCACGGGGTCGAGGTCCGGCGCGTCGTTGGCGTCGCCCTGGGTCGTGAACACCGGGGCGGGACCCGTGGTGTCGACCGCGATGACCCGGTGGGTCACCAGCTCGGGGCCGTCCGGCGCTCGCTGGAACGTGATGACGTCACCCGGCGCGATCGTGGCCGGATCCACCGGGCGGGTGAAGACCATGGCGCCCACGGGCAGCCCGGGGGTCATGCTGCCGCTGAGCACGGCGAGTGCCGAGCCGCCCGTCACCACCGGGTAGACCGTCACCCCGAGCGCGGTCGCCGTCCCGGCGAGGAGCACCAGGCCGAGCACCCAGGACGCCGCCCGGCGCAGCGCGTGCACCGCCGCGCTACCGGCCTGCGGTTCGGAGGCATGGGCGGGCACGGTCCGATGCTCCCCGACCCGCCGGCGAGGGACATCATCGAATTTGTCGATGCGCGGGTCCTTCCCCGCCCAGGAGCATCTGCCGGGTGCGCTTCCGCCGTTCCGCCTCCGGTGTCGTCCTGACGCTGGCCGGCGTGCTGGTCGGCGCGGGCTCGGCATCGGCTGACGGGGGCCTGGCCCCCGGGGGCGGTTCGACGCTGGCCCTGCCCCTGCCGGCCTCGTGGGCCACGGAGGCCGACCTGCTCGCCGTCTCCGTGGCCGACCTGATCCAGTTCGAGAACCGCTGCGTCGAGCCCGAGGTCGACGCCGGCGACGAGTCCTGCGGCGACGGGGACGGCGAACTCGCCGAGCACCTGGTGGTGAAGGTCGCCGCCGGCACCACCGACGCGGCCGGCTGCGCCGCCACCGGGCCGGAGGTCGCCGTGGACCTGCGGGATCCCGCCGTGCGGCCCGAGCTGCGCGTGGACGGGGTGGAGTGCCTCGCGGTCCGGCTGCACTTCCCGCACAGCGCGACCGACGACCGGGCCCAGTCGGACAGCCTCGTCTTCGACCTCGACGTCGTCGCGCAGGGCTTCGACGATCCCGCCGACCCGGGCGGCGACCCCGCCGCTCCGGACGGCGGAGGGTCCGGCGGTGACCCGGGCGGCGCGGGCCCGCAGAACCCGGGTGCGAACCCGGGCGGTGTGGTGACCGGCGGTGGCCCCGGAGGGAGCGCTGGAGCCCCGGGCAACGGGGGCGCTCCGGGCGGAACCGGCGGTGCCCCGGGCAACGGCGGTGCCCCGGGTAACGGCGGCGCTCCCGGCGGGCCCCCGCGGGCCGCGGCGGACGCGGGTGCGTCGGGTGCGGTCATCGGCCGGGCCGACGCCGCGGTCACCGTCGACGCCTCGGGCGCCAGCGTGCGCACCGAGGCGGCGTCCACCTCGCTCGCCGGTGTGGCGCTGGCCTGGGGGAGCCTGTTCCTCGGGACCGTCGTCCTGGGCTGGCTGCTCCTCCTGCTGCTGCGACGTCGTCGGCGGGAGCGTGCGGCGTGAGGCGCCGGACCGCCGTCGCCCTCGGCGGGCTGCTGGCCGCCACGAGCCTCGCCGGCACCGTCGGCACGATGGCGACGTTCAGCGACACCACCTCGTTCTCCGTCGAGGCCGGTGCCGGATGGCTCGACCTCGACGTCACGGCCGGCGCCGTCGAGCCCCTGCAGGTGCGCGAGCCGTCGCCCGGGCGGGAGCCGGCGACGGTCCGCGTCCGCACCGGGATGCCCGGCGGCACACCGGCCGAGCTGCGGCTCTCCGTCCCGGCGGCCGAGGGGCAGGACCCCTGTGCCGGCCTGCCCGGCCTCCTCCTGACCGTGCAGGTGCCCGGGGCCCAGACGGTGCGGACGGACCTGTGCGAGATGGCGACCGAACCCGGAGGCGTGCTCCTCCTCCGCACCGACGCACCCGCCGCCGACCTCGTGCTGTCGCTGACCTCCGGCAGCCCTGCCGGATCGACGCCCGCGGTGGACCGGTGGGCCGGTGCGCTGCGCTTCGTGCTCGCGCACGACGGCGGGGGCTTCCGCGACGAGCACGACGTCCCCGTGCACGTCCTCGCGCCGGACGCGCAACGTGCCGGCGGCGGCCAGGGGGCCGGCTCAGGTACCGGTGGCGGCGGCAACGGCCGCACCCCGGGGAGCGGCACCGACGCCGGGACCGCCGGGGACTGAGCCCGCCTCCCGCGCCCTTCGCGGGGACGGCGGGGTCAGCGGGCCGGGACCGCGGCCGGCAGGTCCAGCCAGCCGGAACGGCGGGCGAGCGCCACGGCCTGCAGCTGCGAGGTGACCTCGAGCTTGGTGAGGACGGCTCGGATCTGCGTCCGCACGGTGGCCTCGCTGACATGGGCCGTGGCGGCGATGGTCGCCGCGGGCATGCCGGCGGCCAGGCAGCGCAGCACCTGGTCCTCCCGCGGGCTCAGGTGGCGGAACGGCGCCAGGCGCGCGGCCTCCTCGGCCCGGGCCCGGCGGGCGGCGGCGAGCAGGTCCTGACGGCGGCCGTCGGGAAGCACCGCCTCGCCGGCCCGGACCGCGGCGAGGAGCCGCACCAGGTCGCCCAGGTCGGTGTCCTTGGGCAGCACGGTGACCGCCCCGCGTTCCAGCGCGGTGCCCCAGATCGCGTCCCCGATCTCGCCGGTGACCACGACGACCCGGCAGCCGGCCTGCGTCAGGGGCGCCACGAGGTCGAGGCCGTCGATGGGGACGCCGTCCTCGCCGGTGCCCAGTCGCAGGTCGAGCAGGACGGTCGCCGGCGCCGCCTCGGTGGCCGTGCGGACGACGTCCTCGGCGCTCCGGGGCGCCACCGGCCGTGCGGGGATCCCTGCCGCCCGCAGGCCGATCTGGACGGCCTGGGCGAAGAGCGAGTGGTCGTCCACGAGGAGGACCGGCTGCTCCTCCGGCTCCGTGCTCACCGGAGCGACCCCGCGGAGCTCGCTGCGGGCCCGGGGACGCGCTCACTGCGGGGGACGGGGATCCTCGCCATGACGGACGGCGCCGGGAGTGGACGGACGGGCAGGGTCAGCACGAAGCGGCTGCCCGCCGCGGCGTCGGTGGCCTCCAGGTCGCCGCCGTGCCGACGCGCCAGGTCCCGGGAGATGGCGAGGCCCAGCCCCTCTCCGGGGCTGTCGGGGCGGCGCGCGCCGGCCTCGAAGACGGTCGCTCGCCGGGCGGCCGGGATGCCCGGCCCGTCGTCGGCGACGGTGACCGTGAGCCGTTCGGCGAACTCGACCGTGACGGCGCAGAGGGCCTCGGGTGCGTGCGCGAGCGCGTTCCCCAGCAGGTTGCTGATGATCACCGCCAGCGCGTCGCCGTCGACGCCGACCGGCGCCCGCCCGGACGGTTCCCACTGGATGCGCAGGCCCCGCTCGCGGTGACTGACCACGAGGGTCCGGACCAGCTGGTCGACGTCGACCGCGGACACCACCGGGCTGCGTTCGGGCAGCCGGAGCATCCGCTCCAGGCGGCGCAGCTCGGCGCCCACGGAGTCCAGCAGCTCCGTGCGGGCGGCGGGCTCGGAGGCGTCGCTCAGGTGCTGCACGGCGGAGGAGACGGCCCGGATGCCGGCCACGGCGGCGCGGCCGTCGTGCAGGCAGGTGCGGGCCTGCTGCAGCTGCCGCTCGTGCGCCGCCAGCTGCTCCAGCAGCCCGGCCACGTACCGCTCCTGGCCGGCCAGGGCGTCGGTGAGCTGGCGGAGCGCGAGAGCGCCGGCGGCCAGCGCGACGGCGGCCATGCCGACGTCGTCGAGGGCGTGGACCGCGGCGAGTGCTTCCGGGAACAGTGCTGGCACGCCGTGCAGCGCGACGAGGAGTCCGACCGCGAGCGCGATCCCGGCCAGCGCCCTCGTCGAGGAGCGGGCGCCGGTGCCGAGCGGGTCGCTGCGCCAGGCGGCGACGGCGACGGCGGTCCAGAGGGCGCCGGTCAGCAGGTACGCGCCGGCCTCGGCCGCGGCGGTGACCGGGCGCGGCGAGGTCAGCGCGGTGCCGGCCATGAGCAGCACAGCGGCGAGCGCGAGTCCGGGCAGGCCGGTGACGGCGGTGGCCCGGCGCCGCGGAGGTCCGCCCGGACCGCGGTAGGCGCGCAGGCCGGCGGTGGCCGCCGTGAGCACGGTCAGCAGGCCGGAGGCCGTGGCGACGCCGGGCTCCCGGTGGTCGAGGAACGCGCCGACCGTGATCGTCACCGGGTGGTGCAGCCCGAGCAGGACCAGCCCGACCCCGATCTGCCAGGTGGCCCGCGTGCCGGTCACCCGCCAGCGGAGCAGGAAGCCGGTGCCCGCGGCGAAGAGACCGAGGGCGGAGACCACTACGAGAACGACGTGCCGCGCCTCGTAGCCGGCCAGGGCCAGGAGGGTGACCCCGCACCCGACGGACGCGAGCCACCGCATGCGGAGACCCACCGCTGCGCCGATGCCGTTCCGCTTCTCGCCCATGGTGATGACCCCCCGTGACTCCGGCGGGCAGCAGACCACACGACCGGGTGACGCCGGGGCCGACCCTGGCGGTGGAGGGACGAGTGCGCTGCGCGGGTCCGGTGTGACAAACGAGTTCCGGAACGTCTCGTAATCAACAGATCTGACGATGTGGCGCCGCGGTCGTCTCACCGAATCTCGACGTCGTTGGCCGGGCTGAACCACGCCCGGCAGGAGTCCGTCGGAATCGACGGGACATCGACAGGAGAACCCGTGAAGAAGCTCGCCATCGCCTCCGCCGCCATGGGCGGCGCCGCGCTCGTCGCCTTCGGTGCCAGCGGCACCTTCGCCGCCTTCACCGACGCTGACCAGGTCACCAGCACCGCCGGTGCGGGCACGCTGGTCCTGGACGCGACCAGCCGGAGCGCCACCGCGCCGGCCGAAGCGCTCGACCTCAACCCCGGCGAGAGCGCCAGCTACGCCTACTGGGTCAAGAACGCCGGCACCCTCCCTGGCACGCTCGACGTCGCCGCGACGGTGACCGACCTGGAGGGCGGATGTGCCTCGGAGTCCGAGCTCGCCGCCGACCCCACCTGCGACGCCGCGAACGACCGCGGGGAGTTCTCGTCGGCTGCCTCCCTCACCGTCGCGTCAGCTCCGAGCGTGCAGAGCGCCGAGGCCTGCACCATCACCGCCACGCAGGCCTCGCCCGTCACGCTGCCGCTCAAGAACGCGAACGGCGGGACGATCAAGGACGTGCCGGCGCAGCCGAACCAGGCCGCGTGCTTCATCCTCACGATCAAGCTTCCGAAGGCCGAGACGGGCAACGCGGTCCAGGGCGATCAGGCCAGCCTGGCTGTGGACTTCGTCCTCGAGCAGCTCTGATCGCGGGTCGACGTTTCTCCCGCGAGGGCGGTCCGGATTCAATTCCGGGCCGCCCTCGCGGCGTTCGGACGACTGTCCGCAGCGCATTGCCGGTGTTTCTCGCGCCTTGCGGGTCCTGCAGCACCCGCAAAGCGCGAGAAACGCCCGCAGTACGGGTGCGGATCAGGTGTCGGAGGTCAGCGGCAGCGTCATCTGCTGCGCGGTGACCGAGAAGCCGAGGGCTTGATACAGCGCGATGGCGCCGGCGTTGTCGCCGAATACGTTGAGCCCCAGCCGGTGCGCGCCGCGCTGCCGGACGACAGCGCCCGCCGCGTCCACCAGCGCGCGGCCCACCCCTTGCCGACGCGCGGCAGGCTGCACCCACAGGTGATAGATCCAGGCCTCCCCGGGGCGGTCGGGACCCTGCTCGGCCACCCAGATCCCGCCGAGCAACTCGGCGCCGCGGCGGGCGACGAGAAGGTGCTGGCCGCCGGTCGCGGCCTCGTCGGGCAGCTGCGCCGCGACGTCCCGCGCAGCCTTCTCCTCGGCCTCCTCGGCCTCCGCGGCCGACAGGCCCCGCTGCGTGCGCAGGCCCGTCGCGTAGGTCTCCCGGGCGCCGGTCAGCAGCCGCTCGGCCTCGTCGGGCGAGGCGGGGGAGATCTCGACGTCGGCATCCATGAGGGGCCAGGCCTGCTCAGTCGGGTGCCGGACGCACTGCGTACCGGGTGAACAGGACGCCGTCCTCCCCGAGCACCTGCAGCAGGCGCGGCCGGACGACGCCGGGCGCGGTGTCGCCCCCGAGCAGCCGGGGTCCACCGCCGACGAGGGCGGGCGCGATCGACAGGTCGAGCTCGTCCACCACGCCGGCCGCGAGCGCCGCCGAGAACAGCGCCGGACCGCCCTCGCAGATGACCTGCTCCAGGCCGCGGTCGGCGAGTGCGTCGAGCGCGGTCGGCAGGTCGACGTCGTCGTCCCCGCTGACGAGCACGGTCACGCCGGCGGCCGCCAGTGCCGCCCGGCGCTCCGGATCGGCGGCTGCGCAGGTCACCAGGATGGTGTCGCCGCCGGCCAGCCTGACCCTGGGGGACAGGGAGGCGTGCCGCGAGACGACGGCGATGGGTGCGGTGGGGGGCCGGCCGAGCGAGGTGCGCAGCGCTCCCACCGCCGAGTCCGCGACCATCGGCCGGTAGCCCTCGGCCGACGCCGTCCCGTGGCCCACGAGCACGACGTCGGAGAGCGCCCGCAGCAGCCGGAAGACCCGCTTGTCGCCGGGGGAGCCCAGCCCGCCGCTGCGCCCCTCGATCGCGATCGCGCCGTCCAGCGAGGTGATGAAGTTGACCCGCAGCGACCGGCCCGCGGGCAGCCGGTAGGCCTCGACCAGCCCGTCGTCGTCGAGCTCGGCCGGATCGGGCAGCAGCCGGCGCATCAGCCGGTGGTCAGCACGGCGGCGCTCTCGGCCGGCATCGTCACCGTCGTCCGGTCCAGGGCCGGCTCGTCGGCGGTGGCGAACAGCACGCCGGTGGCCGGCCGGTCCAGGTCGATCTCCCGCGGCTCGCCGGCCAGGTTGGCCACCACCCGCAGCGAGCCGCGGTGCATGACCAGCCAGCGGTCCTCGTCGTCCCAGCTGACCGCCATGGCCGCGAGGTCGGGGTCGACCAGCTCCGGCTGGGTCTTGCGCAGCGAGAGCAGGGCCCGGTGCACGGCCAGCAGGCGGGCGTGCGGATCCCGCTCCGGCTCGCTCCAGTCCAGCTTGGAGCGGGTGAACGTCTCCGGGTCCTGCGGATCGGGGACGACGTCGGCGTCCCAGCCGTGCTCGGCGAACTCGCCGATGCGGCCCTCCGCGGTGGCCTTGCCCAGCTCCGGCTCGGGGTGGCTGGTGAAGAACTGCCACGGCGTCGCCGCGCCCCACTCCTCGCCCATGAACAGCATCGGCGTGAACGGGCTGGTCAGCACGAGGGTCGCCCCGACGGCCAGCAGGCCGGGGGAGAGGGACGCCGAGATGCGGTCGCCGACGGCGCGGTTGCCGATCTGGTCGTGGTCCTGCAGGTAGCCCAGGAACTTCCAGCCGGGCAGCACCACGGTGTCGACCGGGCGCCCGTGGTGCCGGCGGCGGAAGCTCGACCACGCGCCGTCGTGGAAGTAGGCGCCGGTCAGGGTCTTGGCCAGCCCGGACAGCCCGGCGGCGGCGAAGTCGCCGTAGTACCCCTGCCCCTCGCCGGTCAGCGACGAGTGCAGCGCGTGGTGGAAGTCGTCGCTCCACTGCGCGGTCAGCCCCATGCCGCCGGCGGCGCGCGGGGTGACCAGCCGCGGATCGTTGAGGTCGCTCTCGGCGATGAGGGACAGCGGGCGGCCGACCGCGACCGAGAGCTTGTCCACCTCGACGGCCATCTCCTCGAGCAGATGGGTGGCCCGCTCGTCAACCAGGGCGTGGACGGCGTCCAGGCGCAGCCCGTCGACGTGCATGTCCCGCAGCCACATCAGCACGTTGTCGATGATGTAGCGGCGGACCTCGTCGGAGTCCGGACCGGAGAGGTTGATCGAGGCGCCCCACGGGTTGGGGCCGCTCTCGCTGAACACGGGGAAGAACTCCGGCAGGTAGTTCCCCGACGGGCCCAGGTGGTTGTAGACGACGTCCTGGATCACGCCCAGGCCCCGCTCGTGGCAGGCGTCGACGAACCGCTGGTAGGCGGCCGGCCCGCCGTAGGTCTCCTGGACGGCGTACCAGAGCACGCCGTCGTAGCCCCAGTTGTGCGTGCCGTTGAAGGCGTTGACGGGCAGCAGTTCGACGAAGTCGACGCCGAGCTCGACGAGGTGGTCCAGCCGCTCGACGGCGGCGTCGAGGGTGCCCTCGGGGGTGAAGGTGCCGACGTGCATCTCGTAGACGACGCCACCGGCCAGCGGGCGTCCGGTCCAGGCGCCGTCGCCCCACGCGTACGCCGAGGGGTCGAAGCGCCGCGACAGCCCGTGCACCCCGTCCGGCTGGCGACGCGAGCGCGGATCGGGCCGGGGCGTGTCGGCGTCGTCCAGGAGGAACCCGTAGTCCGCCTCCGGGGAGGCCGCCACCTCGGCCCGCCACCACCCGCCCTCGTCGCGTCGCATGTCGTGGACGGCGCCGTCGACCTGCAGGCGGACCCGCTCGGGCAGCGGCGCCCAGACGGCGAACGGGACGGGTGCGGACATGCGGGCGCCTCCGGGAGCGTGCGACGGGGTCCGGTCGGGTCGGGAACCGGTCGACCGTGGCGGGCGAGCGGATCCCCGGGTGGAGGCATCATGCCCGCGCTCCCGGCGGCCAATCCTGCCGTCGGCCGCCGCCCCAGCACCCGGGAGGCGAGAGGTGTCCCGGCATGCTCGTGCTCTGCCCACCACAGTGG
>DATAAV010000244.1:0-1555 GCA_036259935.1 Geodermatophilus sp. | reverse complement strand
GGTCCTCGACCCGGCCCTCGTGGTTGCGGCCGACGAGGAAGCTGAGCAGGATCAGCACCGCGATCCAGGCGCCGACGCGGCCCCACTTGCCGGTCTCGCCGTGCCAACCCCAGTCCTCGGGGCGCTCGTGCTGGACCGGGGGGGCGCCGGTCCGGACGACGGCCTCCTCACGACCGGGCTGGTTGACCCGCTCGGTCCCGGGGTGGTCCACGGAGATCCGCTCGCGGTGGGTCTGCTCGCTCACACCGACATCCTGCCAGCCCTCCGGAGCGGCCACCCACCGAGGGAGGGGCGGCGCGCCGGGGTCGGGGAGGATGCGCCCGTGGACGGCGTGCGCGAGGTGACGGTGCTGGGCTCCACCGGGTCGATCGGCCGGCAGGCGATCGCGGTGGCCGAGCAGAACCCGGACCGGCTGCGGATCACCGGGCTGGCCGCCGGCGGCGGGGACGTCGCCCGGCTGGCCGAACAGGCGCTGTCGCTCGGCGTCCGCACCGTCGCCGTGGCCCGCGCGACCGCAGCCCAGGACCTCCAGCTGGCCTTCTACGCCACGGCGTCCCGGCGCGGGTGGTCCAGGGGGGAGTACACGCTGCCGGAGATCCTGGCCGGCCCGCGGGCGGCCGAGGAGCTCGCCGCCCGCCCGGCCGACGTCGTCCTCAACGGCATCACCGGGTCGATCGGGCTGGGGCCCACGCTCTCCGCGCTGCGGGCCGGGCGCACGGTGGCGCTGGCCAACAAGGAGTCGCTGGTGGCCGGCGGGGAGCTGGTCACCGCGGCAGCCGCGCCCGGTCAGCTGGTGCCGGTGGACTCCGAGCACTCGGCGCTGGCGCAGTGCCTGCGCGGTGGCGCCCGCGGCGAGGTGGCCCGGCTGGTGCTCACCGCCAGCGGCGGGCCCTTCCGTGGCCGCAGCGCCGCCGAGCTGGCCGACGTCACGGTCGAGCAGGCGCTGGCGCACCCGACCTGGTCGATGGGACCGGTCGTCACCATCAACTCCGCGACGCTGGTCAACAAGGGCCTGGAGCTCATCGAGGCGCACCTGCTCTTCGGCGTCCCCCTCGGCGACATCGACGTGGTCGTGCACCCGCAGTCGATCGTGCACTCGATGGTGACCTTCGCCGACGGCGCGACCATCGCCCAGGCCAGCCCGCCGGACATGCGGCTGCCGATCGCCCTGGCCCTGGCCTGGCCCGACCGGCTGCCGCACGTGCAGCCGGCGCTGGACTGGTCGACGGCGAGCACCTGGGAGTTCGCCCCGCTGGACGACGAGGCGTTCCCCGCGGTCGCGCTGGCCCGCGCGGCCGGGGAGGCGGGCGGCGTGGCCCCGGCGGTCTACAACGCCGCCAACGAGGAGGCGGTGGCGGCGTTCCTGGCGGGTCGGCTGCCTTTCCGGGGCATCGTCGACCTCGTCGCGCGTACCCTCGACGACGCGCCGGACCTCGGCGCCCCCACCCGCGTCGAGGACGTCCTGGCGGCGGAGGGGTGGGCCCGGCAGCACGCCGGGAGCGTGATCGCCGGAGGCTGAGCTGAGCGGGTTGCTGCTGACCGTCCTCGGGATCGT
>DATAAV010000243.1:0-3396 GCA_036259935.1 Geodermatophilus sp. | reverse complement strand
GGAGCGCGCTGGCCTCGGGGCGCGCGGGGTTGATCACGAGCACGCTGCGAGAGATGCCGTCGGCGCCGCCGCACGCCGCGTGGTGCACCTACGTGCGCGGCCACGACGACATCGGCTGGGCCGTCGCCGACGCCGACGCCGCCGCGGTCGGCCTGGACGGGTTCGCCCACCGCCGCTTCCTCAACGACTTCTACGCCGGCCGCTTCCCCGGCTCCTTCGCCCGCGGCGCGCTGTTCCAGGAGAACGAGCTCACCGGCGACGCGCGCGTCTCCGGCTCGGCCGCGTCGCTGTGCGGCATCGAGGCCGCGCTCGAGGCCGGTGACGACGCCGCGCTGGACGCCGGGGTCCGCCGGTTGGTGCTGCTGTACTCGGTCGCCTACGCGTACGGCGGCATCCCGCTGCTCTACATGGGCGACGAGCTGGCCCTGCGCAACGACACCGGCTACCTCGCCGACCCCGCGCTCGCCCCGGACAACCGCTGGATGCACCGCCCGCCGATGGACTGGGACGCCGCCGCCCGCGCCGCCGACCCGGCGACGCTCGAGGGCCGCGTCTGGCGGGAGATCCGCCGGCTGGGCGAGGTGCGCCGCGCGCTGCTGGCGCTGCGCGGCGGCGTCGAGTCCGTCGTGCTGGACGCCGGCAGCGACGCGGTGCTGGTCTGGCGGCGCAAGCACCCGCGCAGCGGCACGTTCGTCGGCCTGGCCAACTTCTCGCCGCGCCCGCAGGCCGTGGACGCCGACACCGTCACCGGCTTCGGCAGCTTCGAGCACGTGCACGGCAGCGACGGCGTCCTCCCGGTGCGCGACGGGCGGGTCGTCGTCCCCGGGCTCGGCTTCGCCTGGTACGCCGAGCCGTGAGCGCCGGCGGCGCCCCGGCCGCCGGGGAGACCGTCGGGGTGGAGGAGGAGTTCCACCTCGTCGACCCGGCCAGCGGCGCGCTCACCGGCAGCCCCGAGGTCGCGGCCGAGGCGCTGGCCGGCGCGGCGGGCGAGCTGGTCAAGGCCGAGATCGTCACCTCGCAGCTCGAGACCGGCACCGTCGTCTGCCGCGACCTCGGGGAGCTGCGGGCCGGGATCGTCGCCGCCCGCTCCGCGGCCGCCGCTGCGGCGGCCCGCGGGGGGCTGGCCCTGCTGCCGGCCTCCACGCACCCGTTCGGCTCGTGGCGCGACCAGGAGCTGACCCCCGACGACCGGTACCGCGACATCGTGGACCGCTGGGCGCTGCTGGCCCTCCAGCAGGACATCTGCGGCTGCCACGTGCACGTCGGCGTCCCCGACCTGGACACCGCGGTGGCGGTCATGGACCGCGCGCGCCCCTACCTGCCGGTCCTCCTCGCCCTCACCGGCAGCTCGCCGTTCCACGGCGGCCGGGACACCGGCTACGAGAGCTTCCGCACCCAGTGGTGGACGCGCTGGCCCAACGCCGGCGCCCCCGAGCGGATCGGCGACGGCGCGGCGTTCCGGGCCCTCGTCGAGGGGCTGGTCGCCTCGGGCGTGGTGAAGGACGCCACCCACCTGTACTGGGACGTCCGCCCCTCGGTGCGCTGGCCGACGCTGGAGTTCCGGCTGGGGGACGTCTGCACCCTGGTGGACGACGCCGTGCTGTTCGCGGCGCTGGTGCGCTCGCTGGTGCGGGTGCTCGCCGGCCGGGCCGCCCGGGAGGAGCCGGTGCCCGACATCCGGCCCGAGCTGGCGCGCGCGGCCCGCTGGCGGGCGGCCCGGCACGGCCTGGACGGCGAGCTGTTCGACCCCGTGGCCCAGCGGCTGGTACCGGCCGGTCAGGCGGTCGCGGCGCTGCTGGCCGAGCTGGAGGAGGACCTGCGCGCGCACCGGGAGTGGTCCGAGGTCCGGGAGCTGCTGACCGGGCTGCGGCGCCGCGGCACCTCGGCGGCCCGCCAGCGCCGGGTCCTGGCCCGGACCGGCGACCCCCGGGCGGTGGTGGCCGCCGTCGTCGAGGAGGGCCGGGTCGGCTGAGGCGTGCCCGCCCCCCGCCGGGGTACCGGGGCCCCATGACCGAACCCCGTCCCCTCGCCCTCGTCACCGGCGCCTCCAGCGGCATCGGGTTCGAGCTGGCCCGCCAGTTCGCCCAGCACGGCTTCGACCTGCTGGTGACCGCCGAGGACCCCACCATCGACACCGCCGCGGCCCGGCTGCGCAGCTCCGGCACCGCCGTGTCGGGCTTCCAGGCCGACCTGCGCACCGCTGCAGGGGTCGATGCCCTCTGGGACGCCGTCCGGGCCGCCGGGCGCCCCGTGGCCGCCGCCGCGCTCAACGCCGGGGTCGGCAAGGGCGGGCCGTTCGTCGAGAACCCGATCGAGGACGAGCTGTCGATCATCGACCTCAACGTCCGGTCGACCGTCCTCCTGGCCAAGCACGTCCTCCGGGACATGGCGGCGCGCGGCGAGGGCCGGGTGCTGTTCACCTCGTCGGTCGCCTCGACCATGCCCGGGCCCCACCAGGCGGTCTACAACGCCTCCAAGTCCTTCGTCCAGTCCTTCGCCGAGGCGCTGGCCACCGAGCTCCGCGACACCGGGGTGACGGTCACCTCGCTGATGCCCGGGCCCACCGACACCGAGTTCTTCGAGCGCGGCGACCTGATGGACACCAAGCTCGGCCAGGGCCCCAAGGACGACCCGGCCCAGGTCGCGGAGCAGGGCTTCGAGGCGCTGATGAAGGGCGAGACCAAGGTGCTGGGCGGCTCGGTGATGAGCAAGGCGCAGGCGGTGGTCAACTCGGTGCTGCCGGACCGGGTCAAGTCCGCCGGCCACGCCAAGATGGCCGAGCCCGGGGGCGCGGGGTAGGACCGTGACCGGCGTCCGGGACCTCGCCCTGCCGCTGCGGGACCCCGCCGACCTCGACCCGCTGCTCGAGCGGGTCGGGGACGCGCGCGTCGTGGCGGTCGGCGAGGCCAGCCACGGCACCTCCGAGTACTACGCGTGGCGGGCCGCGCTGACCCGCCGGCTGGTCACCGAGCGGGGCTTCGGCTTCGTCGCCGTGGAGGGTGACTGGCCCGACTGCTACCGGGTCAACCGCAGCGTCAAGCTCCGGGAGGGGGCCGACGCCGACCCGCGCGACGCCCTCGACGCCTTCGCCCGCTGGCCGACGTGGATGTGGGCCAACGACGAGGTGGTCGGGTTCTGCCGCTGGCTGCGCGAGGTCAACGCCGGGCGCCCGCCCGACGAGCGGGTCGGCTTCTACGGCCTGGACGTCTACAGCCTCTGGGACTCGATGCACGAGCTGGTCGGCTGGTTGCGCGAGCACGAACCCGAGCACGTGGACGCCGCCGTCCGGGCACTGCGCTGCTTCGAGCCCTTCGGGGAGGACGGTGCCGAGTACGCCTTCGCCAGCCGCCTCGCGCCGACCAGCTGCGAGCGGGCCGTCGTCGACCTGCTGCACTC
>DATAAV010000242.1:0-18696 GCA_036259935.1 Geodermatophilus sp. | reverse complement strand
CGTCCGCGTGCTCACCGCGCCCCTGACTGGATGGGACGGCCCCGACGTCCCGGTGGACCTCGCGCCGGAGCCGGACGACGCATGGATCGAGGGTTACCGCTACCGCGGGACGCCGCTGCCCCCGGTGGCGCGGGCGGTGCTGCTCAACGCCGACGACCCGGTGTTCGCCTCCATCCGGCTCGAGCCCCCGCCCGCGCCGCTGGCCGCGGTCGCCCGCGGCGTCCTCGTCGAGGGCTGGCTCGGCGTCTCGGCCGTCACCGTGGCCGAGAACTGCCGACGGCGCGGGCTCGGCACCGCCGTCATGGCGGCGCTGGGCCGCTGGGCGGCCGAGCGCGGCGGGCACTCGGCGGTGCTGCAGGTCGCGTCGTCCAACGCCCCGGGGCTGGCGCTCTACGACCGGCTCGGCTTCTCCGAGCACCACCGCTACCACTACCGGCTGGGCACCGCCTGAGCCGGCTGCTCCGGCCGGGGCGCCGGCGCCGGACGCCGCACCGGCGCGGTCACCGCCCGGCCGACGGCGAACGACGCGGCCAGCACTCCGAGCAACAGGAACCCGAGGTTGACCACCCCGGCGTCCCCACTGCCGGTGATCAGGATGTCTCCCTCCGGGCGGGGGATGCTGCCGGCGAGGGCGACCACGAGCCATGTCACCGCCGGCACCACGGCGACCACCCGGGACCCGCTGAGCCGGTGCGCCGCCGGCACGAGCAGCAGGTTCCCGACGACGGCCGCGACCACCGACACCGGAACGAGGACCCCGCCGACGCGCAGCGGCAGCCAGAACACCTCCACCAGCGCCAGCCAGCCGGCGACGGCGACCGCCAGGAGGGCCACCAGCGGCGCCGTCCAGGCGCGCCGGCTCATCCCGGGAGGCCGGCGAACAGGTCGTCCTCCCACCCGTTCGGCGCCTGCCCGGCCGGCCCACGCTCCCCCCGCACCAGCCGGTAGTACTCGACGCCGAGGACCTCCTGGCCGAGGTTGTTCGACAGCGCGAAGAACGGCCCGTCGACGGTGATCTGGGTGGCGTGCGCCCGCATCGCGGCGTCCTTGCGGTCGGCGTAGCGCCGGCCGTCGACGGCGGCCGTGACCGCCTCGTCGGGGACGACGAACGGCACCTCGTCGATGTCGTCCAGGCGGTCGAACGGCGAGGCCTCCCCCAGCGCGGCCATCGCCTCGATGCCCTCCCGCATCACCGACCGCGGCACGCAGCACCAGTACACCTTCGCCACCTCCCACGCCGGGCCGAGGTCGGGGCGGTAGGCGGAGTCGGCGGCGGCCTCGACGGCGCCCATGGCGACGCGGTGGGCCTGGATGTGGTCGGGGTGGCCGTAGCCGCCGTGCTGGTCGTAGGTCACCAGCACCTGCGGGCGCACCTCCCGGACCACGGCGACGGCGTGCGCCACCGCCTCGTCGAGGTCGACATTCCAGAACGCGCGGGGCTTGTCGTTGGCCGGCGTCCCCATCATCCCGGAGTCGCGGTAGCGCCCGGCACCGCCGAGGAATCGCCAGTCGCTGACCCCGAGCGCCGCCATGGCCGCCGACAGCTCGCTGATCCGGTAGCCGCCGAGCTGGTCGGCCTGGTCGGGGGCGAGCTGGGCCAGCTCCGGGACCAGCACCTCCCCCTCCTCACCCAAGGTGCAGGTGAGCAGGGTGACCGCGGCCCCCTCGGCGACGTAGCGAGCCATGGTGGCTCCGTTGTTGATCGTCTCGTCGTCGGGATGGGCGTGCACCAGCAGCAGGCGTCGATCGGCGATCACACTGCGATCCTGCCGGATCGCACCGCGGCCACGTGCCGTCCCCGGTTGGGCTGAGCCGCTGCGTCCTGCCCGTCGGGAGCCCTCCGGGCCCCGCGACGGTCACGACAGACCCTGTCCTTACTCCGCGTCGACCGGCACCACCGTGCGCGCCTCGGCGAAGTGGCACGCCGAGGGGTGTCCCTGGCCGCGGTCGATCAGCGCCGGCGCCTGCTCGGCGCAGATGTCCTGCGCCTTCCAGCAGCGGGTGCGGAACCGGCAGCCCGAGGGCGGGTTGGCCGGGCTGGGGACGTCGCCCTGCAGCAGGATCCGCTCCTTCTGCCCCCGCAGGGCCGGTTCGTGCATCGGCACCGAGGACAGCAGCGCCTGGGTGTAGGGGTGCGACGGCGAGCCGTACACCTCGGCGTCCGTGCCCTCCTCGACCACGCTGCCCAGGTACATGACCGCGACCCGGTCGGAGATGTGCCGCACCACCGACAGATCGTGGGCGATGAACAGGTAGGACAGCCCGAACTCGTCCTGCAGGTCCTCCAGCAGGTTCACCACCTGCGCCTGCACCGAGACGTCGAGGGCGGAGACCGGCTCGTCGCAGACGATCACCTCCGGGCGCAGCGCCAGGGCCCGGGCGATGCCGATGCGCTGCCGCTGCCCGCCGGAGAACTGGTGCGGGTAGCGGTTGACGTAGTCGGGGTTGAGGCCGACGCGATCGAGCAGGTCCTGGGTGCGCCGCAGCCGGTCCTTGCGCGGGGCGATGTCCGGGTGGACCGCCCAGCCCTCGGCGACGATGTCCCCGGCGGTCATCCGCGGGTTCAGCGACGCGTAGGGGTCCTGGAAGACGATCTGCACCTCGCGCCGGTACTCCTTGAGCGCGCGGCCGCTCATCTTCGTGACGTCGCGTCCCTTGTAGAGGATGGAGCCCGAGGTGGGCTTCTCCAGGGCCACCAGCAGCTTGGACACGGTGGACTTGCCGCAGCCGGACTCGCCGACCAGGCCGACCGTCTCCCCGCGGCGGAGGGTCAGGTTCACTCCGTCCACGGCCCGGACGTGCCCGATCGTCCGCTTGAACACCACGCCCTGGGTGAGCGGGAAGTGCTTCTTGAGGTCACGGACCTCGAGCAGGGGCTCGCCGAGCGCACCGCCCCGCGACAGGCCGTTCAGGGTTCCGGGAACCGGCTCAGACACCGAGGACCTCCTCGCTGTAGTGGCAGGCGGCCTCGCGCCCCGGCACCACCAGGCGCAGCGGCGGGACGTCGATCGAGCACTCGCGGCCGGGGGCGGCCGCGGCGCCGAGCCGGCGCCGCGAGCACCGCGGGTGGAACGGGCAGCCGCTCGGGATGGCGGCGAGGTTCGGCGGCTGGCCGGCGATCGGCAGCAGCCGCCCGCCCTTGGCCTCCACCTGCGGCACCGACGTCATGAGCCCGTCGGTGTACGGGTGGGCGGGGTCGGTGAAGACGTCGTCGACCGTGCCGCGCTCGACGATCTTCCCGGCGTACATGACCGCCACGTTGTCGGCCACCTCGTTGACCACGCCCAGGTCGTGGGTGATGAGGATCAGCCCCATCCCGGTCTCGCACTGCAGGTCCTTGAGCAGGTCCATGACCTGGGCTTGCACGGTCACGTCGAGCGCGGTGGTCGGCTCGTCGGCGATGAGGATCTTCGGGTCGAGCGCGATGGCCATCGCGATCATGACGCGCTGCCGCATCCCGCCGGAGAACTGGTGCGGGTAGTCGTCGACCCGGCTGGCCGCCCCCGGGATGCGGACCCGGTCCATGAGCTCGATGGCCCGCTTCTTGGCCTCCTTGCGGGAGGTGCCCTGGTGGGCGCGGAACATCTCGCCGATCTGGAAGCCCACGCTGTAGACGGGGTTCAGGGACGACAGCGCGTCCTGGAAGATCATCGCGATGCCGGGGCCGCGGATCTTGCGCTGCTCCTCCTCGGAGAGGGTGAGCATGTCGCGGCCCTCGAACCAGATGCCGCCGCCGGTGATGGCCGCCGGCGGCGAGTCGAGGATCCCCATGATCGCCTGGGCGGAGACCGACTTGCCCGACCCCGACTCCCCGAGGATGGCGAGGGTTTCCCCCTCGGAGACGCTGTAGCTGATGCCGTTGACGGCGTTCACCACGCCGGAGCGGGTGCGGAACTCGACGAACAGGTCGTCGACCTCCAGCACGGGGCCGCCGTTGCCGCGGACGTACTCCCGACGGCCGACGGGAGAGGTACCGGTGGAGGTCATGCGCGCTGCCTCGGGTCGAGGGCGTCCCGGAGGGCGTCGCCCATCATGACGAACGCCATCACGGTCACGGTCAGGATCAGGCTGGGGAACAGGACAAGGTGCGGCGCCGAGCGCAGCAGCCCCTGCCCGGCCTCGATCTGCAGCCCCCAGGAGATGGCCGGGCGCTGCAGGCCCACCCCGAGGTAGGTCAGCGTGGCCTCGGCCGCGATGAGGACGCCGATGGTGATCGTCGCGTAGACCAGGACCGGCGCCACGGCGTTGGGCAGGATGTGCCGGACCAGGATCCGGCCGTTGGAGGCGCCCATCGCCCGGGCGGCGGCCACGTAGTCCGAGCTCTTCACCGCGATGACCTGCGAGCGCACCAGCCGCATCGCCGTCATCCAGCCGAAGGTGGCCAGCGCCACGGCGACCGCGCCGGCCCCCCGGTCGCTGATCACCGGCAGGTCGGTCGACGGGCCCACGCGCAGCAGCACCAGCGCGCCGAGCACCAGCGGCAGGGCGTAGAAGATGTCGGCCAGTCGCGAGAGCACGCTGTCGGTGATCCGGCCGTAGTAGCCGGCGATCGCGCCGACGACCACACCCAGCACCAGCACGCACAGCACGGCGAGGACGCCGATGATCAGCGAGTTGCGCGCCCCGTAGACGACGTTGGCCAGGTAGTCGCAGCCCTGCTGGTCGAAGCCGAACCAGTGCTCCCCCGACGGCGGGTCGTTGGAGTTGGCCAGCTTGCAGGCCCGGGGGTCGGCGCCCCGCGCGAACAGCTGAGGGAACAGCGCCATGAGGACGAAGAGCAGGCCGAAGAGCGTCCCGATCCAGAAGAACGGGTTGCGCTTGAGCGAGTCCCAGGCGTCGCTCCAGAGGGTGTTCTGGCGGGCGCTGGTGACGTCGATCGACGGGCTGGCCAGGCCGGTGGTGGTGCCGGCCTCGACCTCGTCGTGACGGAGGTCCATCTGCTGCTGGTCAGTCATAGCGGATCCTCGGGTCGAGGACGGCGTAGAGGACGTCGACGACCAGGTTGAAGAAGACGAAGAAGAAGACCATCAGCGTCACGATGCCGACGACGACGGCCCCTTCCTGGGCGCGGACGGCGTCGAAGATCGCGCGGCCGATGCCGGGGAGGTTGAACACCGACTCGGTGACGATCGCCCCGCCGAGCAGGGTCCCGATGTCGGCGCCGATGAAGGTGACCACCGGGATGAGGCTGTTCCGCAGGGTGTGCCGGACGATCACCGTCCGGCGGGGCAGGCCCTTGGCGCGCGCCGTCCGGACGTAGTCGGCACGGAGGTTCTCCGCCACGCTCGTACGGGTCAGGCGGGCGACGTAGGCCAGCGAGCCCGAGGCCAGGACCAGGCCCGGCAGCAGGAAGCTGTACCAGCCCTCGTTGATGCCGGCGATCGGGAACCAGCCCAACTGCAGCCCGAAGGCGAACTGGGCGATGAAGGCGAGCACGAGGATCGGGACGGACACGATCACCGTGCTTGAGACGAGCACCAGGTTGTCCAGGAAGCTGTTGCGCCGGATGCCGGCGAGCACGCCGGCGACCAGGCCGATCACGGCTTCGAACAGGATGGCGACGACGGTGAGCTTCGCCGTCACGGGCAGGCGCTGTTCGATGGTGTCGAGGACGGGGCGGCCGCGGAAGTCGGTGCCCAGGTCGCCCTGCAGCAGGTCGCCGAGATACTTCAGGTACTGGATGCCCAGCGGGTCGTTGAGGTTGAACTCGTCGCGCAGTTGCGCGACGACGGCCGGGGCGAGCGGGCGGTCACCGCCCAGGGCGCGGATCGGGTCGCCCGGCAGGGCGTACACCATCGCGAAGATCAGGAATGAGGCCCCGAGCAGGACGGGGATGGTGAGCAGAAGGCGGCGCGCGATGTAGCGGCCCATGTCTCTCCTCGGTCAGGACACGCAGACACAGGGTCGTCGTGTCACGTCGTCCATTCTGCGGCCGCGCGCGGCGAACCGCCGGGGACGCCTGCCGCGGCAGGCACCCCCGGCGGTCGCCGTACGGAACGCGGTCGTCGTCAGTTGACGGTGACCGCCGAGGTGTCGACCTGACCGAAGACGTCGACGACCACGTTGGAGACGTTCTCCGAGTAGACCGCCTGCTCGACCCCGAAGAACATCGGGAGGATCGGCATGTCCTCGAGGAGGATGTCCTCGGCCTGCTGGTAGAGGGCGATGGCCTCCTCGTTGGTGGCCGCGGAGTTGCCCTGCTCGATCAGCGCGTCGAACTCCGGGTTGGAGTAGAACGCCGAGTTCGAGCCCGCCGGCGGCAGCGCCGAGGTGCTGTAGAGCGGCTCCAGGTAGTTCTGCGGGCTCGGGTAGTCCATGCTCCAGCCCAGGCGGAACGGACCGGTGAAGCCCTTGGCGTCACCCAGCGGCAGGTACTCCGAGAAGTCCAGCTCGCCGCGGAGCACGTAGTCCACGCCCAGGTTCTCGCGCAGCTGGTTGCCCACGGCCTCCATCCACGCCTCGTGGCCGGCGCCGGCGTTGAACCACAGCTCGACCGGCTGGCTGCGGTCGAAGCCGGCCTCGTCGAGGAGCTGGTTGGCCCGCTCGACGTCGAGCTGGCAGTACTCGCAGGCACCCTCGCGGTAGCCGTCGACGACCGGCGCGATGGCCGAGTCGGCGGCCTGGAAGGTGCCGTTGAAGATCGCGTCGGCGATGGCCTGCCGGTCGATCGCCATCGAGAGGCCCTGGCGCACCCGCTTGTCGGCGTACCGCTCCTGGTACACCGGGATGCCCACGTAGGTGAAGCGGGACGACGGCGCCTCGATGAAGCGCTCGCCGAACTCGTCCTCGACCGTGGTCAGGACGTCCGGCGGGATGTCCTTGGCGATGTCGAGGTTGCCGCCCTGCACGTCGGTGTAGGCGGTGTTCACGTCGGTGTAGACGCGGTACTCCACGCCGTCGGCCTGGGCGGCGTTCTCACCGGCGTAGTCCTCGTACCGGCTCAGCGTGATGCCCTGGCCGGGCACGAACTCGCCGTCGGCCTTGAACGGGCCGTTGCCGATGGGCAGCCGGCCGGCCGCCTCCGGGTCCTGGAAGAACGAGTCCGGCAGCGGGAAGAAGGCGTTGTAGCCCACCGTCACCGGGAACTGGGCGAACGGCGCGGTGAGGGTGACGGTGAAGGTCTTGTCGTCGACGACCTCGAGGCCGGTCATCTCGGTGGCCGTCGGCTCGGCGACCACGTTGCCGGCGTCGTCGGTCTCGGCCTGCAGGGCGTCGTAGCCCTCGACGTTGGAGAAGAAGTACGACGCGCCCTGGGCGTTGGGGCTGTAGGCGGTGTAGTTCCACGCGTCGACGAAGGACTCGGCGTCGACCGGCGTGCCGTCGTGGAAGGTCCAGCCGTCGTTGAGCGTGACGGTCCAGGTCGTGTTGTCCTCGGACTCGATCGACTCCGCGACGCCGGTGTACTCGACCGAGCCGTCCTCGGCGTACTGGATCAGGCCGGTCCACAGCGACTTGACCACCTGCGAGCCCTCGCTCTCGGTGGTGTTGCCGGGAACCAGCGGGTTCTCGGGCTCACCGATGTAGACGCTGAAGGTGCCGCCACCCTCGCCGCCTCCCTCGGCGCCCGTGTCCTCGCCGCCGCCACAGGCGGACAGCACCATCGCGCCGGACAAGCCGGTCGCGATGAGCGCGGCGGAGCGCTTGCTCAACCTCACGTGCAATGCCTCCCTCGTCCCGCGAGCGCGGGGGGAACGGACTGGTCGACCAGCGCCCGACGCCTTCGGACGGACGGCTGGCGATCACTGATGAACACGTACCGACTACTCATCGGTACGACGGGCAACCGTAGGCCCGCCTCAGGACGGGCCGCCACGGCCGTCACCGACTTGTGACCTGGGCTCACGGTCCCGCTGTCCGGAACGCAGCATCGACGTCGCGACGCCGCCCTGACCACACGTCTTGCTGCCTCCGTCGTCCCCGACCGCACAGGTTGCGGAGACCGCGATCACGACGCATCACCCTCCCCGCGTCTGGGTAGTTCTCTTCTCCGGACGTCGAGAGGAGTTCGACCATGAGCGGCGTGGACAAGGCGAAGAACAAGGCCGAGGAACTGACCGGCCAGGGCAAGGAGGCCCTCGGCAAGGCGACCGACGACCGCGACCTGCAGGCCGAGGGCGAGCGCGAGCAGGCCGCCGGCAGCCTGAAGCAGGCCGGCGAGAAGGTGAAGGACGTCTTCAAGAAGTAGACGCCCCACCTCCACACGGCCCCGGCGGGGACTTTCTGTACCGAAAGTCCCCCCGGGGCCGTTGACTTTCTGTACCGAAAGTCCCCGCCGGTCAGCCGCCGTACGACGATGCGGCCAGCGCCGCGGAGATGCGGGCGACGACGGCGTCCATGTCCCGGAGGTCCGCGGCGCTCAAGCGAATCACCCGCCATCCGGCAGCGGTGAGCCGGTCGTAGCGCCGGTCGTCCCGGCGGATCTGCAGGTCGTCGAAGTGGTGTGCGCCCTCGTACTCCACGATCACCCGGCACTCGGGCCACGCGAGATCCACGCGCCCGAGGAACCGCCCGTCCTGGAGGACGACGAACTGGGGAACCGGAGCGGGCAGCCCCGCCCGGGCACAGGCCACCCGCACCCACGACTCGGGCGGGCTCTCGCTGCGGCCGTCCACGAGCGGCAGGACCTTGCTCACCCGGTCCCGGCGCCACCGCCCCGGGGTGGCCGCATGCAGCCGACGGCAGGCGTCGAGGTCGAGATGCCCGGCCCTGACCATCGCGTCGAGCATCGCGACCGCGTCCGGCACCGCTTCGAGGGTTGCGACGTCCCAGGCCGTACGCATCGGACTGGTGAGCCGGATGGTCCCGTCCTCGGTCGTACTGATCTCGTGGTCGCGCAGCGACGTCCGGTGGAGCCGGACCCCACGGGGACCGCGCCACGTCGAATCGGGCGGCACGATGACCAGAACCGGATCGGCGGCTCCGGCGAACGGGGCACCGAACCAGGACGCGGCGGATCGGCCACCGAGCACGGCATCCGCAGGCATCACCAGGGCTGCAGCGCGGGCGTGCAACTGGTGGTCTGCGGTCAGCCCGGGATCGGCGTAGACGTTGTGCAGCAGTCGCCGGTAGATGCCGGACTTGAGCTGCTTGACCGTGACGGCGCCCTCGGCGACGGCGTGCGAGCCGAGGAACACGCCGTGCAATCCGTATCCACGAGGCATCTGTGCAGCGTGGATCAATATCGGGAACCGTCGCGGCCGTCGTCCACAGCCACATCCCCTGGGGACTTTCGGTACAGAAAGTCCCTCCGAGGCCGGGGACTTTCGGTACAGAAAGTCCCCAGGGGCGGGGTGGGTCAGACGCGGGTGAGGAGGTCGCGGACGGCGGGCAGCAGGGGGCGGTCGGCGGGGATCCAGTCGAGGGCCTCCAGCTCCCCGGCCCGGGCCCAGCGCAGCTCGGTGTGCTCGCTGGCCTCGAGCCGCCCGCCGGCGACACGGGCCCACCAGACCCGCAGCGTCGAGGCGCCCGGCTCCCCGCCGGCGACGACGCCGTCGAGCGGCACCTCCCCCAGGAACGCCTGCGGGACGACGGCGACCCCCAGCTCCTCCCGGATCTCGCGGACCAGCGCCGCCAGGTCGTCCTCACCCGGTTCGACCTTGCCGCCGGGGAACTCCCAGCAGCCGTCGTACGGCCCGCCGTGCCGCCGGGCCACGAGCACCCGGTCCCCCTCCACCAGCGCCGCGCCGACCACCTGCACCACGTCCAGCGCCCGGCGGGCCGCCGCGGCCGCGTACGCGTCCAGGTGCACCTGCATCGCCCGCATGATCCGCCGCCGCAGCACCACCTGGTCGACCAGCCCGCCGAGCGCCCCGGGCAGCCCGGTCTCCCAGTCCACCTGCTCGTCGACCAGCGTGCCGGCGCCGGTGGCCGAGAAGCGGCGGGAGTGGGTCAGCCAGCGCCAGCCCCGGCCGGGTCCCACGGCGTAGACGTCGCGGACCGGCCGGACGGAGACGATCTCCTCCAGCGGGGTGCCCCACGGCCGCCCCAGGGTGCGGGCGACGTCGAAGGCCACGGTCAACGGCGCCTCCACCACAGTGGTGAATCGCAGCTGGAACACCGGCCCACCCTCCCAGACCCAGGGCAGGATGGGCGCCGTGCGCATCACGGCCCGGGTCGACTACGCCGTCCGCGCGGCCGTCGAGCTGGCCGCCGCGGCGCCCGGCGCCCTGACCAGCGAGCGCATCGCCACCGCCCAGGGCATCCCCTCCCGCTTCCTGCAGTCCATCCTCGGCGACCTGCAGCACGCCCGGCTGGTGACCAGCCAGCGCGGACGGGAGGGCGGCTACCGGCTGGCGCTGCCGCCGTCGGAGATCTCCATCGCCCGGGTCATGCGGGTGGAGCAGGGGTTCCTCGCCGAGGTCCACGGGCAGCGGCCGGAGGACGTCGTGTACCCCGGAGCCGCCGAGCCGCTGGCCTCCGTGTGGGTCGCCGCCCGCGCCGCCTACCGCCGGGTGCTGGAGGAGGTGACGCTGGCCGACGTCGTCGCCGGCAAGCTGCCCGCCGAGGTGGCCGAGCTGGCCGCGGTCGAGGACGCGTGGCGTTCCTTCGGCGACTCCCCGGGCGGCTGACCCCTCCCCGGCGACGGCTGCCGCGCGCCGCTGGGCGAGACTGGCCGCCATGCCAGGCACGCAGCACCGCGGCGTCACCGTGTTCCTCACCGGGCTCTCCGGTGCCGGGAAGTCGACGATCGCCGACGCCCTCGTCGCCGACCTCGAGGCCGACGGCCGGCCGGTGACCGTCCTGGACGGCGACGTGGTGCGCACCCACCTGTCGAACGAGCTGACCTTCTCCCGCGAGCACCGCGACCTCAACATCCGCCGCATCGGCTTCGTCGCCGGCGAGGTGGTCAAGCACGGCGGCACGGTGGTGGTCGCGGCGATCGCCCCCTACGACGCCGCCCGTGAGGAGGCCCGGGCGCTCGTGGAGAAGCACGGCCGGTTCGTGCTGGTGCACCTGTCCACGCCGCTGGAGGTCTGCGAGCAGCGCGACGTCAAGGGCCTCTACGCCCGCGCCCGCACCGGGGAGATCCCGGAGTTCACCGGGGTGAGCGACCCCTACGAGCCGCCGAGCCGCGCCGAGCTGGTCATCGACACCTCGGTCACCCCGCTGGCCGAGTCGGTCGCCCGCATCCGGGCGGCGATGGACGGCGGGCGGGTTATCTGAGTCACACCACCAAGTCGGTGGAGATATGGGACCATCGACGTATGACCGACCGCGACCTGTTCCTCGTCGCGCGCCGGCACATCGATCTGGCGCTCGTGAGCAGCGCCGTCTGTTCCGCCGCGCGCTGACACCAGTCCGCCGCGCAGCGTCCGCTGCGACCCCGACCTGGCAGCGCCCCTCCCGCCCAGGGTGCCGACGCCTGGGCGGCCGGCGCAGGAAAGAGTGCCTCCGTGTCCTCCCCCACCCGAACCAGCAAGCGGCCGCAGCGCGGCGAGGGCCAGTGGGCGCTCGGCTACCGAGAGCCGCTGAACCCCAACGAGCGGATGAAGAAGGACTCCGACGGGCTCGAGGTCCGTCAGCGGATCCTGGACATCTACTCGAAGACCGGCTTCGACGGCATCGACCCGAGCGACCTGCGCGGACGCATGCGCTGGATGGGCCTCTACACCCAGCGCGCCCAGGGCATCCCCGGCGGCAAGACCGCCGTCCTCGAGCCCGAGGAGCTCGAGGACTCCTACTTCATGCTCCGCGTGCGCATCGACGGCGGGCAGCTGAGCAGCGAGCAGCTGCGGGTCGTCGCCGGCATCAGCACCGAGTTCGGCCGGGACGTCGCCGACGTCACCGACCGCCAGAACGTGCAGTACCACTGGATCCGCATCGAGGACGTCCCCGAGATCTGGGAGCGGCTCGAGGCCGTCGGGCTGTCGAGCACCGAGGCCTGCGGCGACACCCCGCGCGTCATGCTCAACTGCCCGCTGGCCGGGATCCTCGAGGACGAGGTCATCGACGCCACCGACGTCGTCGCGCAGACGGTGGCGAAGTACATCGGCAGCCCCGAGTTCAGCAACCTGCCGCGCAAGTGGAAGACGTCGATGTCCGGCTGCGTGGACCACTGCACCGGGCACGAGATCAACGACGTCTCCTTCGTGGGCGTGGTGAACGAGGACGGCGAGGCCGGCTACGACCTGTGGGTCGGCGGCGGGCTGTCGACCAACCCCAAGCTGGCCCAGCGGATCGGCGTCTTCGTCCGGCCCGAGGAGGTCACCGACGTGTGGGCCGCGGTCACCTCGGTCTTCCGGGACTACGGCTACCGGCGGCAGCGCAACCACGCCCGGATCAAGTTCCTCATGGCCGACTGGGGCCCGGAGAAGTTCCGCCAGGTGATGCAGGACGAGTACCTGCACCGGGCGCTGCCCGACGGCCCCGCTCCCGCGCCGGCCAGGCACGACGAGCGCGACCACGTCGGCGTCATGAAGCAGAAGGACGGCAACAACGCCGTCGGCTTCGCCCTGCGCACCGGCCGGATCACCGGCACGCTGCTGGCCCGCGTGGCCGACCTCGCCGACGAGTACGGCGGCGGGCGCATCCGGACGACGGCCCAGCAAAAGCTGGTCATCCTCGACGTGCCCGACGAGAAGGTCGAGGCCCTGGTCGCGGCGCTGGCCGAGCACGACCTGCTGGTGCGGCCCAGCGCCTTCCGCCGCGGCACCATGGCCTGCACCGGCCTGGAGTTCTGCAAGCTGGCGATCGTGGAGACCAAGGGCCACGCCCAGGACCTCTACGCCGAGCTGGAGAAGCGGCTGCCCGACTTCGACACGCCGATCTCGATCAACGTCAACGGCTGCCCGAACAGCTGCGCGCGCTTCCAGACCGCCGACATCGGCTTCAAGGGCTCGATGGTCCGCGACGACGCCGGCGAGATGGTCGAGGGCTTCCAGGTCCACCTGGGCGGTCACCTCGGCGTCGAGGCGGCCTTCGGGCGGAAGTTCCGCGGCCACAAGGTGACCAAGGCCGAGACCGCCGACTACTGCGAGCGGGTGCTGCGCGGCTACCTGGAGCGCCGCGAGCCCGGGGAGAGCTTCGCGGCCTACGTGGCACGGGCCGAGGAGGCCTGGCTGCTGTGAGCGAGGAGGGTGCGGGTGAGGGAAGGACGCGGCAGCTGCCGCCGTTCCACTGCCCGTACTGCGGGGACGAGGAGCTGACCCCGCACGGGGACAAGGGCGAGTGGCACTGCGCCGCCTGCCTGCGGACCTTCACCGTCCGTCTGACCGGGACAGGAGTGCAGCACCCATGACGACCGCCGTCCGGCCCACGCCGGAACTCGCCGCCGAGGCCGACGCCCGTTTCGAGGGGATCGCCGACCCGGTCGAGCAGGCGCTCGCCGTGCTGCGCTGGGCCGGGGAGACCTTCGGCGACGACTTCGCGGTGACGTCGTCCATGGCCGACGGGCTGCTGGCCCACCTGGCGAGCCGGGCGATCCCCGGGGTGAACGTCGTCTTCCTCGACACCGGCTACCACTTCGCCGAGACGATCGGCACCCGCGACTGGATCGCCGGCGTCATGCCGATCACGCTGGTCAACGTGCAGCCGCCGCAGACGGTCGCCGAGCAGGACGCCGAGCACGGCCCGGAACTGCACCAGCGCGACCCCGACCTGTGCTGCTCGCTGCGCAAGGTGCAGCCGCTGGCGCGGGCGCTGGCCGGGTACGCCGCGTGGGGGTCAGGCGTGCGCCGCGACGAGTCGCCCACCCGCGCGGGCACCAAGCTCGTCGACTGGGACGCCAAGCGCGGCATGGTGAAGGTCAACCCGCTGGCGGCCTGGACGCAGGACGACGTCGACGCCTACATCACCGAGCACCAGGTGCCGGTCAACCCGCTGCACGAGATCGGCTACGCCTCCATCGGCTGCGCGCCGTGCACCCGCCCGGTGGCCCCGGGCGAGGACCCGCGCGCCGGCCGGTGGGCCGGTCGCGGCAAGACGGAGTGCGGGCTGCACACCTGAGCCCGGTGGCGGCAGGATGGCCGCCGTGCCCCCTCCGTCCCGTCTGTCCCCCGACGAGATCGCGGCCGCCCTGCACGGGTTGCCCCAGTGGTCCGGTGACGGCGACGGGCTGCGGCGCACCGTGAAGCTGCCCTCCTTCCCGGACGCCGTCGCCGCGATCGTGCGGATCGCCTTCGTCGCCGAGGAGATGGACCACCACCCCGACGTCGACCTGCGCTGGCGCACCCTGCACCTGACGCTGGTCACCCACTCCGCCGGCGGGGTCACCGAGTTCGACCTGGAGCTGGCCCGCCGGATCGACGCCCTGCTCCCCGGCTGAACCACCCCGACGATGCGCAGGGCGCCGGGACCCAGGATCGGCCGATCCGGGGTCCCGGCACCGCGCTCGAGCGGTCGGTCAGCTGCCGATCACGCCGCCGTCGTCCTTGGTGATCACCACGGTGGCCGAGCGCGGCGTCGTGATGCCGTCCAGCTCCGGCCAGGTGCTGCCGCCGTCCTCCCCCGGGTGCTGGAGGTTGACGAACAGCGTCCTGCGGTCGGGTGTGGTGGCGATGCCGGTCACCTCGCAGCCGACGACGCCGGTGAGGAACCGGCGCACCTCCGGCTCCCGGTCGAAGGGCGTGCTGGCGTCGGCGACCAGCATCTGGTTGTTGGCACCGTTCGGCTGGGTGCCGTCGGTCTGGATCCACGCCCGGCTGTCCGGGTCGATCCAGAGGCCGTCCGGCGAGCCGAACGCGTCCTCGGCGTCGATGGTGGAGCCCTCGGCGCCGCCGCCGGGGCCGGCGAGGAGGAACAGGTCCCAGCGGAACCGGGTCGCGGTGTGGTCGCCGCCGTCCTCGTCCCAGCGGACGATGTGCCCCCACTTGTTGGCGAGGCGGGGGTTGGCGCGGTTCACCGTGGTCCGCGAGCCGTTGTTGGTCAGGGTCACGTACACCGTGCCCGACCGCGGGTCGACGGCCGTCCACTCCGGCCGGTCCATGGGGGTGGCGCCCACGAGGTCGGCCGCCAGCCGGGTCTTGACCAGGACGTCGCCCTGGTCCTTGAAGCCGTTGCGCTCGACCAGCTCACCACTGCCCTGGACCAGGGGGAGCCAGTCCCCGGAACCGTCGTCGTGGAATCGGGCGACGTAGAGCGTGCCCTCGTCGAGCGGGCTGCGGCCGCGGTCACGGGCCTGGTCCACGGTCAGAGCGCTCACGAACTTGTAGACGTACTCGTTGACCTGGTCGTCGCCCATGTAGACGACCACCCGGCCGTTCTTCGCGACGTGCACGGTGGCGTCCTCGTGCTTGAGCCGGCCCAGCGCGGTGCGCTTGACCGGGGTCGAGCCGGGGTCGAACGGGTCGATCTCGACCACCCAGCCGAACCGGTTCGGTTCGTTGGGGTCGTCGGTCGTCACCACGAACCGCGGGTCGTGCACGGCCCAGCCGTTGCGGTCACCGCCGACCCCGTAGCGGGCCTGCAGCTCGGCGTCCTTCGCCGGCTGGTTGCCGTCGACCCGGAAGTAGCCGTTGAAGTTCTCCTCGCAAGTCAGGTACGTGCCCCACGGGGTCTCGCCGTTGCCGCAGTTGTTGATCGTTCCCAGCGGCGTCGTCCCCCCGCGGTCGGCCTTGGTGCGGACCAGCGGGTGGCCGGCCGCCGGGCCGGAGAAGCTCATCGGGGTGTTCGCGGTGATGCGCCGGTTGCGGTGGGAGCGCTCGACCTGCCACTCCCCCGACCCGGAGCGCCGGATCTCCACGACGCTGACCCCGTGCGCGTTCTGCGACTTGCGCACGCCCTCGGCCGTCGTCGGCTTGTAGCCGGCCACGAACTCGCCGCGGTGCAGGTAGAACTCGTCGGTGTACTCGTGGTTGAGCACCAGCAGGCCGTGCCCGTTGCCGTCGGCGCCCTCGTCCAGCGGGAAGTAGGTCATCCCGTCGTGGTGCATGCCGACCTGCTCGGCCTGCTGGGCGGCGGTGTTGCCGCCCGGCACGCCCTCCTCCGGCGTCCCGGGCACGAAGGCGGGGAAGGACCCGGTGATCGGCGTCCCCCACGGGATGAACGGCCGGGCGGCGTACCCGGGCGGAACGACGACATGGTCGGCTCCGCTGGGCGGGATCGGCTGGAAGCCGAGCACGGGCCCGGCGGACGCCGCACCGGGAACCGCGCGGGCGGCGGGGGCACGGACGACGCTGGTGGTGAGGAAGCCCGCCGCGGCCAGCATCCCGCCGGCGAGCACCGACCGGCGGGTGAGCCGGGTGGAGACGATCTCGGAGAAGTGCGCAGTGCCGGACGGGTTGGACGGGAGATCGTCCGGGTCCAGCGAGTCGTCGACAGGCGTGCCGGTCGACACGGTCATGGTTGCTCCCACTCTTCGGGCGGTTGGTGCCGACCGCGAAGCTAGGAAGCGGAAACGACCAGGAGATGGCCGCGTGCCGCACTCCCCGTGAAGGGATGCGTCACCCTCCGTTCACCGGTCCCGGCTACTCCGCCACCGGCAGCACCAGCAGCCGCAGCAGACGGTCGGCCTCGGCGTCGGGGTCCTCGGTCAGCCCGGTGTGCACCGGCCCGGGCTGGACGACGGTGCTGCGCGGAGCGGTCAGCCAGCGGAAGCGGGAGCCCAGCGCCTCCCGGCCGGCGGCCCCGGCGGCGGGGTCGGCGGCGCACACGTCGGCGGCCGCCTGCAGCGCGCGGCCGATCGCCGCGGCGTCGGCGGTGGGGTCGAGGGCGCGCAGCCGGTCGACGTCGAGGTGCACCCGGGAGCCGAGGTAGTCCCGCTGCCGGCAGTAGACCAGGACGCCGGCGTTGAGCGACTCGCCCCGCTCCACGCGCGGGACCACCCGCAGGACGGCGTACTCGAAGGTCTCCCGGCTCATCGCTGCGTCACGCCCTCCGGAGGCGGGGGCCCGAGCCAGGCCGGCCGGTTCTCCCCGCGCGGCGCGCGGCGCCGGACTCCCTTGCCCGCGGCGGCCGCGGCCACCAGCGGGGGCAGCCAGGCGTCCCGGGCGGCCAGCCGGGCGAGCAACTGGTCCACGTAGCGCCGACGGACCGCGTCGGGCGCCTCCTCCGGCGCGGGACCCTCCAGCCAGTCGTCGGGCACCTGCGCGAGCACGTCGGTCAGGAGGTCGCGGGTGACCCGCGGGGCGAGGTCGGCGTCGGCCGCCGCGACGTCGGGCTCGCACTCGATGAGCGCGTGCTGCGCGGCGTCGTAGGAGCGGACGGCCGCGGCCGCCGCACCCGGCCAGTGGTGGTGGAAGGTCAGCGCGGCACCGTGGTCGATCAGCTGCAGCCGGCCGTGCCAGAACAGCATGTTCGGGTTGCGCCAGGAGCGATCGACGTTGCCGATCAGCGCGTCGAACCACAGCACCCGCCCGGCGAGCTCGCCGTCGACCTCGGCGACGCCGGCCTCGAAGTCCAGCGCGCCCGGGAGGTAGTCCAGGCCCAGGTTGGTCCCGGCCGAGCGCTGCAGCAGTTCCTGCACCTCGACGTCGGGCTCCCCCACGGCCAGCTCCGGGGCGACCTCGACGGTGACCAGCGCGGGGACGGGGAGCGACAGCGCCCGTGCCAGCTCGGCGCAGACCACCTCGGCGACGAGGACCTTCACGCCCTGCCCGGCGGCCCGCCACTTCACCACGTAGGTGCCCAGGTCGTCGGCCTCCATGAGCCCCGGCAGCGAGCCACCCTCGCGCAGCGGGGTGACGTAGCGGATGGCGGTGACGGCAGGCAGCACAGTGGGCGCAGAGCCTATCGCCGCCCCCCGCCGGGGCCGCTCCGGGCAGACTGGCGCCGATGGGCCTCCTCCGCGCGACCACCCCCGCCGACCTCGCCGACGCGCCGTTCACCTACGCGGAGGTGGGCGCCACGCGGCGAGCCGGGCTGCCCGCCGGCTACACCCACGCGGAGCGGTCGGTCGTCGTCGGCTCGGGGCCGCAGGCGTTCGAGCGGGCCGCGGCGGCGGTCTTCGCCTGGCGGGCCCAGCGCGGGGTCGGGCTGCGGGTGCGCGCCGACGGGCCGGCCACCCGCCCCGGCACGGTCGTCGTCCTCACGGCCGGGCTGCCGCGCCTGGGCTACGACATCCCGTGCCGGGTGGTGTGGGCGCAGGACACCGGCGACGAGCGGGGGTTCGCCTACGGCACGCTGCCCGGGCATCCGGAGAGCGGCGAGGAGTCCTTCGTCGTGCGGCTGACCCCCGACGGCGACGTCGTCTACACGGTGCGGGTCTTCTACCGGCTGGCCTCGCGCCTGGCCCGTCTCGGCGGACCGGTCAGCCGGGTGCTGCAGGGGCTGGCGACCGACCGCTACGTAGCGGCGATCCGCCGCGCCGCGCGCGGTTAGCCGGCGGTTGCTTCTGCGGTGATCTGCACGCTCCCCGCGGCGCTGCAGCACTGCAGCAGCGAGTGGAACACCGCAAGAGCTGCGACCGGGCCCGGCTCCGGGAGGATGGACCGGGTGAGCGAGCCGGCGCTGGTGACCCTGCACCTGTGGGGCGTGCCCGGCCGCGCGGTGCCCGCCGCGGTGCTGCGCATGGCGACCGATCGGGCGCCGCTGCGCCGCACTCCCGGGCTGCGGTTCGGCAAGCTGCTCGGCACCGGGTCCGGGCGGACCTTCACCCTCCGCGACGCCGACCCGCGTCGCTGGGGCCTGCTGGCGGTGTGGGACGGCGTGGCCGACGCCGACCGGTTCGAGGAGGGCTCCGTCGTCCAGGGCTGGCAGAAGCTGTCCGAGGAGCAGTGGTCGGTGCGGATGCGCCCGCTGGCCGCGCGCGGCCGGTGGTCC
>DATAAV010000241.1:0-1878 GCA_036259935.1 Geodermatophilus sp. | reverse complement strand
GTGACCCCGCAGGCCCAGAAGACCGGCACGTCGCCCTCGGCGGACTCGACCGGGTCGCCGAAGTCCGGCGCACCCAGGTCGGTGATGCCCAGGGACTCGGGTGCCCCGACGTGCACCGGCGCCCCGTGCACCTGCGGCATCCGGGCGGTCACCTGCACCGCCGCGGCCACCAGCTCGCCGGGCACCGGGCGCATCGACACCACCAGCGGCCCGGACAGCCGGCCGGCGGGACGGCACGGCCGATCGGTGCGGTACATCGACACGTTGCGGCCCTGCTCGATGTTGCGCACCGGCACGCCCGCGTCCAGCAGCGCCGTCTCGAAGCTGAAGCTGCACCCGATGAGGAAGGCGACCAGGTCGTCACGCCACAGGTCGACGACGTCGGTCGGCTCGTCGACCAGCTCGCCGTCCCGCCAGACCCGGTAGCGCGGCAGGTCGGTGCGCAGGTCCGCCTCCGGTGCCAGCGCCGTCCGGTACGACCCGGCGTCGGTCACGTCGAGCAGGGGCACCGGCTTCGGGTTGCGCTGCCCGAACAGCAGCACGTCGTACGCCCAGTCCTGCGGGACGACGACGAGGTTGGCCTGGGTGTAGCCGGGCGCCCAGCCCGACGACGGGACGGCCAGGCCGGCGCGGTAGTGCTCGCGGGCGGCCGCGGGGTGGGCGGCGGGCATCGTGGTGGTCACGGGTCCTCCTCGGTCGGCGGCGGGAGCCCTCGGGCCCATCGTCCCCCGCCGGTCCGCCTCCTACTGCCCCTGACGGAGCGCAGCCCGTCCTCGCGTTGCCGCCACCTGCAAGGGCCCCTAGCGTCGGACCCCCGTCGTCGTGGAGAAGCCCATGCCGCAGAGCCACGAACCCGCCACCACCGCCCCGACCAGCAGCCGCATGGCCGCGGGCACGCGCTCCACCCTGCTCGGCGCGATGTTCCTCATGGCCACCTCGGCCATCGGCCCCGGCTTCATCACCCAGACGACGACCTTCACCGTCCAGCTGGGCGCGGCGTTCGCCTTCGCGATCGCCGTCTCGATCGTCATCGACATCGCGCTGCAGCTGAACGTCTGGCGGGTGATCGGGGTCAGCGGCCGGCGGGCCCAGGAGCTGGGCAACCTCGTCGCGCCGGGCCTCGGCTGGGTGATGGCCGCCTTCCTGCTGATCGGCGGGCTGGTGTTCAACATCGGCAACGTCGCCGGCGCGGGCCTCGGCTTCGACGCGATGATCGGGCTGGACCCGAGGATCGGCGGCGCGGTCTCCGCCGTCATCGCCATCGGCATCTTCCTCAGCCGCCGGGCGGGGGTCGCGGTCGACCGGATCGTCGTCGTCCTCGGCCTGGTGATGATCGCCCTGACCGCCTACATCGCGATCACCTCGGGCCCGCCGGTGGGGCAGGCGCTGCGCAACGTCGTCCTCCCCGAGGAGGTCTCCTTCCTGGCGATCACCACGCTGGTCGGCGGCACGATCGGCGGCTACATCGTCTACGCCGGCGCGCACCGGCTGCTGGACTCCGGGGTCACCGGCCGTGAGCACGTCCGCGACATCACCCGCGGCTCGGTCACCGGGATCGTGATCACCGGGATCATGCGGGTCGTCCTCTTCCTCGCCATCCTCGGCGTGGTGGCCGGCGGCGCCGACCTCGGCACGGAGAACCAGGCGGCCAACGCCTTCCAGGCCGCTGCGGGTGAGGTCGGGCTGCGGGTCTTCGGCATCGTGCTGTGGGCCGCGGCCATCACCAGCGTCATCGGTGCCTCCTACACGACGATCTCCTTCGTCACCTCCCGCACCCGCACCAGCGACCGCACCCGCACGCTGCTGGTGGTCGGCTTCATCGCCGTCACCACGCTGGCCTTCCTCCTCATCGGCGCCGCCCCGACCACGCTGCTGGTC
>DATAAV010000240.1:0-2291 GCA_036259935.1 Geodermatophilus sp. | reverse complement strand
GCCATGACCACCACCTCGGCCCGGGACACCCGCGCGGTGTCCTGGAAGTCCACCGCCGTCGCCGCCGCCATCGGCGCCGTCGGGGGGCTCGTCATCAACAGCCTGATAGCCCTGCTCGCGAAGGCTCTCTTCGACATCCCGGACGAGTTCCAGCCGCTCACCCTGCCGGTGTACGGGTTCCTGACCGTCGTCGGCGCGATCGTCGGCGCCATCGCCTGGCACCTCGTCGTCTCGCGCAGCCGCAACGCCTCGCGGGTGCTGCGTGTGCTCGTTCCCACGGTGCTCGTGCTCTCGCTGATCCCGGACGTCATGCTGCTCGTCAACGAGTCGCAGCCCGGGACCACGACTGCCGGCGTGGTTGCGCTGATGCTCATGCACGTCGGTGTCGCCGCGGCGGCCGTGCCGGCCTTCCGCCGGTTCATCCCGCCCCAGTCCTGACGCACTCCAGCCCAGCGCTCGTCCGCTCAGCCTGGGCTGACCGGCGCCCCGGTCACGCACCGCGTGGGGCCGGGGCGCCCGTCGTCCCCTGACGCGGCCGTGCCCCTCCGGCGGTGGGTGCGAGGCTCGGCGCCCTACACCGAGCGCGACCGCGAGCTGGTGAGCGCGCTGATGACCCGCGCCGGCCTGGTGGTCGAGGCCGCGCGGGCGTCCTTCCTCGATCGCACGGTGTCCGAGACCATGCAGCGGGCGCTGCTGCCCACGCTGCTGCCGCAGCCCGACCACCTGCAGCTGGCCTCCCGCTACCAGCCGGCCGAGAACACGCAGCTGGTCGGCGGGGACTGGTACGACGCCTACCTCGACGCCACCGGCACCACCAGCCTGGTCGTCGGCGACGTGGCCGGCCACGACATCGCAGCGGCGGTCACGATGGGCCAGCTGCGCACCGAGCTGCGCATGGCCGGCCTCGACGGGACCGCCGGCCCGGCGAGAGTGCTCACCACCGTCGACGTCGCCTGCGACACCTTCGGCCAGCACGTGTTCGCCACCGCCCTGGTCGCCCGCGTGGAACGCTTCCCCCCGGACCGGCCCGCGCGGGACCGCGCCCTGACCTGGAGCTCGGCCGGGCACCCCCCACCGGTGCTGCTGCACGCCGACGGCACCGTCGCCGTCCTCACCGACCGGGTCGGGCTCCCGCTCGGCGTCGATCCCTCCCGGCCCCGTCCCGAGCACCGCCACGTGCTGCCGGTGAACTCCACCCTGCTGCTCTACACCGACGGGCTGCTCGAGCAGCTCGACGTCCCGGCCGCCGCCACCGTGCGGCCCGGCGGCTCCGGCACGCGCGACCTGGACACGGGCCTGGCGCGCCTGACCGACCTGCTGGCCGGCAGCGCCGGCCTCGACCTCGAGGACCTCTGCGACCTGATCATGACCACGCTGCTCCCACCGGCGGGAGCCGCCGACGACGTCGCCCTGCTCGCCATCCGCCCGTACGCCGAGGACCAGCCGCGCCCGCCGCAGGCCGGCCCCAACGTCGTGCCCTGACCACCACGCGTCCCCCGGCTACAGCGACAGGTGAGGGTGATGCTGTGTGCCAGCGTGTGTGCCACCGCGGGGCGTTCACAGGTGTCCGCAGCCATGCGCGGATGACCGCATCATCCGTCTGACCTGGGTGTCCGTACGACGGCGCACGTCGACGAACCCCGTGCCGGGGAACTTGTAATCGGGCGGTTGGGGGTTCGAGTCCCCCCGTCGGCTCCTCCGGGCCCGACCGTGACCTGCTCAGCCGCCGGGCTGCCGGGCCGGGACGGCGTCGTCCTCCCGTGCGCCGTCCGACGCCACCGGCAGCAGCAGGGTGAAGATCGGCGGCGCCACCCGCGTCAGTGTCAGCCGGCCCTGCTCGGCCTCGGCGAGCCGGCGGGCCAGGGCCAGGCCGATGCCGTGCCCGTCCCGGCGGTCGGCCTGCCGGGAGAACAGCACGCCCTCGGGATCCTGGACGCCGGGACCCTCGTCGGAGACGTCGACCGCCACGGCGCCGGGTGCCTCGCGGACGGCGATCGTGACCGTCCCGCGGCCGTGCGTGGTGGCGTTGTCGACCAGTACGCCCAGCACCTGGCGGACCGCCGCGCTCGACGCCCGCGCGTCCGGGACGCCGTCCTCGACCCGCACGTCGAGGTCCCGGCCGTGCAGGGCCAGCCGGGCGCTCCACTCCGGAGACAGCTCACCGAGCAGCGTGCCGAGGTCGACAGGGCCGGCCGACGCGGGCTGCCCGGCGCGAGCGAGGCTCAGCAGCTCGTCGATGATCGTCTCCAGGCGGTCGGCGTCGACCAGGCTCGCGGCGATCGCCGCTCCGG
>DATAAV010000239.1:0-15794 GCA_036259935.1 Geodermatophilus sp. | reverse complement strand
CCGCTGGCACCTTCGTGATGTACCGCGTTATGGACGCTGCCGATCGGGAACTCACCCGTTCAGCAGCGTCCCCGAGTTGAGCAGCCAATCACAGCAGCGCCCCCGACTTGAGTGCCAGGCTGGGGGCGCTGCACTGTCCCGGCTACCCCTCGCCGCCTACGTCCTGCGCCTCGTGCCCGTTCGGGCAGTACGCGGCGCCGTCGTTGATGTGAATCGACTCGGCACTGCCGATCGGCAAGAGTTCGCCCGCGTCCACCACCAGCGGCTCACCGCACGTCGGACACCGTTGCTGGGGTCCCACCGGCAACTGCCCTCTGCTTCGCTCCATGTCGCAAGCATGGCCGTGTCCCGGCGCAGCAAGCTAGGAAGTGCGGGCGATGTCCTCGGCCCGGACCCACCCGAGGAACTCGGCCTCGAAGCCGGCCGCGTACTCCCGCACCGCGTACACCAGGCCGCGCCACCCGTCCTCGGCGCCGTTGGGGTTCTCCGCCCACCCGTACAACAGGCCCGGTGGTTCTGGCCGTCGACCGCCAGCCAGGCCACGACGGGCACGGGCTGCTCCCGCAGGACGTCGGCTCTCGCCAACTCGCACTCGAGCCGTTCCTGCGAGAGGCGCTCCGTCAGCACTGGAGCAGACCGTAGGGGCGTCCACGACAATCTCGGGGCCAGCAACGCGGACGCCGGTGCTCCCGCCCCACATCAGACCCGTCGCGGACTGCCGGATCGGATGCCCGCTGTATCAGCGGCGATGACTGTCCCCTCCTGACCTTCGAGACACGTGTCCACGCCCACCGCCGGCAGGCGGATCGCAGTCGTCAGAGCACCCCCTCGTGAGCCTCGGCCACCTCACGCTCCGCGGAGATGACCGCATGCCGGGTGGCAGCCGACCGAGATCCCGATGGAGGAACCCATGGATCCTCAGTTCCACCGCCAGGTGGCGGGCCCGCCCACGCCGCCTCAGGGAAGTAGGGCGTACCCCCACTCCGGACCGCCGCCGTCATCCCAGCCCGCCACGGGCCGGTCCGCCTGGGGATCGCCGCCACCGCAGCAGCACCAGCCCGGGTTCTGGGCGTACCCGGGGCCTTACGGGAGCGGAGAGGGCGGCATCCCGCCCACGGGACCGCCGGCACCCCAGCAGGCACCGGCTCCGAAACGGCGCCGGAACCTGGTCGTCAGCCTCGTCGCTGCCGTCGTCGCGATCGCCGGGGTCGTGGTCGGCATCGTCTTCGTCACCGGATGGCCCTGGGACGAGCGCGGTCGCCCATCCCCGCCCAGGGCCACGTCGACGGCCCCCTCCCCGGCACCGCCCGAGGATGTGACCTTCCAGATCACGGACACCCTCGAGAGGGACCTCCAGGTCTTCGAGGTGGTCACCGTGGCCAACGGAGCTGCGGACATCGGGACGGTGGAGGTCAGCACCGTGTCGCCGGAGGCAGTCCTGCCGATCACGGCAGCGCCGGGCCCGACCACGTACGAGCTGTACGTCCGGACGATCCTCGTGGACGACACAGAGCTCTCGTGCACGGGACAGGTGACCATCGACGTCCAGGAAGGCGCGAGCTACGCCATCAGCTGGACCCAGTCCGGCAACCAGTGCGTCGCGACGCTTCACGAACAGGGAACCCGGCCCTAGGGCTGCTGTCCTGATGTTGAGCGACGTCGTTTCCCGGGCGCCTGCCCGGGAACCGACGTCCTCCGGCGCCTGCCCGGGAACCGACGTCCTCGGGCGTCTGCCTGCCTGCCCTGGGCGGAGTGCGGACGCACCTCGGATCGCCACCCACTCAGCTCAGGACGAGGTCGCGCAGATCCGCCGTGGCCAGCGCCTCCTGCAGGCGAGTGAGGATCCGGGCGCGGGTCGGACCGATGCTGCCGATCGGCATGCCCAGGCGGGCGCTGATGTCCTGATAGCTGACGGGAGGGGACGCGACCAGCAGTTCCAGCAGCTGTCGATGCCGGTCGGGTAGGTCGGCCAGCGCCCGGCGGACCAGCGCCGACTGCTCCTGCCGCAGCGCGGACGCCTCGGGGCCGTCCTCCTCGACATCGTCGTACCGGATGCCTTTCCTCCAGGCACGGTCGTCATCGCCGTCCACCAGTTGTTCGCGGCCGCTCTGCCGGATGGTGTCCAGGCACACCCGTCGCGCGGTCGTCCGCAGCCACCCCGCCAGGTGCTGCGGCTCCCTGAGGTCGGCGACGTGCTCGACCAGCCTCAGCCACGTCGTCTGCACCGCGTCCGCGGCCTGGGCCTCGTTGAGCCGGAATCCGCGGATGACCCCCCACAGCATGCCGGCGTACTCGTCGACGATCGCGTCCCAGGCCGTCGGGTCCCCCTCGGCGGCCCGGTTGACCAGCATGGTGACCTCTGCAGGCTCCATGTCCGATTCCTCTCGTCCGCTCGGCGCACCGCGCCGACACGGCGGAGGTTTCGGGGAGTGCGCTAGCGGAGCGCCAGCCGGACGGCGGGCTGCCGAGAGCGCTGGTCAGGGGCGGGACACGCGCCCGTGACAGAGGGAGGCGCAGGGTCGTCAGCGGCGAGCGGCCAGCTGCTGTGCGAGCGAGCGGGTCCGCTCCTGGGCGGGAACCCCGAGTTCGCACAGCATCTGCTGGCAGCGCCGGAGCGCGCGATGCGCGTCGACGAGGTTGCCGTCGGCGAGGTGGGCGGCGACGAGGAGCTGGTAGGCGTCCTCCGAGCAGTCATCGACCCGCAGGGCGCGCTCGGCGAAGGCCTGGGCTCTCCCGGTGTCCCCGCGCGCCAGCAGCAGGTTGCCGGCACGCACGACGCTCGCCACGAACCTGCTCCGCAGGCGGTCCCGCTCCCACTCGAGCCAGTTGCCGCCGGCCACGTCGGCGAGGAGGTCCCCACCCCACAGGTCCGCCGCCCGCTCGTAGGCGGACAGCGCGGCCGAGGGCGCGCCCTGTCGCTCCAGCCGGGCGGCCTCGTCCAGGTGTCGCTCGAACTGCAGGACGTCGATCTCGAGCGCCTGGTCCGTGACGAGGTGCAACACCGGGCCGGCACTCCGGAGGAAGTACGGCGGGTCCAGCTCGCCGCGGTCGGGCTCGAGGACGCTCTGGAGGTAGGCGAGGGTGACGCGCAGGTTCCGGCCGGCCGCCGCGTCGTCGAGATCCGGCCACAGCTCCGACGTGATGGCGGTCCGGGTCGGCCGGTCGTGGGTGAGCAGGTAGCCGAGGAGCTGACGGACCCGCTCCCTGCGCAGCTCCGGCGCGGTGATGACCACCCCGTCGCGGCGCAGCTCGAGCGGACCGAGGACCCGCAGGTGGAGCCGCGCCGCCGGCACCGCCGGGATCGCACGGAGCAGCGAGCGGGCGGTGGCCGCGAGGGCTGGGTGCTCCGCAGCGGCCTTGGCGCGCAGGGTCGCCCGGGCCGCGGGGCCGAGGTCCTCGATCAGCGCCCGGGCACCCTCCTGCCCGGCCGCGACCATCCCCAGGGCCAGCTCCGTCACCCACGGCGCCGGCAGGACGGCTCGCAGGGCCCGCCAGGCACCGGGCGGGATAGCGCCGACCGCCGTCGTCGACCCGCGCTCGCGCAGCTCGACGAGGACCCGCGCCCAGGTGTACAGATCGGCGAGGCAGCCGGGTGGTGGGTCGTCGTCCCAGCGTTGCCGGACCTCTGGCACGAGCACGTAGAGCAGGGGCAGTGCGACCGGGGAGACCCGGATCGCGGCCGAGATGCGCCCGCCGGAGGGCGGAACGATCGACCGCAGCGCGGCGACCGCCTGCTGCTCGGACCCCACCGACAAGGAGTGGAACGCCTCCGCCAGCGCCCATGCGAGGGGTGCCCAGGCCACCGGGGAGGAGCCGATGATCGATCGCGACGTCTCGAGGAGCTCTCCTGCCTCCTCGTGCCGACCCAGGACGTCGAGCACGGAGACCGCACAGGTCACCAGTTCGGGGGAGGTCAGCACCTTGGCCGGTTGCAGGTCCGCGAGCAGGTACGGCAGCAGCCGCTCCGCCTCCTCCAGGCGGCCCCGCAGGCGGAAGGACTCGACGAGGAGGCAGCGCGAGACGCCCTGCATCGTCGTCGCCGCGTGGGAGAGCGACCGCCGTGCCAGCACCTCCCCGGTCGCGGCATCGCCCAGCTTGAGCAGGACGAGGTGGGCCTGCAGCCAGTCCTGCACCGGGTTGAGCGGCGCCCGGGACATCAGGCTCGGGGCCGCCAGCTCCGAGCGGACCTGGTCGGCAGAGCGTGCCAGTACGCCCCGCAGGAGCGCGACGAACACCGGGGCTCCGGGGTGCCCCTCCCGTGCCAGCTCCTCCAGCTGCTGCAGCAGGAACTCCATCCGCGACCGGTCGTTGCGCCAGAACGCCAGCTGGTCGAGCGCGTTCAGGCAGGCGTAGCGCACGGCGGGGGCCTCCCGCGCCTCCGCGAGCGACCGGACGAGGAGTTCCTCGGCCGCGGCCGGGCCGGTCGGCTCCGCCACCATGGCGGCGAGCAGCAGGCCCTCGGGGCTCTCCTGCACCTCGCGCGGCAGCCGGCGCAGCCAGACCTCCAGGACATCCGTCGGCACCAGCGGTGTGCAGCACTCGCAGACCTCGACGACCAGCCGGCGGACGTCCTCCCACGCCTCGGCGTCGAGCAGCAGGCCCATCGCCTCGTGGTACTGGCCACGGCTGCGCAGGATGGCGGCCGCGGTTCGGCGTGCCTGCGCCACCTGACCGGCGTCGAGGTGGTGCTGGAGGGCCGCTGCCCACAGCCCGTGCAACGACCACCACCCCGAGCGCGAGCGCTCGACCAGGGGGAGCCCGTCCAGCAGGGACCGGAGGTCCACGTCGCGGCCGAGGAGCGCGGTGGCGATCTCGTCGTCCGCGCCGCCCACCGCGACGAGGAGCGCCAGCGCGTGGCGGCGCTCCGGGGACAGCTGGGTGAGCAGTTCCTCCCAGACGTAACCGCTGACGGCGAACGGACCCGCCGTGGCCGTCAGCTCCGCCAGGGCCGGCCAGCCACCGACGTCGCTCAGCAGCTCCGGCGGCACACCGCGGGACTCGGCGAACTCGGCGACCTCGTCCTCGCGGAACTGCAGGTCGTCCTCGCGCAGGACCACGGCGTCGCCGCTGGCCACGAGACGGGAGATGGACAGCGGCAGCGGCGGGCGGGAGGCGAGGACGACGTGCCCATTTCTCGGCAGCTCTGCGACCAGTTCGCCGAGGAACTGGCTCGCCGGCGATCCCGCGGCCACCAGGTGGACGTCGTCGAGGATGAGTGAGACGTGGCGCGGGGCCGCGCTCCAGAGTGCCTCCGCCACCGCGACCGCGGCCTGCCGCGGGTCCTCCGGTACCGGGGCGGACAGTCCGACCGCGGCGAAGGCGCCGGAAGCCAGGAACGACAGGGTGGTGTCGTCCCGCTGACAGGTCAGCCAGCGGTCCTCCCCCAACGGGGACAGCACGTTCTCCCTCACTGCCTGCCCCAGCAACGTGGTCTTGCCGAAGCCGGCCGGTGCCACCACCGCGGTGAGGGGGCGCTCGAAGCGGCTCCGCAGCGGGGCGAGCAGCCGGGGCCGCACGATCAGGTCCCGGTTCGCGAGGGGCGGTGTGTACCTGAGCGCCCGGCTCATGGGCGAACTGTAGGTACCTCGCGACCGTCGGCACACCCCGATCCGGCGTCGCTGACGCACCGCTAGCGCCGCCCCCGACGGATTCGCAGGCCCGAGGGTGTATCACCGCCGGGGCCCGCTCCTCTGTCCTGTGCCGACCTCGTCGGGACCCTGACCTTCGTCTTCTCGGTCCGCTGGTGCGAGGACGGCTGCCGGGAAGGGGCGGTTGTGAGCCGTGGCGATCCCCGCCCGTGGGACGACGGACAACTGATGGTGTTCGTGGCCCGAGAGCTGGGCGACGGGGAGGTCGGCGGCGGGCTCCCGACGTCCTCGGGGCAGGACCTCCGGCCGGCCGTGCTGGCCCTGGCAGACGTCGTGGCGGCGGGGCGGGCTGCCTTCTGCTGGCTCAACGTGATTGTCGAGATGCAAAAAGTGATCCGACACCACGGTCAGGTCGGCCGCGCCTCGACCGAGCCCGAACCCGGCAACTAGCTTGGCCGCTCCCCGTACGAATCGGCGGCGATCGAGGGGTGGTGACCACCGTGCCGGTGCGTGCCAGGAGGCCCGGGGACCACTCTCCCGCCCCACCCCCCGTCCTCGCCGACGAGATCAGGCGACGCGTCGCGGCCCGGGCACTGCGCCTGTTCAGCAGGAACTCGGTGGCCGCCATGGGCCCTGTGCGCCGGCGCCGGCCCCTCCTGAGGATCGGCGGGTCCCTGGTGGTGGTGACGCGCCGTGAGGACGTGGAGGAGGTGCTCGACCACCCCGAGACTTTCGTCTTCACCCACGCGGACCACCTACCGGGCGAGTTCCTCCTCGCCTCCGGAGTCGCCGAGCACCGGCGCCAACGAGCCGAGCTCGACGCGGTGCTGCGCTGCGAGGACGCGGACCGCCTTCGTCGGCTCGCGGCGGACGAGGCCGAGGTCCGCGTCGAGCGCGCCCACCGCAGCGGCCGCCTGGACGTCGTCGGCGAGCTGGTCCATCCGGTGCTCGACGTCGTCGTCGACCGCTACGTCGGCGTGCGTGGACCGGACCCGGAGACCCGGTTGCGCTGGGCCCGGGACCTGTTCGAGCACATCTTCCTCAACCGTGGACAGCTCCGGTCGGTGGCGCAGCGGGCCGACGTCGCGGCGCGGCAGATGAGCGCGCACCTGGACGTCCTCATCGCACGGCTGAGGGAGACGCCGGACGGGCCGGACACCCTGCTCCGGCGGCTGGTGGACCGGCAGCGCACGGCCCCCGAGACGGCACTGGACGACGCCGAGATCCGCGGGAACGTCATGGGGCTGGCCATCGGCTGGCTGTGGCACGGCGCGCGAGCGGCCGTGCTCGCTGTCGACGAGCTGCTGGCCCGTCCCCCTGCCCTGGACCTCGCCCGGGGGGCCGCGCGGGACGGGGACCTGGAGCAGCTGCGCCGCCTGCTGTGGGAGGTGTTCCGCTTCCGGCCCGTCCAGCCCGAGGTGCCGCGCCGGTGCATCGCGGACACGACGCTGGCCGCCGGCACCCAGCGGGCTCGGCGGGTCCGCAGCGGCACCGGCCTCGTCGTCGGCACCCACTCGGCGATGTGGGACGAGACCGCCGTCCCCGACCCGGAGGACTTCGACGCCACGCGGGCCGACGCGCAGTACCTCGTCTTCGGCGGCGGTCCGCACCGGTGCCCCGGGGAGCGCGTGATGGGCGTCCAACTGCCGGCGCTCCTGGCCCCGCTGCTCGCCACGGACGGGCTGCGGCGGGCAGCCGGCCGCGCAGGACGCCTGCGCTGGGACGGCGTGACCCCCGAACGCCTCGAGGTCGAGATCGGCCAGAGGGGGTAGCGCCACCGTGTACCGGTCTCTCCCCTCGCTGGTCCGCACCCCCGTCTCCCCCCGCGCCGAGAACGCCTCCTCCAGAGGCACCGTGGCCGCGGAGCCGCGCGCCGCCGCCCTCCGGCCCGACACCGTCGGCCGCGCGGGGATGATCACCGTGCTGACGGCACTCAGGCCCTTCGGCGCGCTGCGGCTACGAGTGCTGTTCGCCCTCACCCGCCGGATCCCCCGGCTCACCGGGCTCGGCCCGCTCAAGTCTGTCTACTTCACCCGCTGGGGCGTCCTCACCTCCCTGCCCTACAACGGGCCGCCGCAGGTCCCCGAGCAGCTGGGCCACCCGCTGCTGCTCTGGGAGACCGTCTACAGCGCGCCGGCGGAGCCCTACGTCGAGACGTTCGTCCACGCGGTCGGCTCGAAGGTCAGGCGCATCTGGGGCACGTCCTACGGGTTCCCGGGCACCCGGTCGGTGACCGGGCTGGCGCGCTACATCGGCGAGCTCAGCGTCCCGGGCGCCCACTGCTGGTCGGCCTACCCGGAGGCGACCGTCCGCACGGTCCTCTCGGCGCTGGACGTGGCGAGGGAGCACCGGTACCTCGAGCAGGCCGCCCGAACCAGCACCCCCGAGGACTTCGCCGTGGTGTACCGGGGGTTCCTCGCCCGGCGGCAGGGGGACCTGTGAGACGCGCCTGGCCGACCACCCCCTTCACCGTGCTGACGCCGGTGCAGCCCGGCCAGGAGCATGCGCTGGCGGACTGCCTGGCCCGGCTGTCGCAAGCGGGCGAGAGCCCCTTGAGCCGACTGGCCGACACCCACTTCGCGCGCTGGGTGGTGCTCACCGGGACGACCTCGCACTACCGGGGCGCTCCCCGGCCGGCCCGGCCGCTGCGGATGCGGTACCTCCTGTTCACCAGCACGGCCAACAGTCCGGCCGAGCGGCACGTGGAGGACCTCCGCACCCGGCTCCGGGGCGACGCCGACGCGGTGTGGGGCCACTGCGTCGGGTATCCGGGCCACGAACGTCGTGCCGACTTCTGCCGGTACCTGCTGCACAACCGCCTCCCCACCCACCGGTGGTTCGCCGCCTACGACGCCACCGTGCAGGAGGTCCGGGAGGCCCTCGCGCTCCGGCGCAGGCACGCCGATCTCGCCGCGCGGACGCAGACGGCCGACGACCGGGAGCTGCAGCGGGCCTTCCTCGACGAGTTCGGGCAGGGCGGGACCTGAGCCATGCGCACGCCCCTCGACCTGGACGACGTCCAGGGCAACATCCTGAACGGATACGACTTCGGCCACGCCGTCCACCTCCTGCTGCACGCGGAGACGACAGAAGCCGCCCGCCGGTGCCTCGAATGCGTCAAGGGAGAGGTGACGACCGCGGCCCCCTGGCCGCCGGGGCACAGACCTCCGACCACCCTCAACGTCGCGGTCACCTACCGCGGCTTCGAGCGGCTGGGCCTCCGGCCGTCCCTGCTGGCCCGCTTCCCCGAGGCGTTCCGCGCGACGACCCGGGAGCGGGCCGCGGACCTGGGTGACACCGGAGCCAGCAGCCCCGAGAAGTGGGACGAGCACCTGGGCACCGGGCACGTGCACCTGGTGCTGACCGTCTGCGCGCAGGAGCCGGAGGACCTGTCCCGGAAGCGGGGACAGCTGGGCGACGTCGTCCGGTCGATCCCCGGCCTGACGGTCGCGGCCGAGCAGGAGACGCACGCCCTGCCGCACAGGCGGGAGCACTTCGGTTTCGCCGACGGGTTCTCCCAGCCCGACATCGAGGGGGTCGACCGGCCCAGCCGCCACCGGCCGAGCTGGGACAGCGGGATCGGCGTGCCCCTTCCCGAGGGCGGATGGCGGCCGCTCAAACTCGGTGAGTTCCTCCTCGGCCACCCCGACGAGGACGGGCAGACCGAGACCGAGCCGGACCCGGACCTGGTCCGCAACGGCACCTACGTCATCTACCGCAAGCTCGAGCAGGACGTGCGCCGCTTCCGGGAGAGCCTGTCCGAGGCGTCGCGTCGGACGGGCCTGCCGGAGGAACTCCTCGCGGCGAAGGTCATGGGGCGCTGGCGTGACGGGACCCCCCTCGAGACCGAGCCCCACCGCCACGACCCGGGCGACCTCACGGACGTCGCGACCGAGCAACCGGCCAACGACTTCCGGTACCTGCCGCATGACCGGGACGGTCACATCTGCCCGCTGGGTGCCCACATCCGCCGGGTCAACCCGCGGGACGCGCTCGACTTCGGCGGCGCGCTGCGCTGCAGCGGTGCCCTGACGGCACGGCACCGGATCATCCGCCGGGGGATGCCCTACGGGACGCCCTACGACCCGCGCCGGTTCGACCATGGCGGTGGCCGCGGGTTGCTGTTCATCTGCTACAACGCCGACATCACCCGCCAGTTCGAGACCGTGCAGGCGCACTGGTGCAACGACGGCGACACCTTCGGACTCGGGGACGACCGTGACTACTTCGTCGGTGGCGAGGGCGGGAGCGGCAAGATGACCATCCCGATGCGTGACTCCCGTCCCCGGTTCGTCGGCGTACGACCCGATCTCGTGATCACCCGAGGGACCGAGTACCTGTTCGCGCCGGGCCTACGAGCGCTGCGCGCGCTGGCCGCCGGGAGCTTCTCGTAGTTCCCCGGGGACACCGCGACCGCCGGCGCGTTCCCCGCCCCGCCGGGTCACCCGGTGGGACGAGCCTCCGACGGGCCCGAGGCGGCCACCGCACGGTCGGAGCCCCTTGCTCGGGGCTGGTCGGCCTGACCCGACGACCGCCCTCCCCGACCGGACGACCGCCCACCCACTGCGGTCGCGCCCGCGACGAGGGCCCAGGCGGCCGTCAGGATCTGCAGCAGAGCGACGAGCCACCTGGACTCGCCGGCCGACACGGCGGCGTTGGCCACGAAGACGATCGCGGCGCTCCACCAGAAGGCCGGCCTGTCGACGGCTCTGCCGTTCCGAGCCGAGAGGCGGGCACTCCTCCCCCGGGGCTCTCTGCGTGCGCTGCTCTCGGTCACAGCTCGCTGCACCTGCCGGCGAACTCCCCGCCGAACCGGCCACCGCACGTCGCCCCGTAGGCCTCGTAGGCCGATCCCACCGGACTGATCCAGTACAGGGCGTCGCAGCTGATCGCGTCGCCGTAGTAGCACTCCTCCGCCAGCAGGTCGAGCAGGGTGATGCAGGCGTCGGCGAAGCCGCTGGCGCAGTCCGCCACCAGCGTGGCTGCCTCGTCGTCGAGCGTGGCATCGTCGGCCACCGGGGCGGTATCCACCCGGGTGGCCACGCTCGCGGCGTCCACCGGGGCCGAGGCCTCCGGGATCGGCTGTGCCGGCTCCGGGATGGCGGGCTCGGAGCCTCCTGAACCGACGTGGACGGCGTACAGAGTGGCCAACGCGGAGATGACCGCGGCCACTCCGGTGAGGATCCCCGGGATGCTGGTCAGGAACCCGAGGAAGCCTCCGCGCGGCGCCGGTTCCATCTCCGTGGTCGGTGGGTCAGGGGTCATGACGATCCTCCCGTCATCGGACCGTCGGCCGTCGGGGCTGCGGCGCCCGAGCGAGTCCGGTCGGCCCTCGGGCCCGGACCCGGCGGAGGTCCGGACTCGGCTGAATGAGGCCCGCCGGGTGCTCCCTGATACGCGACCGCCATCCGACGGACGCATCACGGGGTCGGTGCAACGCCGCATCGGTCCGGACGTCGTCGGACGACGGTCCCCGGGTCCCCGATCGGCGGCAGCCCGACCCGTGTCGGCGCGCCGCGCGAGCAGAGCGCCTGCGGCTACGCGACTTCCTGGAGTAGCCGCCGCGCCGCCGTCCCGCTCACCGAGCCCCACCCCGTTGCGGCGTCCCCGGCGGGCTCGGACGATCGCGCGGGCACGGGGGTCGCCGTGAAGGGAGCGCCGATGCCCAAGTACCTGTTCATGGCCAACTACTCAGCGGAGTCGGCCAAGGCGATCATGTCGAACGGCGGAACCGCCCGCCGGACCGCCATCGAGAAGATGGTCTCCGAGCTCGGTGGACGGCTCGAGAGCTTCCACTTCGCCTTCGGCGACAACGACGCCTATGTCCTCGTCGAACTCCCGGACAACAAGACGGCCACGGCCGTGGCACTGACGGTCAACGGCAGCGGAGCGGTCACCACGCGCACGGTGGCCCTGCTGACCCCGGAAGAGGTCGACGAAGCCTCGAAGATCCGCCCCGCCTACCGCCCACCCGGTGCGAGCTGACCCACATCGGACGGTGGCCCGCGCGGGCCACCGTCCGCTCTCATGGCCGACCACGTCACAAACCTGCCCGCACCACTCGAAGAGCTCTCCGCGCCGTCTGCCAGGCGGCAGCCTTCAGCCGTCGATGTAGCGGTCGCGCTCCACGACGAACTGTCCGGTCGCGGTGTTGGCGTCGACGAACTCCGGCATGAGTGGGATCCGCACGGTGACGGTGACGCAGACGGAGAACTCCTCCCCCGGCGTCAGCGTCGGCGCGTAGCGGCCGGCCGCGGCGCAGTCGGCGCCGGCCGGGGCGTAGGCGACGCGGACGTCGGTGGCGTCGACCGCCTGGTCGGCCACCGCCAGCTGGGCGGCCCGCTCGGCGCGGGCGTGGCCGCTGACCGGGTCCGGCGCGGTCGCGATCGCCCGGCCGGCCTCGCGCGCCGCGGCGGTGGCGGCGAACACCCCGCGCTGCACCGCCGAGAACCCGGCGACGACGTAGACCAGCGGCACGAACACGACCAGCGCGATGAAGACGAACTCCACCAGCGCCGAGCCGCGCTCCCCGTCGAGCCGCCTCGGCCGGTTCATGCGGCTTCCTCGACCGCCCGGCCGGTGACCTCGAGCGGCAGCAGGTTGCCCAGCCCGGCCAGCAGGGTGGGCACCGAGCCCGAGCAGCGGACCACCACCAGGGTCAGCCCGGTGCCGTCGACCTCCTCGGCCGAGGTGCAGACCAGCCCTTCCGCGGTCTGTGCCGTGGTGGCCCGGGCGACGATCGCGACCGTTCGTCGCGCTCCCTCCGGCGGGGGCACGTCGGCGTGGGCCGCGAACCGGGCGCCCTCCTGGGCGCTGGCCGTCACGACGTTGCGCACGTGCACGTAGAGAGCCAGTTGCAGCACCGCCAGCAGCAGCACGACCACCAGCACCGAGACCAGCACGAACTCGGTGACCGCGCTGCCCCGCTCGCCGTCGTCCGGGTGGCGCGGGTCAGCCAACGGTGGTGACGGAGGCCAGCGCGTTGGTCACCGCGGTCACGATCGCCTCGCGGAAGGGGATGAGGATGGCCAGCACGAGCGCCGCCGTCATCACCGTGATCATCACCCAGCCGGGGACGTCGCCCCGTTCGGGATCGGTACCGCGCGCCCGGGCCGCGAGAGCGGCCAGGGCGGCGAGCAGCAGGGTCCAGCCGCGCATCCGTCGTCCTTCCTGTCGGTCCGCCGCGCTCACTGCGCCAGCGAGACGATGCTGATCAGCCCCGGGAACAGGGCGAAGAGAACGGTCACCGGCAGCACCAGGAAGACGACCGGGACCATCATCGCGATCTCCTTCCGGCCGCCGGCCTCCAGCAGCCGGCGCTTGCCCGCTTCACGGACGTCGGCCGCCTGCGCCCGCAACACCTCGGCCAGCGGCGTGCCGCGCTCGATGGCGACCAGCAGGCCGTCGACGAACCGGGCGAGCGGATCCAGCGAGGTGCGGTCGGCCACGTGCTGCAGCGCCTCGACCAGCGGCACCCCGGCGCGGGCGCGGCCGAGCGCCGCGCCCAGTTCGGCGGCGAGCTCACCGCCGGAGAGCCGGGTGACCCGGGCGATGGCCGCCGTCGGGCTCTCCCCGGCGGTGACCGCCAGGGCCAGCAGTTCGGCGACCACCGGGAACTCGGCGAGCAGCAGTTCCTCGCGGCGTCGCACCTGCTGGGACAGCCACCAGTCGCGGCCCAGCACGCCGCCGAGCAGGCCGGCCACGCACAGCAGCGCCGCGGACAGCACGTTGACGCCGCCGGCGACCAGCGAACCGGCGGCGGCGAGCAGCGCCGCGACGAGCAGCCCCAGCCCGCCCCAGACCACCTGCTCGACGCGCAGGTCCTCGACGGTCGTGTCCCCGCCGAGCGCGTCGAGCCGGCGGCGCACCGCGGACCGGCCGCCGAGCACGCGGTCGACCAGACGGGCGCCGTCGGCGACGACCGGCCCGAACAGCCGCCGGACGGCGGTGAGCAGCCCAGGCTCGGTCGCGGTGCCCAGCAGCCGGGACGGCGGCGGGGTGTCGTGGACGTAGGGAGCCAGCCGGTCGACCAGCCGCACCGACCGGAAGGGCGGCGCGTAGGTGACGACCAGCAGCAGCCCGGTGGCCGCCGCCAGTCCCAGAAGCATCCCACTGAGCGCTGCACTCACGGTGACATCCGGCCGCTCCGCGGCCCCTTCGCTCCGCCCCTCGCTCGCTGGCGCTCGCTGCGATGCTCGCTCACTGGAGCACCCGCACGTCCTGCGGCAGCCGGCCGATGCGCAGCATCAGCCGGTAGGCCACCACGCAGACCACGCCGCCGCCCACGAGCAGCGCGGTGCCGATCGGCGAGTCGTAGGCCGCCAGCGTGGTCGACTGCGTGGCCAGGAGCAGCAGGACGACCCAGGGCGCGCCGACCGCCAGCCGCGCGGCCTGCACCACCCAGCCCTGCCGGGTCTCCAGTTCCGCCCGGGCGCGGGCGTCCTCGCGCAGAAAGGTGCCCAGGGTCCGGAGCACCCGGCCGAGGTCGCTGCCGCCGACCTCGCGCGCCACCCGCAGCGTCTCGACGATGCGGTCGCCGACCGGGTCGGCCAGGTCGTCCTTCAGCCGGTCGAGGCAGGCGCCGAACCGGCCGCTGGAGCGGTAGTCGGCGGCGAACCGGGCGAACGGCGGCCGCAGCACTTCGGGGCCACGGGTGGCCAGGGCCGAGAGCGCCTCGGGCAGCGAGAGTCCGGCGCGGACGGCGGAGGCCAGGTTGTCGACGACCTCGGGCCACACCTCGCGGAGATCAGCGCGCCGCTTGGCGGCCAGCCGGCGGACCTGGACCGCAGGCAGCGCGGCCCCGAAGACGCCGAAGGCCAGGCTCACCGTCACCGTGCCCGTGGTCAGCAGCACGGCGACCAGCGCCAGCAGCCCCAGACCGACCTGGAGGGCGAGCAGTTGGGCGGCGTTGAGCCCGGTCAGACCGGCGGCGGCGATGAGCTGCTGCCGCCGTCCGGGGGGTCGCGGAGCGGTGCGCCGCTGCGGCGACCTGGGACCGCTGCGCCAGATCAGCAGCAGTCCGACGCCGAGCAGCAGACCGAGCAGCGCACCGGAGAGCGTCACGGCACCCACCGGCCGGCGGAGTCGTCGAGCAGGGCGGGTAGGTCGATGCCGAGGGCGGTGAAGCGATCCGGGTGGGGCGGGTAGCCGGCGGCCCGGACCAGCCGGCCGTCCCGGCTGGTGAAGACGTCGGCCATCTCGATGACGCCGTCCTCGGCGCGGCCCGGCAGGGCGACGATCTCGCGCACCCGGCGCAGCCCGGTCGGGTCGGTGCCCACGTGCACGACGAGGTCGACGCTGGCCGCCACGGTCGGGACGACGAAGGCGTGGCCGATGTTCTCGCCGGCCAACAGCGGCAGCGTGCACATCTTGACGACGGCCTCGCGCGCGCTGTTCGCGTGGAGGGTGCACATGCCGGGAAGCCCGCTGTTGAGGGCGATCAGCAGGTCGAGGCACTCCTCCTGGCGCACCTCACCGACGACGATCCGGGAGGGCCGCATGCGCAGCGCCTCCTTGACCAGCCGCCGCAGCGGGATCTCCCCGGCGCCCTCGAGATTGGGCTGGCGGGTCTGCATCGCGACGACGTCGGGCAGCGGCACCCGCAGCTCGAAGACCTCTTCGCAGGTGATCACCCGCTCCCGGGCGGGGATCGCGGCGCACAGGCAGTTCAACAGGGTCGTCTTTCCCGCCTGCGTACCACCGGCGACGAGGATGTTGAGCCCAGCGGCGACTGACGCCTCGAGGAACCGCGCCGCCTGGGCGGTGAGCGCGCCCAGGGCCACCAGTTCGTCGAGGCTGTGCGCCTGCAGCACGAACTTGCGGATGTTGACGGCCATGTGCCGCCGGGTGATGTCGGGGATGACGACGTGCAGCCGGGACCCGTCGGGCATCATCGCGTCGACGAACGGGGTCGACATGTCGATCCGCCGGCCCGAGGTGCGCAGCATCCGCTCCACCAGGTCGGCCACCTCGCCCGCGGCCAGGATCGTCGTGGTCAACTCGCTGAGGCCGCGGCGGGCGACGAACACCCGCCCCGGCTCGTTGATCCAGATCTCCTCGACCTCAGGATCGTCCAGATAGCGCTGCAGCGGCCCGAACCCGGCCACCCGGTCCAGCACATCCCGGACCACGGAGTCGGCGTCCCCGATCGGCGGCAGCGCCGAGGTCAGCGACCGCTCGGAGTAGTCGGCGACGACGTCGCGCACC
>DATAAV010000238.1:0-13899 GCA_036259935.1 Geodermatophilus sp. | reverse complement strand
GGGGCCGTCGCAGCGGTCAGACCTTGGTGAGCCGGTCCGCGCGCTTGGTGACGATCGCCTTGTCCGCGGCGAGGTCGCGCTTGTTGGTCTCGCCGTAACTGGCCACCGCGATGAGGGTGATCACCGCGCAGGCGACGATGTAGAAGCCGACCGCGGTGACGTTGGGCTGGTCGAAGCTGCCCAGCAGCGCCAGGGCGATCAGCGGCGCCGGGGCGCCGGCGACCAGCGAGGCCAGCTGCGCGCCGATGGAGACGCCGGTGTAGCGGGCCTTGGTCCCGAACAACTCGGAGAAGAACGCCGCCTGCGGGCCGTACATCGCGCCGTGGAAGAGCAGGCCCACGGTGATCGCCAGGACGGCGAGGAAGAAGCTGCCGGTGTCCAGCAGCCCGAAGAAGACGAACGCCCAGGCGCCGACGCCCGCCGCCCCCAGCAGGTAGACCGGCCGGCGGCCGACGCGGTCGGACAGGTGTCCCCACAGCGGGATGGTCACCAGGTGCACCGCCGAGGCGATGAGCACCGCGTTGAGGGCGAAGGAGGAGTCCAGCCCGACCACGTTGGTCAGGTAGGTCAGGCTGAAGGCGGTGAGCAGGTAGAACGAGACGTTCTCCGCGATCCGCGCGCCCATGGCGGTGAGCACCTCGCGCTTGTAGCGGGCGAGGATCGTGATGATCGGCGCCTTCTCGACCTCGCCGGTCTGCCGGGCCTTCTCCTCCGCCACGCGCTGGGCCTCGAGGAAGACCGGGGACTCCGACACGGTCAGCCGCACCCACAGCCCGACGAGGATCAGCACCGCCGACAGCAGGAACGGGATCCGCCAGCCCCAGGCCTCGAACGCCTCGTCGGACTGGAAGGCCGCCAGGAAGGCGAGGACGCCGGTGGCCAGGAGGTTGCCCGCGGGGGCGCCGGCCTGCGGCCAGGAGGCCCAGAAGCCGCGGTGCTCGGGCTTGCCGTGCTCGGACACGATGAGCACGGCGCCGCCCCACTCCCCGCCGAGGGCGAAGCCCTGGACCAGGCGCAGCGCGATGAGCAGGATCGGCGCGAGCACGCCCACGGTCGCGTAGGTGGGCAGCAGGCCGATGGCGAAGGTCGCGCCACCCATCATCATCAGCGAGATGACCAGCAGTTTCTTCCGGCCGAGCCGGTCACCGAAGTGGCCGAAGATCAGCGCCCCGACCGGGCGGGCGAAGAAGCCGACGGCGTAGGTGGCGAACGCGGCGAGCACGCCGACGAACTCGTCCTGCTCGGGGAAGAACAGGGGACCGAAGACGAGTGCGGCGGCCGAGCCGTAGAGGAAGAAGTCGTACCACTCGACGGTGGTGCCGATGATGCTCGCGCCGACGACCTTGCCGAAGCGCGTGCCGGACTGCGGCGGTGCGGACATGTGTTCTCCTCGTCCTGAGGGCAGGCTGCCTGGTGCATCGACGCTAAAGCGGTGTGGCGCGGCCCACCATGTGGAACCGGCCCGCACTTGTGACCCCGGCCATGTGCGCGGGGGACATGAAAGCCCGCTGAACGGCCCCGAACGGCAGGCCGCGCGTCGGCGGGCGGTGTGTGGGAGGTCACCACCGGCGTGCGCCGAGGTGTGTGGCCGGCGACCGTGGGACGGGGCGACGGAACGGCCTACCGTCCCGGACATGGCGGCTACGGCAGACCTCACGGGACGACGGGCGCTCATCACCGGCGGCGCCTCGGGCATCGGCCGCGCGTGCGCGGTCCGGCTGGCGGAGGCCGGGGCCGCCGTCGTCGTGGTGGACCGGGACGCGGAGGCGGCGGAGAAGGTGGCCGCGACGGTGGCCGGCACCGCCGTCGCGGTGGACCTGACCGACCTCGCAGCCGTCGACGCCCTCGACCTCGACGTCGACGTGCTGGTCAACAACGCCGGCCTGCAGCACGTGGCGCCGGTGCACGAGTTCCCCGTGGACCGGTTCTCGCTGATCCTGCGGCTGATGCTGGAGGCGCCGTTCCGGCTGGTCCGCGGGGCGCTGCCGCACATGTACGAGCGCGGGTGGGGGCGGATCGTGAACATCAGCTCCATCCACGGGCTGCGCGCCTCGGCGTACAAGAGCGCCTACGTGACCGCCAAGCACGGCCTCGAGGGGCTGTCCAAGGTGATCGCCCTGGAGGGCGCCCCGCACGGGGTGACCTCCAACTGCGTCAACCCCGCCTACGTGCGGACGCCGCTGGTCGAGGGGCAGATCGCCGACCAGGCCCGCGCGCACGGGCTGTCGGAGGACGAGGTGGTGGAGCAGGTGATGCTCGCCCCCGCGGCGGTCAAGCGGCTGATCGAGCCGGAGGAGGTCGCCGAGGCGGTGGCCTACCTGTGCTCCCCCGCCGCGGCGTCCATCACGGGGAGCTCGCTGGTCATGGACGGCGGGTGGAGCGCGCACTGACCGCACGCCCGGCGAGAATGCCGGGCGTGGCCACATCTCCCGCCCCGGTGCGCCAGTCCGGGGCACCCGACCGCGCCCAACCCGCCCCGGGCTGGGCGGCGGAGTACTTCGGGCTGCTGCTGGGGGACGCGGCGGCGATCGAGTACGAGGGGCCGCTGGTGCGGGCCCGCGCCGCGGGTGCCGACCCGACGGAGCTCGCCGAGCTGGAGCGGGTCAAGCTCCTGGCCCTGCAGGTGCGCGAGGCGTTCGCCGCCCGCCGGCGCCGAGAGTCGGAGCTGTCCGCGCTGTTCGACACCGCCAGCGACCTGGCCACGCTCCGCAGCGTGGACTCCGTCCTCACCGCGATCGTCCGCCGGGCCCGGCAGCTGCTCGGCACGGACGTCTCCTACCTGACGCTGAACGACGACGTCCGCGGCGACACGTACATGCGGGTGACGGACGGCTCCGTCTCGGCCCGCTTCCAGGCGCTGCGGCTGCCGATGGGCGAGGGGCTCGGCGGCCTGGTCGCGCAGACGGCCGCGCCCTACGCCACCGCCAACTACTTCGCCGACGAGCGGTTCCACCACACCGACGAGATCAACGGCGGCGTCCGGGAGGAGGGGCTGGTCGCCATCCTGGGCGTGCCGCTGATCCGGGGCTCGCAGGTGATCGGCGTCCTCTTCGCGGCCGACCGCACCGAGCGCTTCTTCGAACGCTCGGAGGTGGCGCTGCTGTGCTCACTGGCGGCGCACGCGGCGATCGCTCTGGACAACGCCCGGCTGCTGGAGGAGACCCGCGCCGCGCTCGAGGAGCTGTCCGCGGCGAGCCGGGAACTGCGCGCCTACACCGCCTCGGTGGAGCGCGCGGCCGGCGCCCACGACCGGTTCATCGACGTGGTGCTGCGCGGCGGCGGGGTCGAGGACGTGGCCACCGCGGTGACCGAGGCCCTGGGCGGGCGGATCACGGTGCTGGACGAGGAGGGCCGGGCGACACCGCCGCCCGAACCGGGCGCGGAGGCGCACCTGCCGCCGGACCCGGCCGCGGCCCTGAGCCTCGCGCGGTCTACCGGCCGCACCGTCCGCGACGGCAGCTGGTGGACCGCGGCGGTGACCGTGGGCAGCGAGCTGCTCGGCGGCCTGGTCCTGCACCGTGACGACGAGCTGTCCGACGCCGACCAGCGCATTCTCGAGCGCGCCGCGCTGGTCACCGCCCTGCTGCTGCTCATCCGCCGCACGGCCAGCGAGGCCGAGGGGCGGGTGCGCGGCGAGCTGCTGGAGGAGCTGCTGGCCGCTCCGCTGCGGGATCCCGACGGCCTCCGGGAGCGGGCCCGGCGGCTGGGTGCCGACCTCGACCGGCCGCACGCAGTGGTCGTCGTCCGGGTCGAGGAGCGCGGCCGCGGCCGGGCCCTGGCCGCCGCGACCCACCTGGCCGCCACGCGCGGCGGGCTCGCCGGACAGCACGACGGATCGGTGGTGCTCTGCCTGCCCGAGCTGACCGCCGGCGCGGCGGCGGCACTGGTGCACAAGGAGCTCTCCGGCGCGGTCGGCCGCCCGGTGACCGCCGGCGGGGGCGGCCCGGCCCACGGGGCGGCGGCGGTCGCCCGGGCCCACGCCGAGGCGCAGCGGTGCGCCTCCACGCTGGAGGCCCTGGGCCGGGACGGGGAGGCCGCCGACGCCGAGGAGCTGGGGTTCGTGGGCCTGCTGGTCGGCGAGCGGCGCGACGTCCACGGCTTCGTGACGGCGACGCTGGGGCCGGTCCTGGACTACGACGCCCGCCGCGGCACCGAGCTCGCGGCCACCCTGCAGGCCTGGTTCGACGGCGGGAGCTCGCCGGCGCGGGCGGCCGAGGCGCTGGGCGTGCACGTCAACACGGTCACCCAGCGGCTGGAGCGGATCGGCCGGCTGCTGGGCCGGGAGTGGTCTTCCCCCGACCGGGCGCTCGAGGTACAGCTGGCCCTGCGGCTGCGCCGGATCACCGGCGCAGCCGGGAAGTAGCCGCCCGCCTGCCTACCCTGGTCGGGTGCCGTCCGCCCCCGCCTGCCTCCCCGCGGCCGAGTGGACGGCCCGGTCGCAGGCGCACGCCGCGCGGGTGGACGCGCTGACCGCCGGGCACCGGACCCGCCGGGCCGCCGGGGAGCGGCACCCGGTCGAGGACTTCCTCTTCGAGTACTACAGCGCCCGCCCGGCGCAGCTGCGCCGCTGGCACCCGGGCGCCGGCGTCGGTCTGGCGCCGTCGGCCGCGGGTCCTACGCCGCACGCGGCCTGGCGGTGGTACGCCTCGGACGCCGACGGCGTCGTGGCGCTGGACCGGGCGGCGTTCCTGGCCGACCGCGGGGACGCCGTCGCCTCCGTGGCCCGGCTGCTGGCGGCGACGGCGGCGCGGCCGGCGCACACCGGCTGCTTCGGGCTGCACGAGTGGGCGATGGTCTACCGGGCGGACGCCCGCCGGCACCCGCTGCCCCTGCGGCTGGGCAGCGCGGGCACGGACGCGGTCGTGGAGTCCCACCCGGTCCGGTGCTCGCACTTCGACGCGTTCCGGTTCTTCACCCCCGCCGCCGTCGGCCGCAACCGGCTGCAACCGACCCGGGCCACGCAGGTGGACCTCGAGCAGCCCGGCTGCCTGCACGCCACGATGGACCTCTACAAGTGGGCGTACAAGCTCGGTCCGGCCGTTGCCGGGGAGCTGCTGGCCGACTGCTTCGAGCTGGCCCGCGACGTCCGGGTGCTGGACATGCGCGCCTCCCCCTACGACCTGCGCGCGCACGGCTACGTGCCGGTGCCGATCGAGACGCCCGAGGGCAAGGCGGAGTACGTGGCCGCCCAGCGCGGCTTCGCCGGGCGCGGGGCGGTGCTCCGCGCCCGGCTGCTCGCGGTCTGCGAGGAGCTGCTCGCTCAGACCCCGTCGCGAGGCTGACCGGCGCCGGCCCCCACCCCGACACCGCGGGTCGCGGCCTCGCGCAGCTGCTCGACCACCCGGCCGGCCGGGGCTCCGCCGGACGGCGCACCCGGACGGCGCGCGGCGCGGCGTTCCCGCAGCCGCTGCACCAGCCCGGCGATGCCCCCGGGGACGAAGAACACCACCAGGATGAACAGCGTCCCGAGCAGGAACAGCGGCTCCGACAGCGGCACCCGCAGCCAGGCCGGCAGGTCCTGCACCGCCGGGGAGCTGGCCAGGTCGGTCAGCCGGCTGTCCAGGTAGGTGTAGAGGGCGCCGCCGAGCACCGCCCCCCACCGGCTGCCCGCGCCGCCGAGCACCACCATGACCAGCAGGCCGAGGGTGAAGTCGGCGGTGGTGGTGCGCGGGGTGGAGCCGCCGAGCAGCAGCAGGTGGACGACGCCGCCGAGCGAGGCCAGCAGCCCGGCCAGCACGAACACCAGCAGCTTGAACCCGTAGGGCCGCAGGCCCAGCACCTCGACCCGCCGCTCGTTCTCCCGGATGGCCTGCCACACCCGGCCCGCGCGGGAGTTGGTCACCCACGCGACCACGCCGTAGACCACCGCGAGGTAGACAACTGCCAGCCAGTACAGGTTGACCGTGTTGAGCACGCCGACGAAGGCGTCAGGCACCTGCGAGCGGTCCAGCGCCAGGCCCTCCTCGCCGCCGGTCAGGCCGCCCGGGTCGCGCAGGACGATGATCGAGCCGACCTGCGCGACCGCCAGCGTCACCATCGAGAAGGCGATGCCGGAGACCCGCAGCGCCACCCCGCCGACCAGCAGCGGCAGCACGATCCCCGCGGCGGTGGTCAGCGCCAGCGCCGCGCCCAGGCCCCAGCCGAGCTCGGTGAGCGCCAGGTTGGCCACGTAGGTGCCGGCGGCGAAGTAGAGGGCGTGGCCGAACGACAGCAGCCCGGTGAAGCCGAACAGCAGGTCGTAGGAGAGCGCGACCCCGCCGAAGATCAGGCAGAGGGCCAGCAGCTGCAGCGTGCCGGGGCTGTTGAGCACCCCGTCGAACAGGCCCGGCAGCTGCAGCGTCGAGAACGGCAGGATCGCGAGGATCCCCAGGACGACCAGCGGCGCCAGCCGCGTCAGGTTCCGCGTCATGCCACCCTCGCCGTCAGCCCGCCCGGGCGCGTCAACAGGACCACGGCCAGCAGCAGGACGACCGACAGGTCACCCACCCCGCTGGCGGCGTAGTAGTTCGCGAACTGCTGCACCAGGCCGACCAGCACCGCCGCCACGGCCGTGCCGGTGATCGAGCTCATCCCGCCGATCACCACGACGATGAAGGCGAAGATCAGCAGCGAGGTGCCCTGGCCGGGCGAGATCGAGCCCAGGTAGATGCCGCCGAGCGCGCCGGCCAGCGCCGCGAAGGCCCCGCCGATCGCGAAGACCAGGGTGAACGCCTTGCGCACGTCGATGCCCAGCGCCGTCACCATCGACCGGTTCTCCACCCCTGCGCGGATGATCAGGCCGAACCGGGTGAAGCGCAGGAACGCCAGCACCGCGGCGAGGACGACGACGGCGGTGACGATCAGCAGGAAGCGGTCGTTGGGCACGTTGGCCCCCAGCAGCGACGTCGTCCGCTGGGTCCACTCCGGGCGCGGGAACGGATGGGGGTCGGCGCCCCAGACCGCCCGCACGAGCGCGACCAGCGCCAGGCTGAGGCCCACGGTGACCAGCACCTGCTCGATGTGCCGCTCGTAGAGGGGCCGGATCAGCAGCAGTTCGATCAGCGCGGCGATCAGCGTGCCGACGGCGACCCCGAACCCGACCGCGAGCACGAAGCCCCAGCCGCCGGAGCCGGCCCCCGGCAGGTTCCCCGCCGCCCACCACGTCCCGTAGGCGCCGATGGTGAGGAACGCACCGTGGGCGAAGTTCAGCACCCCCATGAGCCCGAAGATGAGCGAGAGCCCGGACGCGACGAGGAAGTACAGCGCGGCCAGGCCCAGGCCCGTGACCGTCAGCAGGACGACCGTGCTCATGTGTGGGCACCTCCGCTGGTGGCGACGCCCAGCAGCTCGCGGGTGCGGTCGGCGTCGGCCAGCAGGTCCGGCGCGGAGCCGGTCCAGGACACCCGGCCCTGGTCGACCACGACCGCGTCGGTGGCCATCCGGCGCACGACGGTCAGGTTCTGCTCGACGAGCAGGATCGTCACCTCCTGAGCCGCGCGGGCCAGCACGTCGGCGACCTCGGCGACCAGCAGCGGCGCCAGCCCCTTGGTCGGCTCGTCTACCAGCAGCACCTGGTTGTCGTTGAGCAGCAGCCGGGCGATCGCCACCATCTGCTGCTGGCCGCCGGAGAGCGTCCCGGCCAGCTGCCGGCTGCGCTTCCTCAGTTCGGGGAACAGGTCGAACACCCGGTCGTGGTGGTGGGCGGAGTCCCGCCGCTCGGCCAGCGCCAGGTTCTCGGCCACGGTCAGCCCGCCGAAGACCTCGCGGTCCTCCGGGGCGTAGCCGATGCCCAGCCGCACGATCTCGTGGGTGCGGCGGCCCGACAGCCGGTGCACGCGGCCGTCGGCGCCGGTCAGCTCGATCAGCCCGGTCGAGGGCACCAGCCCGAGCACCGACTTGACCGTCGTGGTCTTGCCGGCGCCGTTGCGGCCGAGCAGGGCGGTCACCCCGCCGCGCCGGACGGTCAGGTCGACGCCCTGCAGGATGTGGCTCCCCGACAGCCGCACGTGCACGTCGGCCATCCGGAGAAGCACCGGTCGCTCGCTCACAGGAACACGCCTCGCTCCGCTCGGATGTTCGCTCCGCTCCTCGCTCGCTGCGTGGCCGGTCGCCTCCGCGCTCGCTCCGCTCCTCGCTCGCTGGCGCTCGCTGCGATGCTCACTCGCTGTCGGCTCCGTCGCTCGCTGCGGTGCTCGCTCACAGCGAGTCCCCCAGGTACGCCTCCTGGACGGCGGGATCGCTGGTCACCCGCGCCGGGGTGTCCAGCGCCAGCAGCGCGCCGTGGTGCATGACCGCCACCCGGTCGGCGAGGCCGAGCAGCACGTCCATGTGGTGCTCCACCATGAGGACGGTCCGGCCCTCGTCGCGGTGCACGCCGGCGATCACCTCGGTCAGCCCTGCGACGTCCTCCAGGCTCACCCCGGCCATGGGCTCGTCGAGCAGCACGAGGGCGGGGTCGGTGGCCAGGAGGATCGCCAGTTCGAGCTTGCGCTTGTCCCCGTGCGAGAGGGCGCCGGCGAGGACGTCGGCGCGGGCGCCCAGGCCCACCCGGTCCAGCGCGCTCCCGGCGACCTCGTGCGCCCGGTCGGCCGGCCGCACCAGCTGCCAGGGCCGCATGCTGCCGCCGAGGCGTGCCTGGGCGGCCAGCCGCACGTTCTCCCGCACGGTCAGGCCGGCGAACACCGAGGAGGACTGGAAGGTGCGGCCCAGCCCGCGCCGGGCGCGCGCGGCCGGGTCGGCCCGGGTGATGTCCGCGCCGGCCAGGGTGATCCTGCCCGCGGTGACCGGCAGGAGCCCGGAGAGCAGGTTGAACAGCGAGGTCTTGCCCGCCCCGTTGGGCCCGATCACGGCGACGAACTCGCCGGGTGCGACGTCGAAGGTGACGTCGGAGACGATCACGGCCCCGCCGATGGCGCAGGTCAGGCCCTCCACCTGCAGCACCGGCGCGCCCGCGGAGCGGGCGGCCGGTGCCGCGGCGGAGCCGTCGGTCCGCACGGACACGGCGATCCGGCCGGTCAGGACGTGGCGACCGGCGGCGCGGTGGCCTCCGGGTCGAGGGTCTCGACCAGGACGGGCACGAGCGCGCCGTCCCGCTGCTCGAGCCGGGCCTGGAACATCGGCTGCAGCAGCGCGTGGTCCTCCGCGCGGACGGTCAGCTCGCCCTTGACCCCGTCGAAGGTCCAGCCCTCCAGGGCCTCGATCATCCCCGCGACGTCGTCGCCGCCCTCCTCGATCGCGCGGACGATCATCTGCGCGGCCGTGAAGCCGTCGGGCGTGAACAGGTCGACCTCGCCCCCGGCAGCCTCCACCCGCTCGGCCATCGCCTGCGCGACCTCGTTGTCCGCGGCCTCGGCGAAGAAGTGCGACAGGTAGTCGATCTGCGTGGCCTGCGCGCCGTAGGTCGCGTAGGAGGCGCGGATGTCCAGGCCGGTGACGACCGTGGTCGACTCCAGGACCCCCTGCTGGCCCATCGCCTGCCACATGGCCGGCGCGGTCTCCCCGGCCCAGGCGACGAACACCAGGTCGGCCCCGGCGTCGCGGGCCTGCGAGGCGAACGGGGTGAAGTCGGTGGCGCTGGCCGGCACCAGCACCGGGGTCACCGTCGCCCCGCCCTGCTCGCCGAGGACGGCGGTGACGGCGGCGACGTTGGCCTGGCCGAAGGCGCTGTCCTGCGCGAAGACGAGGACCGACTTCCCGGCGGCGTCCCCGATGAACGACTGCGCGGTGAGGATGTCCTGGTAGGTCTGCCGGCCCGAGCGGAACGTGTTGCCGTTGATCCCCGTGATCGCGTCTGTGGCGGCCGGGCCGGAGACGAACAGGACGTCGTTCTGCTCGGCCAGCGGGGCCACCTGGGTGGCGACCCCGGAGGAGGTGGACCCGGCGAGGATCCGCACGCCCTGGCCGATCAGGTCGGTGGCCTCGGCGACGGCCTTCGCGGGGTCACCGGCGTCGTCGCGCTCGATCACCTCGATCGGGCGGCCGTTCACCTCGCCGGTGCCGTCGGTGGCGTAGTCGAGGCCGGCCTCGAAGCCCTGCAGGTACTGGGCGCCGTAGGTGGCCAGGGGGCCGGACTTCGAGTAGACCAGCCCCACCTGCACCGGGGAGCCGTCCTGGGAACTCCCGCCGCCGGAGGGCGCGGCCGTGGGGCTCCCGCAGGCGGTGCCCAGCGCGAGGACGCCGGCCACCCCCACGGCGAGAGCGGCGGTGCGGGATCGGGAACGCGACATGTGCGAACTCCTCGGACGGTGCGGGCGTGCACCGCGGGGGTTCCCTCGACGCACGCAGGGTGTGCTCCGCCACACGCTAGGGAGCGGCGCGGCGGGTGCCCATGTCGGCGGACCCCACAGCTTGCGCCGGATGTGTGGTTCCGGACACCACAGTTCCGGTTCCGGGCGGGGATCAAGGCCGACGCCGTACCGTCGGACGGGTGACCTCCACGCGCACCGACCGCTGGCTGCGGCTCGACGGAACGACCAACACCCGCGACCTGGGCGGGCTGCCGACCACCGACGGGGGCCGGACCGTGGCCGGCCGGATCGTCCGCAGCGACAACCTGCAGACGCTCAGCGGGACCGACGTCCGGCGGCTGGTGGACGAGGTGGGTCTGCAGGAGGTGATCGACCTGCGCACGACCGCCGAGGTGCTCCTGGAGGGCCGCGGGCCGCTGCGCGACGTCCCCGGGGTGACGCACCGTCACTTCAGCCTGCTGCCCGAGCGCGGCCACCACACCGACGTCTTCGCCGTCGAGGAGGAGGAGTTGCCCGAGCTGCCGACGGACTGGGCGGAGTCGATCCTGCCGCGCCAGACGGCCGAGGGTGACCGGAGCGAGCCGCCGGCGGTGCGCTCCTACCTGGGGTACCTGCGGGACCGGGGCGACAACGTGGTGGCTGCACTGCGGGCCCTGGCCACCGGGGGGCCCGGCGCCGCGGTGGTGCACTGCGCGGCCGGCAAGGACCGCACCGGCGTGGTCGTCGCCCTGGCGCTGGCCGTCGCGGGGGTTTCGAACGAGGAGATCGTGGCGGACTACGCCATGACCGCCGACGTCATCGATGCGTTGGTGGCCAAGCTCGCGGCCTCGCCCACGTACGCCGAGGACATGGTCCGCCGCGACGTCGCCAGCCACACGCCGCGGGCGGAGACGATGGAGCGGCTCCTGGCCCTGCTCGACGAGCGGCACGGCGGGCCGATCGGCTGGCTGGAGGCGCACGGCTTCGGCGCCGCGGACCGGGCCGCGCTGCGCTCCCGGCTGCGCGACTGACGTCAGCCGCCGGAGGCGTCCCGCCCCTGCGGCCGGCCGCCCTGGCGCTCGCCGTTCTTGTGGCGGTACATCGCCGCGTCGGCCTCCCGCAGCAGCCGCCCGGCGTCGCCCCACTCCCCCGTGTGGACGGCGACGCCGACGCTGGTGCCGACCGGGACGGGTACGCCCTCGAGCCGGAAGGGCTGGTCGAAGCAGCCCAGCACCCGCGCCACGACACCGTCGGCGTCGGCGGGCCGCTCGAGGCCGGGCAGGATGACGGCGAACTCGTCGCCGCTGAGCCGGCCGACGGTGTCGCGGGGGCGCACCGCGGCGCGCAGCCGCGCGGCCACCTGGCGGAGCAGCTCGTCCCCCGCCGCGTGGCCGAGGGAGTCGTTGACCGACTTGAACCGGTCCAGGTCGCAGAAGAGCACGCCCACGTGCTCGTCGGCCCCCGTCTCGGCGAGCGCGGACTCCAGCCGCTCCAGGAAGAGCACCCGGTTGGGCAGCCCGGTGAGGGCGTCGTGCGACGCCTGGTGGCGGACGGTCTCCAGCAGCCGCGCGTTCTGCAGCGCGGTCGAGGCCTGGTCGCCGACGCCGCGCAGCCGGTCCAGGACGTCGCCGTCCAGTGAGCCCGGTCTCCGGCCCGCCACCCAGCCGCTCGTGGCCACCCCGAGGAAGGCCTTCCCGGCGAGCAGCGGCACGGCGACGACGTCGGTGAGTGCGAGCGCGGCGAGCAGCCGCTGCACGTGCGGGCTGCTGCCGGTGACAGTGAGGAACCGCGGCTCCCGGTCGCTCAGCATCCCGACGAGTTCGGGGACGTCCTCGGCGCGCAGCACGGTCCCCATGAGCTGCTCGTGCGCCTGCGCGTCGAGGCCGGCGGAGGCCGCCGCCTGCAGCGCTCCGGCGGCGGGGTCCCAGAGCAGCATCGCGGCGCTCGCGCAGCCGACGATCCCGGGCAGCGCCTCGGCGACCACCGCGCACACGGCTCCGGCGTCGGTGGCACCGGCCAGTTCGTGCGCGAGGGCGAGCAGGGAACCGGCGCGCTGGGCCTCCCGGCGGGCGTCCTCCAGCGCGATGAGCAGGTCGAGCGCTGCCGCGGCGTGCCCGGCATAGGCGGCCAGCAGGTCCCGCTCGTGCGCCAGGGCCCCGTCACCGGGCTGGTGGACCGCGGCCAGCCGGCCGTGCCGGCGGCGCGCCGAGGCGACGTCGACGGCGACCACGTCCGGGCCGAGGTCGATGCCGGCGAGCAGGGCCGCGGCCAGTCCCGACACCCGCTCCGCCGGCAGCCCCGCGCTGTGCACCAGGGGAGGGCCGCCCGCCGGATCCGTGACGGCGAGGAGGTAGCCCGAGGCGAGCACGGCCTCCCCAGCGCGGGCGGTGATCCGGTGCAGCACCGTGCCGAGATCGTCGCTGGCGACCAGGTCGGTGGCGGCCGACTGCAGGACCCGCAGCTGCTCGCGCAGGGCCTGCAGCTCGGGACCGGAGGCCACCTCCCGCCGCCTGCGGCCGGGCAACCGGCCACGACGGTCCCAGGTCAGGCGGTAGACGCAGGCCGGGTGCCCGTCGGACTGGCACTCGTCGTGCCGGACCGTCGCGGGGGCGAGACCGAACACCGTCGGCACCATGCCGACGAGGCCCTCGACGTACTGGCAGTCCAGGCGGGAGTGCGGGTAGCCGGGGTGCAGCGTGTAGCGCAGCGTCGCGGACGCGGCGCCGACGTCCACGACCTCCATGGTGGAGGTCGTCGTGAACTTGGCGATCGCGCGGGGGATCTGCCGGAACACGTGCCGCGGCGATCCCATGGCGCGCACGAGGAGGGCCACGGCGGGGCTCATGCCCCGGCCCAGCGCCTCCTGGCCGATGCGAACCATCGTGCGCGGATCTCCGAGGACCTCGGTCGCGGCCGCGAACAGCCGGATGCGCGTGTCGTAGCTGATCCACCGGGACTGGCGGGTGAGCTCCTCGGCGGTGTGCCGGATCCCCGCCCGGCGCAGCATCTCTTCGACGGCCCGGTCATCCCCGCGCTCACGGACGTAGCCGACGACGAGGGCGGTGGTCGCCCCGGAGGTCTCGCGGGCCTCGGTCTCCACTCGGGCGGTCACCACCGGCGCCCGGTGCGGCATGCCGCGCCGCGCAGGGCCCCGGGGCCCGCGGCGGGGGCGGGACGGCCCCGTACCGATGTCCTCACGACTACCGACATCGGCAGCCGAGCCTCGGAGCTTGAGGCAAGCGACCTGATCGGGGGTACCGCAGACCCGGCGGAGCGGCACGGCGGCCGCTTGCCCCACGGCTTCAGCAGGTGTGCAACCCGGAACTACCTCGGCGGGGCTGCCCGACGCCGCCACCGTGGCCCTGGCGGTGGCCCTTGCCTTCTTCTTCGGCTACGCGCTGACGATGCGCGGCGTGCTGCGCGCCGGGCTGCCGTTCCGGCGGGCCCTGACGGTGGCCCTGGCGGCCGACACCGTCTCGATCGCGGTCATGGAGGTCGTCGACAACGCGATCATGGTCGCGATCCCCGGCGCGATGCACTCGGGCGTCGACAGCATCCTGTTCTGGGGCGCCCTGTCGTTCGCGCTCGTGGTCGCCGGCATCTTCGCGTTCCCCTTGAACAGGTGGCTCATCGCCCGCGGTCGCGGGCACGCGGCCGTCCACGAGACCGGCATCCACGGTGGTCCGCCCGTGCG
>DATAAV010000237.1:0-3112 GCA_036259935.1 Geodermatophilus sp. | reverse complement strand
CCTGGTCCCGGGGGATCCCAGAGCGGCGGACCGCCTCACCGACACCGTCCTCGTTGCCATACATCTGCGCGGTGTCGATGTGCCGGTAGCCGACCTCGAGCGCAGTCAGCGTCGCGGCGGCCGTCTCCGCCGGCGGGATTTTGAAGACGCCGAAACCCAGTTGCGGGATCTCGACGCCGTTGTTCAGGCGGATCGTGGGCACGTCAGCCACAGGGTGGTCCTCTCGATCGGGAAGGGGACGGAGCTCTCCTACCCCTCGATGGTGCGCCCAGCCGGCTCGACCCCCGACACGGGGCGGGCGGGCTCCTCCGCCGGACGGCGCAGCAGCGGCGCGCCGCCGAGCGCCAGCAGCGCGGCCAGCGCGGCGCCGAGCGCGGGGACGGTGAACGCCGTCTCCGCGCCCCACGCGTCCACCGCCGCCCCGGCGACCGCCGCGCCCACCGTGACCCCGGCGATGAGGCCGGCCGTCGTCCAGGTGAGCGCCTCGGTCAGCGAGCCCCGGGGCACCCGGGACTCCACCAGCGTCATCCCCGACACCAGCACCGGCGCGATGGTCAGCCCGGCCACGAACGCCGCCGGCAGCAGCCACGACAGCGACCCGACCGCCAGCAGCATCTGCGTGGCTGCCCCGAAGCACACCGCGCACCCGACGAACCGGGCGGCCAGCGTGCCCGGCACCCGGGCGACGCCGTACACCAGCCCGGCCACCAGGCTCCCCGCGGCGTAGACGGCGAGGGCGACGCCGGCGATGGTGGGCGCACCCTCGGCCTGGGCGAAGGCCACCACGACGACGTCCATGGCGCCGAACACGATCCCGATCGCCAGCGAGGAGACCGCGACGACGACCAGCGCGGGATCGAGCACCGCGGCGCGGCGGCGGTGGCCGCCGGCCGCCGACGGGACCACCGGCGGCTGGGTCGCCGCCAGCCGGCCCAGCACCCATCCCCCGGCGACCCCGGCGAGCAGGCCGGTGAGGAAGCCGGCCGGCGGGGCGACGAGCGCGGCCAGGAACGTGACCAGCGGCGGCCCGACCACGAACACGACCTCGTCGACGACCGACTCGAAGGCGAAGGCGGTCTGCCGCTGGACCGGGTCTGGGAGCGCGTGCGCCCAGCGGGCGCGGACCATCGAGCCGATGTTGGGGCTGGCGGCGCCGGTGAGCGCGGCCAGCCCGAACCAGGTCCACAGCGGGGCGCCGGTGAGGACGGCGACGAGGAAGGCGGCGCCCAGCAGCAGGAAGACCGTCATCGCGATCCGCAGCACCGGGCCCTGGCCGCGGCGGTCGACCGCCCGGGCCCACAGCGGACTCGCGGCCGAGAACGCCAGCGCCGTCGTCCCCGACACCGCACCGGCGACGCCGTAGCTACCGGTCTCGGCCGCCACGAGCAGGACGGTGCCCAGGCCGATGGTGGCCGCGGGCAGCCGGCCGATCCAGCCGGCCAGGGAGAAGGCCCGCGCGCCGGGAACGGTGAACAGCCGGGCGTACGGGGCGAAGACGGTGCGGGGCGACACGGGGTTCTCTCGCGCTTCCTGGCCACAAGCGAGTGCGGGGTCGCCCGCCGGTCTCTCGGGTGGCCCGGCGACCGTAGCAACCGACGGCCGACCCGCGCCTCCGAGTTCCGCCGACCGGTGCGGACGAGCGCGAAGGGGGGCGCCGCAGCGCCTTTGCGCACTATCGTCGAGCGGTGACCTCGACCAGCCCGCTCCCCGACCCGGTGGTGCGCCGTGTCGAGGCGGTCCCCGACGCCGCGCCCGGCCGCGGCGGACTGGTGGACCGGCACGGCCGCGTCGCCACCGATCTGCGCGTCTCGCTGACCGACCGCTGCAACCTGCGGTGCTCCTACTGCATGCCGCCCGAGGGCCTGCAGTGGCTGCCCAAGGTCGAGGTCCTCACCGACGACGAGATCGCCCGGCTGGTGCGCATCGGCGTCGAGCAGCTGGGCATCCGCGAGGTCCGCTTCACCGGCGGGGAGCCGCTGCTGCGCCCGGGGCTGGTCGGCATCGTCGCCGCCGCGACCGCGCTGCAGCCCCGCCCGGAGGTCAGCCTCACCACGAACGCGATCGGCCTGGCCCGGGTCGCGCCCGCCCTGGCCGAGGCGGGGCTGGACCGCATCAACGTCAGCCTCGACACGCTCGACCGGGAGCGGTTCCGGCAGCTCACCCACCGCGACCGGCTCGACGACGTCCTCGCCGGCCTCGCCGCCGCCCAGCGGGCCGGGCTGACCCCGGTCAAGGTCAACGCGGTGCTCCTGCGGGGCATCAACGAGATCGACGCGGTCCCGCTGCTGGAGTTCTGCCTGGAGCACGGCTACCAGCTGCGGTTCATCGAGCAGATGCCGCTGGACGCGCACCACGCCTGGACCCGCGGGCAGATGGTCACCGCCGAGGACATCCTCGAGCGGCTCTCGACGGCGTACACGCTCACCCCCGATCCCGAGGAGCGCGGCTCCGCGCCGGCCGAGCGCTGGCTGGTCGACGGCGGACCGGCCACCGTCGGCGTCATCGCCTCGGTGACCCGGGCGTTCTGCGGCACCTGCGACCGGACCCGGCTGACCGCCGACGGCCAGGTCCGCAACTGCCTGTTCGCCCGGGAGGAGTCCGACCTGCGGACCCCGATGCGGGACGGCGCCTCCGACGAGGAGCTGGCCGACCGCTGGCGCATCGCCACGCTGAGCAAGCTCCCCGGCCACGGGATCGACGACCCGAGCTTCCTGCAGCCGGCCCGGCCCATGTCGGCCATCGGGGGCTGAGCCGGTGACCGCCGCGACCGTCACGGTGCGCTACTTCGCCGGGGCCCGCGCCGCCGCCGGCGTCGACAGCGAGACGCGCGCCGCCGGCACCCTCGAAGAGCTGGTCGGCCAGATCGTCGACGAGCACGGCGAGCGCCTCGAGCGGGTGCTCACCGCCTGCTCCTTCCTGGTCGACGGCACGCAGACCCGGGACCGTTCGTCGGTCCTGGCACCGGGGGCGGTCGTCGACGTGCTGCCGCCGTTCGCCGGCGGCTGACCGGGTCCGCGTGCGCGAGGATGCCGCCATGAGCATCTGGGGCAGGGCATGAGCATCTGGGACAGAGCCAGGGCCAAGGCGCAGGAGCTGCTGGGCCGGGCCGAGC
>DATAAV010000236.1:0-12430 GCA_036259935.1 Geodermatophilus sp. | reverse complement strand
CTCGGCGGGGTCGCCGAGGCCACCCGCGAGTCGATGGTCGTCGTGGAGGCCGCCGGCTACGACGTCGTCCTGGTGGAGACCGTCGGCGTCGGGCAGTCGGAGGTCACCGTCGCCGAGATGGTCGACTCGTTCCTGTTCCTGACCCTCGCCCGCACCGGGGACCAGCTGCAGGGCATCAAGCGCGGCATCCTGGAGATCGCCGACGTCATCGCGGTCAACAAGGCCGACGGGCCCGCCGCCGTCGACGCGCGGAAGGCGGCCCGGGAGCTGGCCGGGGCGATCCGCATGCTGCGGGGGCACGTGCCGGGTGGCTGGGACGTCCCGGTGCTCACCTGCTCCGGGCTCACCGGTGACGGCCTGGACCAGGTGTGGGCCAAGCTGGTCGAGCACCAGGAGCGGATGAGGCTCTCCGGCGAGTTCGAGGAGCGGCGCCGCGCCCAGCAGGTGCGCTGGACCTGGCACCTGGTGCACGACGGCCTCGAGCACGCGCTGCGCTCCCACCCCGGGGTGCGCTCGGCCGCGCCGGAGCTGGAGAAGGCGGTGCTGGCCGGCGAGCTGACCCCCGCGCTGGCCGCCCAGCAGCTCCTGGAGACCTTCCTCGCCGCCCCGGAGGACGTCCCCGCCGTCACCCCCTGACAGCGGGGGCATTGTCCGGGGCGCTACTCCGCGGCGGAGCCGGCGAGGGCAACGGGACGCTCAGCCTCGAACTGCCGCGACGGCGGTACGGGAGGCATGGCCGGCATGCGCGTGGTCTCATCTGTCAGCCGGGGGCTCTCGGTGGGCGCGCCCGAACTCTGTCCTCGCTGGAATGTGAGCCGCCGTCCGTAGTCCATCACCGGCTTCTCCACGTACGTGTACGTCACCCATGCCAGGCCGAGTGACACCACGAAGTACAGCGCCATGGTGGTCTTGCCGTCGATCAGCACCGGAGCCGCGCCGCCGGCAGGTCGGCCGAGGTCCATGACCAACGGATGCACCAGGTAGACCGAGTAACTGACGGTCCCGGTCCAGACCAGTGCCCGCGGCATCCGCACATCCCGCGCCACGTACCAGCCTCCGAACACCAGGATGGCCGCAATCCACGCGCTGGACATGGGGACGAAGCCCCAGGTCCCGTGACTGGTCGGCGGCTGCCCACCCATGTACGACCACGTGACGTGCAGGGACGTCGCCACGTAATAGACGGCGACCGCCACAGTGGTTCCCGTGGACAGACGGGACTGCATGTGCCGGTAGAAGACAGTCCCGGTGAACAGCTGGGCCATGAACATCCACCAGAGCGGATACCAACCCGTGGCCGTGAGCAGAGGACGGACCGCATCGATGTTGGCGAGGGTGAGCGCAGCGATCGCCAGGATGGCGCTGTTCCGGTTCACGCGCAGGCAGAACAGCAGCGACATGACGATGTAGAACAACATCTCCCACGTCAGGGACCAGGCGACGGTCATGGCGTTGGGCTCGGCCAACAGGCCCTGCAGCATCGTGGTGTTGAGCAACCACTGAGCCGACGTCAGGTCGTCGGCCCGGTGCCAGACTCCCAGCAGCGTCAGCGCACCGGCCGCAGCCAGGGCGACCAGGTACAGCGGGAAGAGCCGCAGTACGCGTGAGACCCAGAACATCCCCAAGCTCCGTCGTTCCAGCGTCATGGGGATGACGAAGCCCGAAACCAGGAAGAACAGCGTCACGCCGAACTGGCCCAACTGGAACAAGTGCGTATTGATCAGGTCGATCAGCGGAAAGACGCGTTCGCCGGCGTGGGACACGAGGACGGCCAGTACTGCGATGCCGCGGAGGGCGTCCAGGGAGGTGAGCCGGGACGGAGATCCTTCCTGGGCCCGTGCCATGCCGACAGTGTCACTGCGGGGACTCTGCGTGATGGTCAGGTCTCGGCGTCATACGGCCGTGTCCACCCCAGCCACCCCAGGTGTCCCAGCGTTACCGAGTGCTCAGCCCCATCGTGGCATCCCTGGCTTCGCCGGGAGATCGGGGAAGTGGGGCTCCGGCGGGGCCGGCGGACCCCCGGTTCCGTGATCTCGGCGCGCGGGCAGGGATCAGAGGCCGGTCGAGCGGCAGTCCCGCGCGCGCAGCTCGGCGAGGTAGTCGTCGGGGGCGCCGGCGGCCTCGGCGGCGTCGGCGATCGCCCCCAGGTGCCGGGCCGAGGGCAGCCCGCCCTCGAAGGCGTCGAGCGCGTACACGTAGGCGACGACGTCCCCGGTCAGGGTGTGCACGCGCAGGTTGAGCTTGCGGTAGAGCCCCGAGTCGGCGCCCTCCCACGCGTCGAGGGCGCGCTCGTCGGCCTCGGTGAGGTCGTAGAGCGCCACGAACACGCCGGGGGCGTCGTCCTCGGCGGGGACCAGGGTGGCCAGCGCCCCCTCCCAGCCGTACTCCTCGGCGCCGAAGGTCAGCCGCCAGCCGCGGATCCAGCCGGTGCCGGTGTGCGGGGAGGAGGGGCAGCGCCGGAGCATCTGCGCCGGATCCATGTTCGACCCGTACGCGGCGTAGAGGCGGCCCATCGGCACCGAGCCTACGTCCGTGCGGCGGGGTCGACGGGGGCAGTCCAGGCGGTTCGGCGGGCTTGCGGGGAGAATGACCCGCACGACCGCTCCGAACGGCAGGGGAAGGACCCATGACCCGCATCGTCATCATCGGCGGCGGCCCGGCCGGGTACGAGGCCGCGCTGGTCGCCGCCCAGCTCGGTGCGGAGGTCACCGTCATCGAGCGCGACGGCATCGGCGGGGCCAGCGTGCTCACCGACTGCGTCCCCTCGAAGACCTTCATCGCATCGGCCGGCGCGATGACCTCGGTCCGCGACTCCGCCACCCTCGGCGTGCAGGGCGCCGAACTGGCGACGGTCGGGCTCGACCTCGCGGCGGTCAACCGTCGGGTCAAGGGCCTGGCCGTCGCCCAGTCGGCCGACATCAAGGCCCGGTTGGTCGCCGAGGGCGTCCAGGTGATCGCCGGTCGCGGCCGGCTCTGCGACGAGCAGCGCGGGCTGGCCGCGCACACCGTGCACATCGTCGATGAGGAGGACCGCGTCCTCGAGACCGTGGAGGGCGATGTCGTGCTCATCGCGACCGGTGCCGACCCCCGGGTGCTCCCCGGCGCCGAGCCCGACGGCGAGCGCATCCTCGACTGGCGCGACGTCTACGAGCTCGACGAGATGCCCGAGCACCTCGTGGTCGTCGGGTCCGGCGTCACCGGGGCGGAGTTCGCCTCCGGCTACCTGGAGGCCGGCGTTCCGGTCACCCTGGTCTCCTCCCGCGACCGTGTGCTGCCCGGTGAGGACGCCGACGCCGCCGAGGTGCTCGAGCAGGTCTTCCAGTCCCGCGGCGGGCGGATCACCGAGCGCTCCCGGGCCGCGGCGGTGCGGCGGACGGAGAAGGGCGTCGTCGTCGAGCTCACCGACGGGCGCACCGTCGAGGGCTCCCACGCGCTGATGACCGTCGGCACCGTGCCCAACACCGGCGGCCTCAACCTCGAGCGGGCCGGGGTGGAGCTCGCCCCGTCCGGCCACGTCGTCGTCGACCGGGTCTCGCGCACCTCGGTGCCGGGCATCTACGCCGCCGGCGACGTCACCGGGGTGTTCCAGCTGGCCTCCGTGGCGGCGATGCAGGGCCGGATCGCGATGTGGCACGCCCTCGGCGAGGCGGTCACCCCCATCCGGCTGAAGACGGTGGCGGCCAACGTCTTCACCCATCCGGAGATCGCCACGGTCGGCGTCCAGGAGAAGTCGCTCCCCGAGGACGCCGAGATCGACACGGTCCGGCTCCCGCTGGCCACCAACGCCCGGGCGAAGATGGGCGACCTGCACGACGGCTTCGTCAAGCTCTTCGCCCGCCAGGCCACCGGCGTGATCGTCGGCGGGGTCGTGGTGGCGCCGGGCGCCTCGGAGCTGATCCTGCCGATCGCGCTGGCGGTCACCAAGGGGCTCACCGTCTCCGACCTGGCGCACACTTTCGCGATCTACCCGTCGCTGTCGGGGTCGATAACCGAGGCCGGCCGCCGGCTGATGGGGGCCGACGCTCTGGCCTGAGCCCGCGCCGGGCGGGGGAGCAGCGGCTGCTGGGACGGGTGTGACGGGGCGTCCCGCCGGATCCACTCCGGACGGTGCGCCTGGGCCCGCGGGCCGCCGATGGGGAGGGCGATGCCCTCCGACCGCGCGACCTCCGGCCCGCTCCGGCGCCCCCTGCGGGCGCTGGCCGCGGCGACCGCTGCGGTCCCGGTCCTGCTGCTCGCCCCCGCCGCCGCGGCGGACGAGGGCGCTGTGGCCGGGGAGACCGTCGTCGGGGAGCTGGTGCGGGTCTGGCCCGAGGCCGGCCTGGCCGGGCACAGCGCCGGGCACGCCGCCGAGGAGGCCGACGAGGGCCCGCTGAGCTGGGTGGAGAGCGCGGACGGCGAGGCGGTCCGCGTGCCCACCGAGGCCGTCGAGGACCTGCCGGTCGGTGCGACGGTCGAGGTCACCGTCGGCGAGGAGATCGCGGACGACGCCGCCGAGGACGGCGTGGCGCCGGCGCGCGACGTGGTCGACGCGGAGGTCGTGGCGCACGACCCCGAGCCGGGGATCGCGCCCGGGGCGGCGCTGACCAACCAGGTCACCGTGGTCATGGTCGTGCCGCCGGGCGGGACCCGGGACGCCACGACCCTGGACCAGGTCGTGGCCGCCGTCGACGGCCCGGTGGCGCGCTTCTGGTCCGAGCAGACCGACGGGGCGATCTCCCTCGGCGTGACCGCCGCCCACGACTGGATCAGCACCGAGGCCGGGTGCGGAGAGCCCACCGCCCTGTGGAACGAGGCCGCCGAGGCCGTCGGTTTCACCGCGGGCCCCGGCCGGCACCTCGCCGTCTACGTGAGCAGCCGGCCGCAGCACCTCCCGGGCTGCTTCTACGCCCTCGGGCAGGTCGGTTCCGGCCCGGCCTCCGGCGGGCGCTTCTACGTCCGGGACGCGCTGCCCTCGGTCATCGCGCACGAACTGGGCCACAACTTCGGCCTCGGCCACTCCTCGGCCCTGCAGTGCGACGGCGCCGTGGAGACCGGCGGCTGCCGGACGGCGGCCTACCGCGACTACTACGACGTCATGGGCGCCTCCTGGGAGCAGGTCGGCACCCTCAACGCGCCCCAGGCCGCGCGGCTCGGTGCCCTGCCGGCCACGGCGCAGCGCGCGCTGACCGTGGCCGACGGCCCGGTGACCGTGACCCTGGCGCCCCTCTCCGGCCGCACCGGGACGCGCGTGGTCCGGCTGACCGATCCCGCCGGCGGCACGTACTGGCTGGAGTACCGGACCGCCACCGGCCAGGACGCCTGGCTGGGCTCGAGCGGCAACCGCTTCGGCCTGGACTCCGGCGTCCTGCTGCGCCGCACCGGCGGGATGCCGGACACCTCGATCCTGTTCGACGGCACACCGGCCGACGCCGCCGCCTGGGAGGCCGATCTGCAGGCGGCCCTGCCGCTCGGCGTCCCGGTGCCGGTGTCCGGCGGGCACTTCACGGTGACGGTCCGGGCCGTCGCGGCCTCCGGTGCCACGCTGGAGATCGCTCCGGCGGCCACCGGTGCCGACGTCGTCGTCGCCGCTCCCGGCGGGACCACGCCCGGTCCGGACGGCACTCTGCCCGCCGAGGGCTGCCCCGCCTGCGTCCCGACCGGCGGGAGCGCTTCCTCCGCCGTCGCCGGGACCGCCGAAGGCGCGGGAGCCGCCGACACCGAGGAGCCTCCGGCCGTCGAGGCCCTGCACGCCGCGGGTGCGATCCGACCGGCCGGTGCGGTGGCCGGGGCCGGCGCGGCCGGGCTGCGGGCGGCCGCCACCAGGGGAGCGCTGCCGCTGTCGGCGTGGGCCGCAGGCGGACTCCTGCTGGCCGCCGTCGGCGGGGCGGCGGGACGCGCGACCCTGCGGCGAATCCACCGCGTTCCGAAACACGGCTAAACCCGGACACCCTTCCGGCCGATACGTCTGCCGACCGCACTCTTCGTGGCGCTGCGTCATCGCGTCGGAGCCCGAAGTTGCTTCTCTTCGGTTCTGACGCGACGGGAGCGCTGGATCCATGACGGCTGTCGACCGGCGTGCCCTGGCACGCCTACCGCGGCGTGTGCTGCAGGTGGTCCTGCTCTGCTGCGCCCTGCTGAGCGTCGTGACGGCGATCCGGCCCGACGCCGCGCAGGCCGCGGAGGTCCCCGGGATCGCCTGGCAGGGAACCAACCCCTACATCTTCGCGATCGGCGACTCGCTGCTGGAGCAGTGCCGCCAGGACTTCGGGATGGGCTGGCGCTCGCTGGGCTACATCGGCTGGCCGGGAGCGACGTCGGCGGACATGCGCGGCCGGCTCGACGGCACCGGCACCGGGTGGCCGGGGTGGACGGTGACCGAGTCGTCGGTCGAGGAGGAGCGGCTCTGGTTCCGCGACGCCGGGTCCCTCGTCGTGGCGCTGGGCACCAACGACGTCAAGGTCATGACCGTCGCCGAGTGGCGGGACAACATCGACTGGATCATGGCCCAGGCCCGCGGCCGGCCGGTCCAGTGGTTCACCATCCACAACCCGCCGTTCCAGGGCACTGTCGACTTGTTCAACGCCGAACTGCGCCTGGCCACCGACCGCTGGCCCAACCTCAAGCTCATGGACTGGGGCCGCTACGCCCAGGCCAACCCCGGCGCCCTGCTCTCCGACCGGGTGCACCTGGCGACCTACCGGGAGGGGTGCCAGCAGGGGCGCAACCGGATGATCCAGACGGCGGCGCCCGCCCTGCCGGGGAACACCCGGCCGGTCGGCTTCTGGTACGAGCACCCGGCCCGCACCGGCCCGGTCGTGCTCGCCGGCTGGGGTGCGGCCCACGTCCCCGATCCCCGTACCTCGGTGTCGGTCAACGTGCGGATCGACTGGCGCCACCACACCCGCTTCCCCGTGAGCCGGCCCAGCGCCGACATCTGGGCGCAGACCGCCTCCGGGCGGGCCTTCCGCGAGACGTTGGGCGCGGAATTCCGCGGCCACGTCGTCTGCCTGGACCTGGTCGATGCCCTCGGCCAGTTCACGGCCCTGGGGTGCCGTTTCGTCTGATTCGTCACGCCCCTTCAGCCACCGGGCCCGGCTGCCGATGCAGTAGGTGAGCCCCCTACCTGGAGTTGCCTTGTTCGCTGCACGTCGCCCGCGCCGGTCGCGCCCGCTCGCCGTCGCCGCCTCGGCCGCCGCCCTCGCCGTGTTCCTCGCACCCACGGCCGTCCGGGCCGAGGAACCGACCCCGGCACCGTCGGCACCGGAGACGACGACGGTGCCCGCGCCCGAGCCGACGGCGCCCGCGCCCGAGCCGACGGCGCCGCAGACGACGGCACCGGAGGCCACGGCGCCGCAGACGACCGCGCCCGCGCCGGAGGCGACGGCGCCGGAGACGGCCGCGCCCGCGCCGACCGCCGCACCGGAGACGAGCGCGCCCGCGCCGGCGTCGCCCGAGACCGTGGTCGGCGAGATCGTCGTCGCCTGGCCCGAGCACGAGGACCCCGCGGCCGCCGTCGCGCACGCCGACGAGGGGCCACTGGTCTGGATCGAGACCGCCGACGGCGAGGCCGTGCGGGTGCCCACCGAGGACCTCGCCGCCCACGTCGCGGGCGACCTCCCCGAGGAGGTGGCGAGCTCGCCCGAGGGAGCCGGCGCCCTGCCGGCCGGCGCCACCGTGGAGGTCACGGTCGGCGGCGAGGTGCCCGACCCCGCCACGCAGGAGGGTGTCGAGCCCGCCCGCGACGTGCTCACCGCCGAGGTGGTCGCGCTGCCGCCGGCCGACCAGCCGGCCACGCTGCCGGCCACGGCGCTCACCAACGAGGTGACCGTGGTCATGGTCGTGCCCTCCGGCGGCACGCGGGACTCGCGAACCCTCTCCCAGGTCGTCAGCGCGGTCGACGGACCCGTGGCCGACTTCTGGCGCGAGCAGAGCGGCGGCGCCATCCAGGTCGGCGTCACCGGCCGGTACGACTGGATCTCCACCACCGCCGCGTGCTCCAACCCCACCGAGCTGTGGCGGGAGGTGGCCGCCCGGGTCGGCTTCACCTCCGGCCCCGGCAAGCACCTGCTGCTGTACGTCACCAGCACCCCGTCCACCCTGTCCGGCGGCTGCCCCTACGGCCTGGCCGAGGTCGGCAGCCAGCCGTCGTCGGGCGGGCGGCTGTACGTGCGCGGCATCGCCACCTCGGTGCTGGCCCACGAGCTCGGGCACAACTTCGGCCTGGGGCACTCGTCCGGGCTGCAGTGCGACGGCACCGTGGAGAGCGGCACCTGCCAGCAGGTCGCCTACCGCGACTACTACGACGTCATGGGCGTCTCGTGGGACCAGGTCGGCTCGCTCAACCCCCCGCAGGCCGCTCGGCTCGGGCTGCTGCCGTCCGGCCAGCAGCAGGCGATCACCGCCCCGGCGTCGGCGACGACGGTCACGCTGACCCCCTACGCGGACCGGACCGGCACCCGCGTGGCCCGCCTCACCGACGCGGAGGGCGACGTCTGGTGGCTGGAGTACCGGACCCCCACCGGGCGGGACGCCTGGCTGGGGACCTCGGCCAACCGGTACGGCCTGGACTCCGGCGTCCTGCTGCGCCGGTCGTCGCCGATGCCCGACACGTCGACGCTGCTCGACGGCACCCCGTCGACGTCGAGCGGCTGGTCGGGGGACATGCAGTTCGCCCTTCCGGTCGGCCGCACGGTGACGATCTCCGGCGGCGACTTCGCCCTCACGGTGCAGAGCGTCTCCACCACCGGCGCGCAGGTGCGGATCGGCCGCGGCGTGCCCCCGGCGGAGTCCACGACCGTGATCCGGGCCGCCTACGACCGGTCCGGCGGACCGGACGGGCCGCTGGGCTCCCCGACCAGCGGGGAGTGGTGCGGCCTGCGCGACGGCGGCTGCCTGCAGACCTTCGAGCACGGGGCCATCTACTGGTCGCCGGCCACCGGCGCCCGCGTGGTCCACGGGCAGATCTACGGCAGCTGGTACCGCGGCGGGGCGGAGAGCGGGCGGCTGGGCTACCCGGTCACCGACACGCTCTGCGGGCTGGTCTCCTCCGGCTGCTACCAGGGCTTCGAGCGCGGCGGCTGGATGTACGTCAGCTCGGGCACCGCCCCCGCGGTGGTGCTCGGCGGCATCCGGGAGAAGTGGCAGGCCACCGGCTCGGAGAACGGGCCGCTGGGCTACCCCGTGGGCGACGAGCGGTGCGGTCTGACCCGCGGCGGCTGCGTGCAGGACTTCACCGGCGGGTCGATCTACTGGTCGCCCACCACCGGCGCGCGCATGGTGCGCGGGCCGATCCTCGCCCACTGGAGCGCCCGCGGCGGGGTCACCGGGATCGGCTACCCGACGTCGGACACGCTGTGCGGGCTGCGCAGCGTGGGCTGCTACCAGCTGTTCGAGCGCGGCTCGGCCTACGTCAGCGCGAACACGAACGCCGCTCTCGTGGTCGGCGGCATCCGGGAGAAGTGGCAGGCCACCGGCTCGGAGAACGGGCCGCTGGGCTACCCCGTGGGCGACGAGCGGTGCGGCCTGGCCCGGGGCGGCTGCGTGCAGCAGTTCGCCGGCGGGTCGATCTACTGGTCGCCCACCACCGGCGCGCGCATGGTGCGCGGGCCGATCCTGACCCACTGGAGCGCTCGCGGCGGGGTCACCGGGATCGGCTACCCGACGTCGGACACGCTGTGCGGGCTGCGCAGCGTGGGCTGCTACCAGCTGTTCGAGCGCGGCTCGGCCTACGTCAGCGCCAACACCGACGCCGCGATCGTCCTCGGCGGGATCCGGGAGCGCTGGCAGGCCCTCGGCTTGGAGAACGGGCCGCTGGGCTACCCGACCGCCGACGAGCGGTGCGGCCTGGCCGGCGGCGGCTGCGTCCAGCCGTTCCAGTGGGGGGCCATCGCCTGGTCCTCGCCCACCGGCGCGTGGTCGGTGCGCGAGCAGCTGCACGCGGCGTGGGTGTCCGCCGGCGCCGAGAGCGGCGGGCTCGGGTACCCGCTGGAGGAGCAGCGCGCGGTCAGCGGCGGCACCAGCCAGCGCTTCCAGGGCGGCACCCTCACCTGGTCCTCGGCCACCGGGCAGGTCTCCCGCTCCTGATCCGGACGCGACGAGGGCGGGCTCCCCACCGGGGGAGCCCGCCCTCGCCGCATCCGGGGATGCTCTACCCGGCGTCGGCGATCGTGCAGATGACCGCGCCGCTGCTGACCGTCGCGCCCACCTCGGCCGACAGGCCGGTGACCGTGCCGGCCTTGTGCGCGGTGATCGGCTGCTCCATCTTCATCGCCTCGAGGACGACGACGAGGTCGCCGGCCTCGACGGTCGCCCCCTCCTCGACGGCGACCTTGACGATCGTGCCCTGCATCGGCGAGGCGAGGGAGTCACCCGAGGCGGCCGACCCGCCGTGCCCACCGCCGCGCTTGCGGGGCTTGGCACTGCCGGCCGCCGGGGCGGCACCCCCGCCGAGGGCCAGGCCCGCGGGCAGGGAGACCTCCAGGCGGCGTCCGCCGACCTCGACGACGACGGTCTGCCGCGGCGCCTCCTCCTCGCCCTCGGCCGGGGCGGCGGAGTAGGGCGGGACCTGGTTGTCCCACTCGGTCTCGATCCAGCGGGTGTGCACCCGGAACGGCTCGCTGGTGAAGGCCTCGTCGCGGACGACGGCGCGGTGGAACGGGATGACCGTGGGCATGCCCTCGACGACCAGCTCGTCCAGCGCCCGGCGGGCCCGCTGGAGGGCCTCCTCGCGGGTGGCGCCGGTGACGATCAGCTTGGCCAGCATCGAGTCGAACGCGCCGACGACCTCGCCGCCGGTCGCCACGCCGGAGTCCCAGCGCACGCCGGGGCCCTGCGGGATCTCCATGCGGGTCACCGGCCCGGGCGACGGCATGAAGTTGCGGCCGGCGTCCTCGGCGTTGATCCGGAACTCGATGCTGTGCCCACGGGGCGCCGGGTCCTCGGTGATCTCCAGCGGCAGGCCGTCGGCGATGCGGAACTGCTGGCGCACCAGGTCGACGCCCGCGGTCTCCTCGGTGACCGGGTGCTCCACCTGTAGGCGGGTGTTGACCTCGAGGAAGGAGATCGACCCGTCCGCGCCGACGAGGTACTCGACCGTGCCGGCGCCGTGGTAGCCGGCCTCCCGGCAGATCGCCTTGGCCGAGGAGTGGATGCGCGCCCGCTGCTCGTCGGTGAGGAAGGGCGCCGGGGCCTCCTCGACCAGCTTCTGGTTGCGCCGCTGCAGGGAGCAGTCGCGGGTGCCGACGACGACGACGTTGCCGTGGGTGTCGGCGAGCACCTGCGCCTCGACGTGCCGCGGCCGGTCCAGGAACCGCTCGACGAAGCACTCGCCGCGGCCGAAGGCGGAGACCGCCTCGCGGACGGCGGAGTCGAACAGCTCCGGGATCTCCTCCTTCGTGCGGGCCACCTTCAGCCCGCGGCCGCCGCCGCCGAACGCGGCCTTGATGGCCACCGGCAGGCCGTGCTCGTCGGCGAAGGCCAGCACCTCGTCCGCGCCCGAGACGGGGTCCTTGGTGCCGGGCACCAGGGGGGCGCCGGCCTTCATGGCGATGTGCCGGGCCTGCACCTTGTCGCCGAGCGCGATGATCGCCTCGGGGGAGGGGCCGATCCAGGTCAGCCCGGCGTCGATGACCGCCTGGGCGAAGCCGGCGTTCTCGGAGAGGAAGCCGTAGCCGGGATGGATCGCGTCGGCGCCGGACTTCCCCGCCGCCTCGAGGATCTTGTCGATGACCAGGTAGGAGTCGCCGGGCGTCGTCCCGCCGAGGGCGAAGGCCTCGTCGGCCATGCGGACGTGCAGGGCGTCCCGGTCGGGCTCGGCGTAGACGGCGACGCTGGTGAGCCCCGCGTCACGGCAGGCGCGGGCCACCCGCACGGCGATCTCGCTCCGGTTGGCGATCAGGACCTTCTGCACCGCGTTCTCCCTCGCTGACGGACGGTCGGACTCTAACCAGCGGCCGGTGGCCGCTCCCGGGCGGGCGGAGCTCGTCCCGCGGACGGCGGCCGGACGATCACCTACGCTGCCCGGATGGCAGCGGAACAGATCGACCCGCTCCCGGCTCCGGCGGGCCGGGGGCCGGTGAACACGCGGTTCAACGCGTCGTTCGACGAGCGTCCCGACGAGTACGACGACCTGCGCGCCTCCGGGCACATGGCGCGGCGCCGGGCCGAGTACTTCCTCGGGGTGGTCGACCGGTTCCCCGGCGCGGTCGTGGAGCTCGGCTGCGGTACCGGGACGCTGCTCCGCCAGCTGGCCGCCGCCCGGCCCGACGCCTTCCTGCCCGACCTGGCCATGTCCCTGAACAACCTGGCCGCCTTCCTCAGCGCCCTGGGCCGGCGGGAGGAGGCGCTGGAGAGGGCGGCCGAGGCCGAGCGGGTCTACCGCCAGCTGGCCGCCGCCCGGCCCGACGCCTTCCTGCCCGACCTGGCCATGTCCCTGAACAACCTGGCCGCCTTC
>DATAAV010000235.1:0-4498 GCA_036259935.1 Geodermatophilus sp. | reverse complement strand
TACGCGTTCAACATCGCCGACTTCGAGCCGATCACCGGCCGCATCCACCAGCCGCCGCCGGTGCACCAGGTCTTCGAGGGCGCCAACTTCGTGATCTGCAACTTCGTGCCGCGGAAGGTCGACTACCACCCGCTGGCGGTGCCGGTGCCCTACTACCACTCCAACGTCGACTCCGACGAGGTCATGTTCTACGTCGCCGGCGACTACGAGGCCCGCAAGGGGTCGGGCATCGGCATCGGCTCGATCTCGCTGCACCCCGGCGGGCACTCCCACGGCCCGCAGCCGGGCGCGGTCGAGCGCTCGCTGGGGGCGGAGTTCTTCGACGAGACCGCGGTCATGGTCGACACCTTCCGGCCGCTCTCCCTCGGCGAGGCCGGCACCGCCGCCGACGACGGCCGCTACGCCTGGACCTGGTCGGGGCGAGGCCCGTCCACGTGATCGGGCTGTTCGACGACTCGCACGGTCACGGTGGCGGCGCGGTGGTGCTGCGTTCCACCAGGTGCGGCGGGACGACCTGCTCTCGCTGGTCGACGGCTCCGCCGTCCAGGCGCTCCACCGCCCGGCCCACGGCGAGGGCGGTCAGCTGCCCGACGTCCTGCGCGACCGTGGTGAGGGCGACCGAGGACAGCCGCGCCAGCCGGCTGTCGTCGTAGCCCACCACGCTGATCTCGCCCGGCACCGAGACCCCGGCGCGGTGCAGGACGTCGAGGAGGCCGACGGCGCAGCGGTCGTTGAAGACGGTGACGGCGGTCGGGAGCGCTCCGTCGGCAAGCAGCTGGCGGGCCGCGCGGGCGCCGTCCTCCTCACCCACGCCACCGGGGAGGATCCGCTCCTCGCCCGCGAGGCCGTGGCCGGCGAGCGCGTCGCGATAGCCCCGGCGCCGTTCCGCCGCGCCGGGCGCCCGGCCACCGTCGACATGAGCGATCCGGCGGTGGCCCAGGCCGACGAGGTGGTCCACGGCCTGGTGCAGGCCCAGGTCGTCGGCGGTGCGGACGACGTCGACCGGTGCGGCGCGCACCGGGCGGGCGATGACCACGACCGGCAGGCGTGCGGCCAGCTCGGCCAGCCGTGCGGTCGGGGACCGCGGGCCCAGCAGCACCAGCGCCTCGCACCGGTCCTGCAGCAGGCTCGAGACCGCGCGCTCCTCGTCGCGGCCCGGTGTCACCGCGCTGAGCGCCAATTCGTAGCCCGCGCGCTCCGCGGCGGCGTAGAGCCCGCCGAGCAGGTCGCCGTGGAAGTCGTGCTGCACGCCGAACACCACACCGAGCAGCCGGCTGCGGGTGCTCCGCAGCAGCCGGGCCCGGGTGTCGGGGCGGTAGCCGAGCTCGTCGGCGGCGCGCCGGACCCGCTCGCGCGTCTGCGCGCTGGCGCCCGGGACATCCCGCATGACGATCGACACGAGCGCGGTCGAGACGCCGGCCCGGGCCGCGACGTCGGCCAAGGTCGGCCGCCGGTCGGGGGTCGGGGGCGCCACGGACGACAGCGTACGCCGGATTTCCTAGAACGTTCTAGGCCCGTCCTCTTGACGGGTGAGGCCGTCGAGGCCCACGCTTCTAGGTGCTAGAACGTTCTAGGCGGATGGGGAGACGGAATGAGCGAGAAGCAGTCGACGGCGCCGATCGGCGTGGCCCTGATCGGGTCGGGGCGGATGGGGTCCTTCCACGCGGAGACGCTGGCCCGGCGGCTGCCGGGGGCGCGGCTGGCCGCGGTGGTCGACCCCGCGCCGGGCGCGGCCGATCGGCTCGTCGGCGTCCTCGGCGCGGGTCGGGCCTACACCGACCTGGCGCAGCTCTGGGAGGATCCCGACGTCGACGCCGTGGTCATCTCCACGCCGGCCCGCACGCACGCCGACCTCGTGGTCGCCGCGGCGGCCGCCGGCAAGGGGGTGTTCTGCGAGAAGCCTATGGCGGTCACCCTGGCCGAGGCCGACCGGGCCATCGACGCCGCCCGCGCCGCCGGTGTGGTGCTGCAGGTGGGCTTCAACCGGCGGTTCGCGCCCGACTGGGCCGCCGCCCGGCAGCTGATCGACTCCGGCCGGCTGGGCACTCCGCGGCTGCTGCGCTCGCTGACCCGCGACCCGGGTGGCTTCGACCCCTCCCGGGTCCTGCCGGACACGATCTTCCTCGAGACGCTCATCCACGACTTCGACACGCTGCGCTTCCTCAACCCGGGCGCGGAGCCGGTCGAGGTGCACGCGATCGCCGACGCGCTCGTGGAGCCGGAGTGGCGCGACCGCGGGCTGCTCGACACCGCCGTCGTCACGATCCGCTTCGACAACGGCGCCATGGCGGTCGCCGAGGCCTGCTTCGAGGCCTCCTACGGCTACGACGTCCGGGGCGAGGTGCTCGGCTCCGGCGGGATGGCGCAGATGGGCGACGGCCGCCGCACCGGCATGGTGTTCTCCGACGCCGCCGGCCGGTTCGTCGACACCGTCCGCGGCGACCAGGAGCTCTTCGCCACCGCCTACACCGCCGAGCTCGCCGCCTTCGTCGAGGCCGTCCGCGGCGGGACCCCGGCGTCCGTGACCGGCGAGGACGCCCGGGGAGCCCTGGCGATCGCGCTCGCCGCGGCCGAGTCGGTGCGCGCCGGCCGCCCCGTGCGGATCGACGAGGTGGCCAAGTGACCGGCTTCCGCCTCGCCGCGTCGGCGGAGATGCTCTTCCTCGACCTGCCGTTCGAGGAGCGGGTGCGGCGCATCGCCGACCTCGGCTTCGAGGTCGAGATCTGGAACTGGACGACGAAGGACGTCGACGCCCTGGTCAAGACCGGCGCCACCTTCTCGTCGATGACCGGCTACGTCACCGGCACGCTCGCCGACCCCGACGGCGCCGAGGAGCTGCTGCGCACCGCCGAGCAGTCCCTGCGCGTCGCCGAGCAGCTGGACTGCCCGCGGCTGAACGTGCACGGGACCGGGCTCGACGAGCGAGGACTGCCGGTGATCCCGAGCGAGACCGTCACTCCGGCGATGTGGCTCACCGCGGCCCGCACCCTCGAGCGCCTGGCCGCGCTCGGGGAGCGGGCGGGGCGGGTGTTCACCCTCGAGAACCTGAACACCGCCGTCGACCACCCCGGCACGCCGTTCGCCCGCGCGGCCGACACGATCGCCCTGATCGAGGCCGTGGACAGCCCGCACCTGCGGCTCAACCTCGACCTCTACCACGCCCAGATCGGCGAGGGGAACCTCGTCCAGCTCGTCGAGCGGGCGTTGCCGCTGGTCGGCGAGATCCAGGTCGCCGACGTCCCCGGCCGCTGCGAGCCGGGCACCGGCGAGATCCACTACCCGGCCGTCGCCGCGGCGCTGGACCGCCTCGGCTACCGCGGCGTCGTCGCCCTGGAGGGCTGGGCCTCCGGCGATCCGGAGCAGGCGCTCGAGCGGTTCCGCACCGCCTTCGCCGCCGGACGGCCCTGACCCCGCGCCCCTGTTCGGCTCTTAAGTGCTGATCTGGGCGCACGTTGTCCGGCCCCCTCGGTCCTCTGTGGAGGGCCGAGGGGCCGGTTTGTTTCTCGGTCGAACTCAGGGGCTAGGCGTGCCGCCAGACCTTGACCGCGCTGATGACCAGGAGCACGACCACCGCCGGCACCAGCACCGCCGTCGGCACGACGCCGAGCAGCAGGCCGCCGGCCACCGCTCCGGCGATCGAGCCGGCCGCCATCGCCGCGATGAACCGGCCGTTGTCGCGGAGCACGGAGAACGCCTGTGACCGGCTGTACCGAGCGAACCCGACCAGCATCGTCGGCAGCGACACCAGCAGCGACAGGCTGCCGGCGAGCTTGACGTCCACGGCGAAGAGCACCGTGATGACCGGCACCAGCAGCTCGCCGCCGGCCACGCCCATCAGCGCGGCGACCACGCCGATGCCGAACCCGGCGACGACACCGGCGATGGCCTGCGCGGCGGTCGGCAGGTCCGGGTGCGGCAGCCAGCCGAGGTGATGGGCGGCGAAGACCGCCGCGATGGCGACGAGCAAGAGCCCGAGGATCCGGTGCAGGGTCGCGGCGCGCATCCGGGTGGCCCAGGCCGCACCCATCCATGCCCCCGGCAGGCTGCCGGCCAGCAGGCTCGCGGCCACGAACCAGTGCGCGGTCAGCTGGTCGAGCGGGACCGCGCCCAGTCGGCTCGGGATGGCCGCGACGACCACCGTCAGGCTCAGCGCCTTGTTGACGATGACGCCCTGCACGGCCGCGAACGCGAACACGCCCAGCAGCAGCGGCAGCCGGAACTCCGCGCCGCCCAGCCCCACCAGGCCACCGAGCAGCCCGACGGCTGCCCCGGCGAGCGCCGCCAGCCACGGCGAGCGCCGCCCGCGCGCCTCGGGGAGCCGGATGTCGCGAGCTGCCTCGTCCCCGGTCGCAGTCACCGCAGCACCGTAGCGACGGCCCGCCGCCGGCGTGAGGACCGTCCGGGCCTCGACGCCCGCGCCCGGACGCACCGGTCCCCGCCTCGCGGGTGGTGAGGCGGGGACCGGTTGTCAGAGCCCCGGGAGCCGAGGCACCGATGT
>DATAAV010000234.1:0-21039 GCA_036259935.1 Geodermatophilus sp. | reverse complement strand
TCGTCCCGCACGTAGGTCAGTCCGTCGTCGATGGCCTGCGGGTTGCCGTGGATCGTGGTCGACCGGGCATACATGCCGCCACTCCTCTCCAGGAACGGCTCTTCCTCAGAGTCGGCGGCCATGCCCCTGCGGCATCGCCGCGAAAACAGGGTGCTCGCCGGGGTGGATCGGGGGCAACGGCTTCCTGCGGCGCGGAACGGAGGCGGGGTCGATCGAGCCGGTGCACGCAGCGCCGGCCGCGTGCACCGGCCGGGGGTCAGACGGTCTCGGGCACCCGCAGGTGGGCGAGGGCGACCTCGAACTCGGCGACGTCGAGGATCTCCACGCCCATCTGCCGGGCGAACTCCTCGCGCATCTGCCGGGCCTGGTCCCGGGTGCGCTCGAGCGCCTCGCGGCTGTCGAAGATCACCGCGCCGGCTCCCCGGCCCTCACGCCGGTCCATCAGCAGGCTGTTGCTGCAGAAACCGGGCATGTCCTCGAGCTTGGGCATCAGGGCCATCCGGTAGGCGTCGAGGACCTGCTCGGCCTTCTGCGGGTCGGTGCGGGACCAGGTCACCCGGGCACAGGCCCCTTCAGGGACGTGGTGGGCGCGGTGCAGGACGGCGACCTCCCACTCCCGGACCTCGGGCGAGCCGCCGCCCAGCATCTCCGCGGCGCGCGCCCGCATGTCGTGGACCCGCTCGCGGGACGCGGCCATCGCCTCCTCGGTCTCCCACGCGGTCGTGATGATGCACATGCCGCTGCTGCGGTCGACGAGCATGGACACGCCGACGCAGCCGTCCATTGCCTGCACCGCGGGCTGTACCTCGTCGCGGACGTGCGCGATCCCCTGCTCCATCGACTGGGGGTCGGCGCGGAGGGTGGTGGTCCGTGCGTACATGCCACTGCTCCTCTCGGGGTGTCGGCGATTCCCGTACGCGCGGCGACACCCGGCGGCGTCGCCGCGCCGCACACTGTCCTCGCCGCGGCCGCGCGCGGGCAGAGGCCGGGAGCGACGGGATCGGGACCGCGGCGCGTGTGGACGGGCAGCATGGGGACCATGACCGACCGGCACGGACACACCCACCGCCTCGACCTCGACGACGCGACCGTGCGGGAGTGGGACGCGACGGTGATCGCGGCCGACCCCGAGCGGGGGATCGTGCTGGACCGCTCGGCGTTCTACCCGGGTGGTGGCGGGCAGCCGCCGGACGAGGGCGTGCTGCTGTGGGGCGGGGTCCGCACCCGCATCGCCGGCACCCGCAAGGGCGACGAGCTGTACCTGATCCCGGCCGAGGGCGACCCGGTGCCCCCGCCGGGAACGGCGGTCCGCGGCGCGCTCGACGACGAGCGGCGCACCGCGCTGATGCGCACCCACTCGGGCCTGCACGTGCTCACCGGCGTGGTCTTCCGTGACTTCGGCGCGCTGGTGACCGGCGGCAACATGGAGCCGCTCACCGCGCGGATGGACTTCGACCTGGCCGAGGTGCCGCCCGACTTCAAGGAGCGGGTGGCCGAAGCGGTGAACGCCGAGATCGCCGCCGACCGCCGCATCGAGGTCAAGACGCTGCCCCGGGAGGAGGCCTTCGCGATCCCCGACATCATCCGGACGGCGACCAACCTGCTGCCGCCCGACATCGAGATCGTCCGGATCGTCGACATCGTCGGCCTCGACACCCAGGCCGACGGCGGCACGCACGTCGCCTCGACGGCGCTGGTCGGCCGGGTCGAGGTGGTGAAGATGGAGAACAAGGGTCGCGGCTTCCGGCGGCTGCGGATCCGCATCGTCTGACCGCTCACGACGTCGGCCGGTGCCGGAAGGCCCACGGGGGTGCCTCCTGCAGCGGGACGACCAGGCCACCCGCGGCCAGGTGCAGGCTCCAGGTGCCGTCGATCTGCTCGTCGAACGTGTCGCGCAGGGCGTCGGCCCACTCGTCGTCGTCCTCGGTGACCGCCGGGGAGCCGGGGCGGCACAGCGCCAGTGCGAGATGCCCGTCCTCCAGCCGTCCCTCGACCACCGAGTCGTGCAGGGTCAGCAGGCCGTCGGTGAGCCCGACGTCGGGCAGCCGCGGCAGGTCGTCGATCGGCACGATCACCGGGAGCGAGCGGCCGTCGGGGCCCAGCCACATCAGCCACAGGCTGCGGGCGGAGAACACCGGCGGGTCGAGCACGGCGGCCCAGCGGCGGGTCAGCTCGGCGGCGGAGCGGACGGGGATCTCGGTGAGCGGGGGAGTTGTCATGCGGTCCACCGTGGCCGCGGATCAGCCTCCGCGGACCGCCGTCCACAGAGGATCCCGCCGTCCACCGGCGAGACGGCGGGATCGCCCTGGATCTGCTACCGGTGGCCGATGCCACCCGGGCCGTGGTCGGGCGGGACCTCCTCGCCCTCGGCGACCGGACCGGGTGGGGTGCCGTCGCCGAACGGGCTGCCGCCGAGCGCCTCGCGGCCGTGCGGGGTCAGCCAGTTCGACGTGTCGGGGCCTTGCGGGATGAGCTGCGTCGGGTTGATGTCGGTGTGGACGACGTAGTAGTGCTCCTTGATCTGCGGGAAGTCGATGGTGTCGCCGAAGCCGGGGGTCTGGAACAGATCGCGGGCGTAGGCCCACAGCACCGGCATCTCGGTCAGCTTCTGCCGGCTGCACTTGAAGTGGCCGTGGTAGACGGCGTCGAAGCGGGCCAGCGTGGTGAACAGCCGGACGTCGGCCTCGGTGATCGACTCACCCATCAGGTACCGCTGGCCCACGAGCCGGTCGGAGAGCCAGTCGAGGGTGGCGAACAGCCGGTCGTGGGCCTCGTCGTAGGCGTGCTGCGAGCCGGCGAAGCCGCACCGGTACACCCCGTTGTTGACCTCGGTGTAGACCCGCTGCATGACCTCGTCCATCTCGTCGCGCAGCTTCTCGGGACAGAGGTCGGGGGCGCCCTCGCGGTGGTGGGCCGTCCACTCGGTGGAGAGGTCGAGGGTGATCTGGGCGAAGTCGTTGGTGACGACCTGCTTGCTGGGGACGTCGACGATCGCGGGCACCGTGATGCCGCGGGAGTAGTCGGGGAAGCGGGCGAGGAAGGCCTCCTGCAGCCGCTCGTAGCCCAGCACCGGGTCGCAACCGCCGGGGTCGAGGTCGAAGGTCCAGCTGCGCTCGTCGTGGGTGGGGCCGCACAGCGCCAGCGAGATCACCGGCTCCAGCCCGAGCAGCCGGCGGACGATGATCGCCCGGTTGGCCCACGGGCAGGCCCGCGCGGCGACGAGCCGGTAGCGGCCCGGCTCCACCGGCCAGCCGCTGCTGCCGTCGGCGGTGATCCGGTCGGGGATGTAGGTGGCGTCGCGCTGGTACTCCTCGTCGGCGACGTAACCGGAGTCGCCGTGCTTGTCGGTCACACCGCCAGCCTGCCCAACGCCGTCCGGCCGCGCCAGGCGGGTCGGAGGGCCTCCCGGTCAGACGGTCTCGGGCACCCGGAGGTGGGCGAGGACGAGGTCGAACTCGGCCACCTCCGTGATCCGGACGTCGGTGGACCCCAGCACGGCGGCGCGCATCGCCGCGGCTCGCTCGCGGCTGGCCTCGAGCGACTTCCGGTTCTCGTAGCTGACGGCCGTGACCAGCCGGCCCACTTCCCGGCCGACGAGCACGCTGACGCTGCAGAAGCCGGGCAGCGCCTCCAGTTGGGGCAGGACCTCCGTCCGGCAGGTGTCGAGGACCTCGTCGACCCGCTCGGGCGTTGTCCAGCTCCACGCGACACGGGTGCAGGCGCCATCCGCCGTCCTGCACGCGCGGTGCAGGACGGCGATCTCCCACTCCTCGACGTCGGCGTGTCCGCCCAGGATCGACGCGGCGCGCTCGCGCATCGCCCGGAGGGCCAGAGCGCTGGCGTGCATCGTCTCCGCGTTGGTCCACGCCGACGTGATGATGCACCGGCCGGTGTCGTGGTCGGCGAGCATCGAGAGGCCGACGTAACCCTCCAGCCCGAGGACGGCCGGCATGACACGGTCGCGGAGGTAGGTGATGCCGGCGTCGAACGACTGCGGCCTACCGAGGACCGTGGTGGATCGGGCGAACATGTCGCCGCTCCTCTCCGATGCGGCGCTGCGCCGTTGCAGCGCCGCGCGGTCACTGTGCTCGCGCGGAGGGGGCGGAGGCAACGGCTTCTGGTCCGGGGCCGCGGCAGGGCGAGGGTGCGTTGCCCGGTCGGGATCGGAACCCATCCTCGGGCCGGTGCTGCATCCGAGGGCGCTGCGGCAGTCGTTCAGCGGCGGAGGACCGCCGCGCCGGCCACGAGCAGCTGGCCCCCGATCAGGCCGAGCCCGAGCCACATCAGCCCGCCGACGGACGCACCGGAGTGCGCGTGCGCCGACGTCGAGGCCAGCATGTGCGCGTGCAGGCCGAGCATCGCGGCGTCCAGCGCGGCGGTCAGGCCCCACACGGCCGCCGTCGGCGACCGCCACAGGTGCCGGGCGCACGGCAGGCAGGCCAGCGCCATGCCGGCCGTCGCCAGCGCGCCCAGCGACGAGGCGTCGAGCAGCAGCAGGTGGACGACGGCCGATGCGGCGGTGAGCCCGGCCGCGAGCCGTCCCAGCCCGGGACGAACCCGGGCCGGGACGGCGGCGGCGGTGGTCACGAGCAGGAGGAGGAGCCGGTCCCGCAGTGCGAGGAGGCCGACTTCGGCACGCCGAGGCCGGGGTTGCGGTCGAAGAAGCCAACCGGCTTCAGCGTGAACCCGGAGTAGTCGACCGGCATGACCGGCCAGTCCTCCGGCCGCGGGAAGTGGGTCAGCCCGAACGTGTGCCACAGGACGACGTCCTGGCCTTCCAGCGGCCGATCGCCGGCGACGTAGGCCGGCAGCCCGCCGGAGCCGGGGGACTGGTTGACGAAGTCACCCGCCGGATACCGCTCGGCCGGGTCGTACCGGGTCACCCACAGGTGCTTGGTGGCGAACGTGGCCCGCTCGTGCACCGAGGAGGACTCGTCGGCGAGCATGACCGGCAGCCCCTCGGGGTGCAGCGCGTAGCCCACCGGCTGGCCGAGCCGGTTGGTCTTCGCCTCGTTGACCACGTGCCACACCCGGCCGACCGAGCCGTCGGCCAGTCGCTGCGCCTCCGACTCGGAGGTCAGCGGCGTCATCGAGCGGGTGAAGGCGTTGCCGTAGGGGTTGCGGTCGCTGACCGGCTCCCGGACGGCGTCGACCTCGTAGACGGTGTTCGCCGTCCCGTCGACGGCCATGTCCAGCCGCGCGGAGAACAGGTGCTGGTGGAACGGCGCCCCCAGGCCCGGCGCGATCTCCGTGGCGAACGGGTGCTCCTCGCCGCGGTAGGCGGAGGTGAAGACGATGCCGGTCGCCTTGCTCTCCAGCTGGATGGTGCCGTCGAGGTAGAGGTACCAGTAGAAGCCGTAGTCGTAGTTGCCGATCGTGGTGAAGAAGCTGACCACCAGCCGGCGGTTGCGGCGCACCTCGGCCATGCCGTTGAACATGTCGGTGTGCTTCCAGAGGACGCCGTAGTCCTCCTCGTGCATGCAGATGGCGTTCGTGATGGTCCGCGGGTTGCCGTCTTCGTCGGCCAGGGTGGCGTCGAAGTAGTGGATCTCCCCGAGGCAGTCGCAGCCCAGCTCCAGGGAGTTGGTGTAGCGGCCGTAGAGGTACTCGCCGGTGTCGAAGTAGTTCTGCCAGAACCGCACCGGGGAGGGGTCGGCGTAGGGCACCACCATCTCCGAGATCGAGGCCCGGTAGACCACCGAGCGCCCGTCGACGGAGATCTGGTGCAGGGTCAGGCCCTCGCGGGTGTCGAAGCCGATGCGGAACTCCCAGCCGGCCCAGCGGACGACGTCGTCCTCGACGGTGAAGCTCGGCCCCTCGGGCTGGGTGATCTCGATCGGCTTGAGGTCCGTGCGGGGAGGCGTCGCGTGCGGCTCGGCATTCCACTCGCCGCGCTCGGCCGGCACGGGCAGGTCCAGGAGGTCGTGCACCGCGGTCGCGACGCCGCGGGTGATGTCGACGTAGGCGACGACGCCGTCGACCGGGTGGGCCCAGGGCAGGTCGGCCGGGTCGGCCTGGTGGAAGCCGAGCACCCGCACGATCCGGTGCCCGGACTCCTCCGCGAAGTAGGAGCCGGCCGTCAGCGGCACGCTGCGGACGTTGGCCACGTCCAGCCCGCGCTTGGCCATCGCGGCGACCCAGCGCTCGTCGGCGGCGAGGATCGGCTCGATGTCCTCGAACTCGGCGTTCAGGATCGGCACCTGCCCGTCGGCGACGGCGTCGATGGCGTCGTTGCGGACGACGGCGCCGCCGGTGACCGAGACGGTGAGGTCGCTGCCGTTGCCGGTGGCGCGGTCGAGCAGCAGGATCCGCACCTTGCGCTCGACCGGGTCGCCCGGCCGGTGGGCGAGGACCTCGTTCTTGTGCGGCTCCTCGAGCCCCACGTAGACGAACTTGGTCTGCTCGCCGACCAGACCGGCCTCGCGGAGGATCTCGCTCGCCGCGGTGATCTCCTCGGTGGTGAGCCGGGCCAGCGGGTGGGTGGCGGTGTTGACCGGGGCGGTCATGGTCATGGTGCGGTTCTCCTCCGGTGTCGGTCGGGCAGGGGTGAGGACGTCACCGGCGGCGGTGCACGGGCGACGAAGGGGGAGGACGGATTCCGGGGGACGTCGGGGCCCGGGGGCGCTCCGACGTCCCCGTCACACCGGGAGCGGGTCTGCGGACGGACCCCGCGCAGCGGCGGCCCTCACGAGCGACGGCAGGTCCTTGCCGACCAACGTGTCCCAGGTCGTGTAGGCGTCACTCGCGGGCAGGGCGACGTAGAACGGCACCGCGACGACCGCCGCACCGGAGGCGACGCCGGCGGCCACGCCGGGTGGGGAGTCCTCGAGGACGACGCACTCGGCGACGTCCACGCCGAGCAGCTCCGCCGCCCGGTGGTACGCCTCGGGGTCGGGCTTGCCGCGTACGACGTCCTCCCCGGTGACGACGGCGTCGAACGCGTCGAACGGGATGCCGCGCACGACCTCGTCGGCGACGCCGCGGAAGGACATCGTGACCAGGGCCGTCGGGACGCCGGCCGCCCGCACGGCGCGCAGCAGCTCGAGCGCGCCGGGCCGCCACGGGATGCCGCCGCGCAGCTGCCGGCGCACCGCCGCGAGGATCTCGTCGACGATCTCCGCGGCGCTGCGCCGGACTCCGGCGCGGATGGCGACAGCTGCCACGTCCCACAGGTTCGCGCCGACCAGGGCGCGGTGGTCCTCGGCGTCGAGCGCCCCGCCGTCGGCCTCGACCAGCCGCACCACGGCGTCGGTGAAGTACGGCTCCGTGTCGACGATCGTCCCGTCCATGTCCCAGAGGACACCGGCCGGACGGCGGCTCACAGGGGGACCGCGGCCGAGCAGAGCGCGAGCGCCTCGTCCAACCGCTCCAGGAACAGTGCGACGTCGGCGTCGGAGTACACCAGCAGCGGCCGCACCTTGAGGACGTTGTTGGAGGGGCCGGCAACCGACACGAGGACCCCGAGGTCGCGCAGGGTGTTGACCAGAGCGAGGGCGAGGGTGCTGTCAGGGGTGCGGCGGTCGCGGTCGGACACGATCTCGATCCCGAGGAAGAGGCCGGCCCCGCGGACGTCCCCGATGGCCGCGTGGCGCTCGGCCAGGCCGCGCACCTCCCGGCGGATCCGCTGGCCCAGCTCCTCCGACCGCGCGGCCAGCCCCTCGCTCTCGATGACGTCGAGCACGGCCCGGGCGGCGGCGATCGGGACCGAGCTGCCGCCGAAGGTGTTGAAGTAGGGCACCTCCGCGCCGAAGCGGCCGACGATCTCGCGCCGGCCCACCATCGCCGCGACGGGAACGCCGTTGCCCATGGGCTTGCCGAGCGTGACCAGGTCGGGCACCACCCCGTGCCGTGCGAACCCCCAGAAGGACGCGCCGGTGCGGGCGAAGCCCGGCTGCACCTCGTCGGCGACGAACAGGGCTCCGGCCGCGTGGACCGCCCGCACCGCAGGCCCGAGCACCGCAGGGTCGGACAGCACCCCGTCGGAGGCGAAGATCGTGTCGGCGAGGAACGCGGCGGGGCGGATCCCGCGACTGCGCAGCTCGTCGAAGGCCGCGGTGATCCGTCCGGCGAACCACTCACCCAGCTGCTCACCGCCGCCCCTGCGGTAGGCGTCGGGCGCGGGGACGGCCGCGGCGAACGAGCCCAGGGGGTGATCGCTGCCCATCGCCGGTGACACGTCGGCCACGAGGGACGTCGTGCCGTGGTAGGCCTCCGCCGTCACGACGACGCCCGTGCCCCCGGTCGCGTGCCGGGCGATGCGCAGGGCCAGGTCGTTGGACTCCGACCCGCTGTTCGTGAACATCACCGTGTCGAGGCCGGCCGGGAACGTGGCGAGCAGCTGGTCGGCGTAGTCGAGGATCCCGCGCTGCAGGTAGCGCGAGTGGGTGTTGAGGGTGCGCATCTGCCGGTGCACCGCCTCGACCACCGCCGGGTGGCAGTGCCCGATGCTCGCGACGTTGTTGTAGGCGTCGAGGTACTCCCGGCCGTCGGCGTCGTAGACCCGCGTCCCCGACCCGCGGACCAGGTGCAGGGGGCGGCGGTAGAACAGCCGGTAGCTGGGGCCCAGGACCCGCTGGCGGCGGGCCACCAGGTCCCGGTCCCCGACCGACAGGAGGTCGGCGTCGGCCGTCGAGAAGCTGTTGCCGTCGAGGATCGTCGATCGCGTCATGGGGAGGCCCTTCGGAGCTCGTCGTGGGGGTGCGGAGGAGGCGTGCCGTGCCGTGGTGCGGGAGCGGGGCTCACAGCGCCGCCAGCCACTGCGGCCAGCGCGGGTCGGCCATGACGGCGCGGGCGCGGGCGAGCTTCCAGGTGCCGTACTTGTGGTAGTCGAAGTCCCAGCTGTCGTTGAGCTTCTGGTTGACGCAGCCCCACAGGCCCCACTTCACGTCCGCCAGCGCCACGCAGACGCGCACCCGGGAGACCACGTCCCAGGAGGCGGCGCCGTAGAACTCCTCGATGCAGGCCATCGACCGGGCCTCGTCGTAGAAGAACTCCGCCAGGACCAGGGCGAGGTCGTACGCGCGCTCGTTGTTCGAGGAGAACTCGAAGTCGATGAGCTTCATGGGCCCGGCCGGGGACGTGAGGAAGTTTCCCGGCATCGGGTCGTTGTGGCAGGGGACGAGGTCGAGTCCCGACGCCTGCAGCGCGGCCTGGGCCGCCTGCGCCTCGCGCAGCAGTGCGGGCGCGGTGGAGGGCAGCACGACACCGAGGTCGCGCACCTGCTCCAGGTGCTCGTCGATCATGTCGAAGACCGTCTTGGTGACCGGCAGCGGGCCGACGGTGTGGAACGTCCGGAACAGGCCGATGACCGACCGCGCGATCTCCTGGGACTTCATGTCGCCGTTCGTGCAGGCCCGGTAGCCCTCGAGGAACTCGACGATCTCGACCCCGGTCTCCGGCTGGAAGCTGACGATCCGCGGGCTGATGCCGGCCTGCGCGGCCCGGACGCCCGCGGCGTGGGCGTTGCCGCGGTCGATGAACGTCTCCGTGCCCGCGCCGGGCAGCTTCACGAAGTACTCGCGGTCCTCCCCGTCGACGCGCACCCGCCAGTTGCTGTTCTGCAGGCCGCCGAAGACGGGTGTGGCCGTGAACCGGCGGCCGGCCCACCCCGGCACCGTGTGCACCGCGCGCCGTACGGCCTCGCTGCCCGGGGGTTCCGCTGCGGGCGCCGGGAGGTCGGTCATGGGCGCTGCCTGGTCGATGGTGGTCATGCCGGTCTCCTCAGAGGTGCCGCAGGCGGTCGTCGAGGTGCGGGTCGGTCAGGGACCAGCGGGCCCGCAGGAACTGCCAGTCGGAGAACTTCGAGTACTCGTGGGTCCCGGGGTCGACGCTGTCGACGTACGCGCCGAGCAGGCCCCAGCGGACCGAATCGGCGACGCCGTAGACGCGGGCCCGGTGGAAGAGGGCGGCGTCCCAGCTTCCCCAGGCGCTCTCGAACAGCTCGCGGGCGTCGTCGTCCGAGGGCGCGAGTTCGGCGAGGGCGGCGCCGATGTCCTGCAGCGGGTCCATCACCGCCGCGGTGTCCCAGTCGAGCAGGTACGGCCGGCCGGTCGGGTCGAGCAGGACGTTGGAGACGTTGCCGTCGCCGTGGCAGAAGACGGTGTCGTAGCCGGTGGCGACGATGCGCTCCTCGGCCTCCTGCAGGATGCGCAGCATCCACGGCAGGTCGGTGGGCAGCGCGGCGCCCCGCCCGGCGGCGAGGGCCCGCAGGGCGCGGATGTCGTCGAAGACCGACGCCCGGCGGGCCGCGGGCACCGGCAGCTCCTGCACCGCGCGGCGCAGCTGGAGGTAGCGGCGGACGACGTCTGCGTCGAGGAAGTCGTCGAGCGTGGCGGTCTTCGCCAGCGCCGTGCAGTCCTCCATCACCAGAGTCCGTGACGGCAGCGACGTCCAGAGCACCCGGGGTCCGATGCCGCGTTCGCCGGCGGCGACGGCGGCGGCGAACGCGGTGGTCAGGTCGACGTAGGCGGCCGTGGCCGGCCGCATGACCTTGACGAACGCGGCCGGCGCCGTGCCCGGGCCGCCCAGCACCCGGTGCCGCTCGGAGTCGGCACCCCACCAGCTGGGGCTGGCCATGGTCGGCGGGGCCGGCCGGATCAGGTCCGGGTCGTCGGTGATCGTCATGACGCTCGCTTCCTCTGCGGGGCCGGGGATCGGGTCAGGCGGGGACGGGGACGGCGGCGTCGGCACGCCGGGGAACGAGAGGCCAGTCGGGGACGAAGCCGCGGGAGGCCTCCAGCCAGCGGGTCACGGCGAGCACCGACCGGTCGGCGAACCGCGGGCCCACCACCTGCACGCCGACGGGGCGGCCGCCGGACATCGCGAAGCACAGCGACGCCGCGGGCTGGCCGGTCTGGTTGAACCAGCACGTGTAGCTGCAGTGCGCCAGCGGCCGGTCGGGGTCCAGGCCCACGCTCCCGGCGGGGAAGGACACCACCGGGGTCACCGGCGCGAGGACGACGTCGTAGCCGGCCAGGTGGCGGGCGATGCGGTCGCGGGAGCGGCCCACGGCCGCCGCCGCGCGCTCCAGGTCGGTGGCCGACATCAGGTCCGCGCCCTGCGACCAGGCGACCAGCTCGGGCAGCACCCGGCCGCGGCCGTGCTCGTCGAAGGCCTCGAACTCGGTGCGGGCACGGACCTGGAAGAGCGCGTCGAGCGCCGGGTACGGGTCCTCCTCGAACGGCGGCGGCACCTGCTCGACGGTCGCGCCGGCCGCGGCGAGGGTTTCGGCGGCCCGCCGGACGACGTCGGCGACCTCGTCGACGGCCCGGTAGCCGTAGCCCATGTCGAGGAGCACGCCGACGCGGGCACCGCGGATCCGGGCCCGGGTCAGCAGGTCCTCGCGCGGGTCGAAGTCCTCGGGCGGGAGGGAGAGCTCGTCACGCGGGTCCGGCCCGGAGATGACCGAATGCAGCTCGGCGACCTCGGTCACGGTGCGCGCCATCGGACCGGCCGAGCGGACGGTGCTCGACGGCAGGTGCGGGATGCGTCCCTGCGTCGGCTTGAGCGCCACCAGTCCGCAGTGCGCGGCGGGCAGCCGCACGGAGCCGGCGATGTCGGAGCCCACCGATCCCCAGCCGATGCCGGCGGCCAGCGAGGCGCCGGCTCCCGAGCTGGACCCCCCAGGGCTCGTCGCGAGGTCCCAGGGATTGCGGGTGAGGCCGTAGAGCGAGCTCACCCCGGAGGCCAGCATCCCGAAGTCGGGCATGGCGGTCTTGCCCACGATGATCGCGCCGGCTTCCTTCAGCCGGGCGGCCGGCGGCGCGTCGACGTCGCAGTCGGGCAGGCCGGCGTTGGGCGCGGTCCCGTGCCGCCACGGCAGCCCGACCGTGCGGATGCTGTCCTTGACCGTCACCGGGATCCCGTCGAGGACGGACGCGGGCTCGCCCACCGCCCACCGGCGCCCCGCGTCGTCCGCCGCGCGGATCGCCCGCTCGCGGTCGACGGCGACGATCGCGTTGATCTCGTCGTTGACGGCGTCGAGCTGGGCGAGCGTCGCGTCGAGGGCGTGCCGCGGCGTGAGCGTGCCGTCGGCGAACCCCTTCCGCAGCTCGGCGGTGGTCAGGGAGAGCAGTGTGTCCACGAAAGGGCCGTCCTGGTGGCGGGGGAAGGGATCTGTGCCGGGCGCGGGAGCGCCGTCCTCGGCGACCAAAAGGCTCACCGCAGACCATTTCTGGTCGCCGCCGGCGGGAGTTACATCGCCGTTAAAGGTCTGCCCAAGTGCCTCTCGCCCGGCGCAGCCCACGTGAAGATGGGCCGGTCCCCGTCATCGACCTGCGGAAGTGCGAGGTCCTCCGTGCTCTACGAGCAGGCCCACCAGGCGATCCTGCGGCTCGCCGAGGACCTCACCGCCCGGTCGCAGGCCAAGCTGCCGCCCGAGCGGGACCTGGCAGCGCGGCTCGGCGCCTCCCGGACCACGGTGCGCAAGGTCCTGGCCGATCTGGAGGACCGTGGCGTGGTGCGTCGGGTCCAGGGTCGTGCCGGCGGGGCCTTCCTCACCGCGGTCGACACGCGGGTGGCCGGGCCGGAGCGGGTCCGGGTCGCCGGCGGTGAGCGCAAGGTGCGGCGCAGCCTCAACCGGGTGAGCAGCGTCCCGGACATGCTCCGGTCGCAGGGCTTCACCACAGGGACGCGCGTGGTCAGCGCCTCGCTGGAGATCCCGCCGGAGCCGGTCGCGCAGTTCCTGGGCCTGGGCCGCGGGGAGCTCGTCGCCTCCCTCCTCCGCGTCCGCTTCGCCGACGGCGACAGCCTGTCGCTGGAGCGGATGTACGTCAGCTCCCAGCGCTTCCCGGCGATCATCGAGAGCAACCTGCAGGGCTCGATGTACCACCTGTTCGCGACGCGGTTCGGCGTGACGGTCGGCCGGGTCGAGGAGGAGATCGAGGCGGCCGCGGCACCCCCGCAGGTGGCGGCGCTGCTGGGCCTGGCCGACGGCGACCCGCTCCTGAAGCTGACCCGGATGGCCTTCGACGCCGACGGCACGCCGTTCGAGTACTCCGTCGACCTGTTCCGCTCCGACCGCACGCGGCTGACCGTGCAGACGACCAACCCGGACGACCGGGTGCGCTCCACCGCGGCCCGGCCGTCGGCGCCCGGGGCGCGCTGAACCTTTTACGCACTCGTAAAGAGCGACCGCAGCACCAGAAATGGTCTGCTCGCAGGCTTCCCTCACTGCCTCAGGGAGCACGGACCAGCGCGACGCGGCGCGCGCCGTCCCCGGCAGGTGCCCCGCAACTCCAGCCCCCACCGGGAGGCGTGGCCGGCCCCGGCCACGTCGCGGTGTCGCACGTCGGCCGCACGGCCGCGGACGACGACCGCACCGGTGCGATCGACCCCGAGGTGGACCGTGAAGTCCTACATCAGAAGCCTGCCGTCGTCGGTGATCTCGACGGCCTTCGGCATCGTCTACGCGATCACCCTGCTCATGGCGATGTTCCCCCCGCTGTACCTGGCCGCCAGCGGCGTCCGGGCCGACGTGCTGGGGATGCCCTTCAGCTTCTTCTACTGGATCGCCGACGCGGTGATCATCGGTCTCGCGCTGTGGGCCAAGTACGCGATCGAGGACATCCGCGGCGAGCTGGACGAGGACCTGGACGAGGCGCCGGCCGTCGTCGCCGCTCGCGCCGAGGGAGGCCTCGCGTGATCACCATGCTCGGCATGCTGGCGGTCTTCTACGGGATCGTCGTCGCCATCCTCTACGTCACCCAGCAGACCTCGAAGCCCAGCTTCAACGAGTACGCGGTCGGCGGGCGCAGCTACGGCCCTTGGTACGTGGCGATGTCCTACGTCAACTCCTGGTGGCCCGGCTCGACCTTCATCGCCTTCTTCGGGCTCGCCGCCGGCGCCGGCGTCTTCGGCCTCTACGGCCTGGCCTACTCCACCCTCGGCGTCACGTTCATGTACCTGATGGCGACCCGGGCGTGGCGCTGGGGCGCGAAGTTCAACCTCCGCACGCAGCCGGACCTGCTCGGCATGCGCTTCGGGTCCAAGGGCGTGAAGCTCGTCGCCAGCGTCATCGGCGTCGTCTCGCTGTTCCCGTGGGTCGTGCTGGGCATGCAGGCCCTGGGCAGCCTCTTCGAGATCGCCAGCGGCGGCGCCTGGTCCGTGACCGCGTGCCTGCTCATCGGCCTCGCCGTCATCGTGATCCGTCAGTTCTGGACGGTGAAGATGGGCATGCGCGGCCTGATCATGACCGACATGTTCCAGGGCTTCGTCGCCTACGTCGTGGCCGGCGTGGTCTGCGTGATCATGCTGGCCGGCGTCGGCGGCTCCCCGATCAGCTTCGGGGACCTCGCCCGGGTCGGGGACGAGATGCTCAGCGTCCCGGGGGACGGCGGCGCCTACGGGCCCTGGTACATCTTCAGCCTGATCTTCACCGGCGTGGTGGGCTCGCTGTGCTGGCCGACCAGCTTCCAGCGGATCTACACCGCCTCCGGCGTGCGCGCGGTGAAGGCCGGCACGCTGCGGACCATCCTCATCTCCGGGGTCTTCTACACGCTGCTGATGCTGGTCGGCATCGCCGGCACCCGGGTGCCCGAGGTCCTCGCCGACCCGCAGAACGGCTGGTTCACCCTGCTGGAGCAGTTCGGCGGCACCTGGCTGCTGGGCCTGGCGGTGGTCATCGTCTTCGCCGCGTCGATGGGCCACATCGACGGCGCGGTGCAGGTGTGCGGCCTGCAGATCGCCAACGACATCGTCAACAGCGGGAAGCGGAAGTTCTCCGACTCCCAGCTGACGGCGATCGCCAAGGGCAGCATGGTCGTCTTCATGGCGCTGGCCGGTGTGGTCGCCTACCTGACCTTCAGCATGGACCGGCTCCAGCTGCTCGCCCAGATCTCCTACCAGGGCATCGTCCAGCTGGGAGTGCCGCTGTTCCTGGGCATCTTCTGGCGGGGCGGCACCAAGCACGGCGCGATCGCCGGCATGGTCTCCGGCTTCGTGGTCGCCGGGGCCTTGACGCTGGTCTACCCGGACGACATCCGGGTCCTGGGCAGCATCACCGGCGGCATCATCGGCTTCGCGGTCAACCTGGCGGTCTTCCTCGTGGTCTCCGCGATCACCGGGCAGTCCGAGGAGGAGCGCCGGCGGGTCGCCGGCATGTTCGAGGCCGCCAAGCGCCGCGCTCCGCAGGTCCCGGCCTCCGGGTCCGCTGCGCCGGAGCCCGCCGCGCCGGAGCCGGCCGTGCCCGTGGCGGCGACGCCCTAGCAGGAACGGCCGTCGGGGCCTGATCCCCGACCAACCGCAGCACCGGTCGTGCGGTACGGAAGGTCCGCACGACCGGTGCCGCGTCCCCGCGGAAGAGCCGCGGATCCCAGCCAAGCAACGACGAAGAGGTGTGCACGTGTACTCGCAGGACGTCCTCGACGACTTCGCCGCGCTGTCGGCCATCGGCGCCACCCCCGGGGGAGGCGTGGAGCGGCAGGCGGCGTCGGAGGCGGACGGCGAGGCCCGCCGCTGGCTGGTCGAGTGGCTGACCCGCCACGGCTTCGCGATCACGGTGGACCGGGTCGGCAACGTGTTCGGCGCGGTGGAGTTCGTACCGGGCGCGCCGTACGTCCTCATCGGCTCGCACCTGGACTCCCAGCCCACGGCCGGGCGGTTCGACGGGGCCTACGGCGTGCTGGCCGCAGCCCACGCCGCGCGCCGGATCGTCGAGGACGTCGCCGCCGGCGTGGTCACGCCCCGGTTCAACGTCGCGGTCGTCGACTGGTTCAACGAGGAGGGCAGCCGGTTCACGCCCAGCATCATGGGCAGCAGCGTGTACGCCGGGATGATCAGCGCCGACGCCGTCCTCGCCACCCGCGACCTCGCCGGCACCACCGTCGAGGAGGCCCTGGGCGCGATCGGGTTCCTCGGGAACGGCACGCCCCCGACGGCGGCCGCCTACGCCGAGATCCACATCGAGCAGGGGTGGGTGCTCGAGCGCATGGGCGTCGACATCGGCCTCGTCGAGTCCAACTGGGCGGCCCGCAAGTACGAGATCACCGTGCACGGCGCGCAGGGGCACACCGGGGCGACGGTGATGGCTGACCGCCAGGACGCCCTGGTGGGGGCCGCGCGCATCGTGTGCGCCGCCCGCGACGTCGTCGACGAGTTCCCGGAGGGCGCGCTGCTCACGGCGGTCGGCCGGCTGACCGTGCACCCCAACTCGCCGGTCGTCGTCCCCGGCGAGGTGCGGCTGAGCCTCGACGTGCGCTCCGCCGACGCCGACCTGGTCGAGCAGGCGCACGCGCTGCTGCTCGAGCGGTTCGCCGCCATCGGCCGGCAGACCGCGGTGGAGGTGGAGGTCGTGCGGTCCTCGCTGCGGCACGCGCGGCCGTTCCCGGCCGAGGGCGTCGACCTGGCCGAGACCGTCGCGAAGGAGGCCGGCGCCACCACCCACCGCATGCTGACCATGGCCGGCCACGACGCGATCCCGATGAACACTCTCGTGCCCACCGTCCTGCTGTTCGTCCCGAGCGTGGACGGCGTCTCCCACAACGAGCGCGAGCTCACCCACGACGAGGACCTGCTGCGCGGGGTGGACGTGCTCAGCCGGGTCTGCGCCCGGCTCGTCGAGGGCGCGCTGGCCGGCTCCTGATCCCGAACGCACCGACCACTTCCAGGAGGAGCAGCCATGGCCACCGGCTACGTCTGGCACGAGATCTACGCGTGGCATGACACGCACATGAACAAGACCGGCCACGTCCCGGCCGGCCTGACGGCCCAGCCCTACGCCCACTTCGAGAGCCCGGAGTCCAAGAGCAGGTTCGCCGGCCTGGTGGAGGTCTCAGGGCTCATCGACCGGCTGGTCAAGATCCCCGCGCGTCAGGCGTCCGAGGAGGATCTGCTGCGCGTGCACACGCCCGCCCACGTGGAGTCCATCCGGGCGCAGAGCGACGCCGGGGGTGGCGACGCCGGCGACGGCGTCACGCCCTTCGGGCGCGGGTCCTACGAGATCGCCCGCCTGGCCGCCGGAGGGACGATCGCGGCGACCCAGGCGGTCCTCGAGGGTGTGGTGGACAACGCCTACGCCCTGGTCCGCCCGCCGGGGCACCACGCCAGGCGGGACATGGGCATGGGGTTCTGCCTGTTCGCGAACGTCGCCGTCGCGATCGAGTGGGCCCGGGCGCACCACGGGCTGCGGCGGGTCGCCGTCGTTGACTGGGATGTCCACCACGGCAACGGCACGCAGTCGATCTTCGAGGTGGACCCCGACGTCCTCACGATCTCGCTGCACCAGGACAGCCTGTTCCCGGTGGGCTCCGGCGCCATCGGGGAGCGCGGCGTCGGCGCGGGGGAGGGGTCGGTCATCAACGTGCCGCTGCCCGCTGGCACGGGCAACGGCGGCTACGTCGCCGCGATGACCGACGTCGTCGTCCCCGCACTGCACGAGTTCCGCCCCGAGATGATCTTCGTCGCGAGCGGGTTCGACGCCGGCGCCCTGGACCCGCTCGGGAACATGGTCGTGACGTCGTCGGGCTACCGGGAGATGACGCGGGTCCTCAGGGAGGCCGCCGAGCAGCTGTGCGACGGGCGGCTGGTGCTGTCCCACGAGGGCGGGTACTCGCCGGTGTACGTGCCCTACTGCGGCCTGGCCGTCCTGGAGGAGCTGGCCGGCCACCCCACGGGGGTCCTCGACCCCTTCGAGGACGCCTACATCGAGCTGCCCGCGCACGAGACGACCGCGGCGCAGCGCGACGTCATCGAGACGGCCGCGGCCCTGGCCCGGCAGCTGCAGATCACCGCGGCGCCCTGAGCGCTCTCTTGGACGGCGCGCGGCCCTCCACAGCATCCGGACAAGACGACGCAGGCAAGGAATGAAGCAATGATCGACCTGTCAGGCACGACCGCTCTCGTGACCGGAGGGTCCCGCGGCATCGGCCGCGCGACCGCGCTGACGCTGGCACGGGCCGGCAGCCGCGTCGTGGTCGCCGACCGCAGCGACGCGCTGCGCACCGACGGCGGATCGACCTCCGACCTGATCCGGGCCGCCGGCGGGCAGGCCGAGTCGGTGCTGTTGGACGTCTCGTCCTCCGCCGATGTCGACGCCGTGTTCGGCGACGTCGCCACCCGCCACGGGCTCGACATCCTGGTCAACAACGCGGGCGTGCTGGCTTCCGGATCGGTGACCGAGACCTCCGACGAGGCCTGGCGGGCGCTGTTCTCGGTCAACGTCGACGGCACGTTCTTCTGCATGCGCGCCGCACTACGGCACATGGAGGCGGCGGGCCGCGGCGGCAAAGTGGTCAACGTGGCCTCGATCAGCGGGCTGCGGGCCAACCCCGGGTTCGCCGGCTACTGCGCGGCCAAGGGCGCCATGGTGAACCTCACCCGCCAGGCCGGGGTCGACTACGCCGTGAAGGGGATCAACGTCAACGCGGTGGCGCCCGGGTTCGTCGAAACCGATATGACGGCGATCTACGACGCCCCGATCCGGCGGGCGCTGGAGGGGCAGACGCCGAACGGGAAATGGGCGACGCCGCAGCAGATCGCGGACACCATCCTGTTCCTGTCCTCGCGCCTGTCCGACCACGTCTGCGGAGAGGTGCTCGCCGTCGACGGCGGGTGGCTTGTCGGGACGCCGGTGGTGGTCGAGGAGGTGACCGCGGGCGTCGCCTGACGCTTCGGGGTGCGGCGCTCCGCCCGATGACTTCGGGCGTGGTCGCCGGTCTGGACTTCTATGCAGACGACGATGCTCGACCTCGGTCCCCAGGCCGCTGAGGTGAAGCGGGTGGTGGCCGGGGTGCGCGATGACCAGCTGGCCGGTCCCACGCCGTGCGAGGGGACCTCGGTGGCCGCTCTGCTGGACCACCTCGTCGGCCTGACGCTGGCCTTCCGGATGGCCGCGGAGAAGACGCCGCCGCCGGGTGGTCCGTCGGCTTCGGCGGACGACCTGGCGCCCGACTGGCGCACCCGGCTGCCGCGGCAGCTCGACGAGCTGGTCGCCGCCTGGCGGGACCCGGCCGCGTGGGAGGGGTTCACCGAGGCCGGCGGCGTGCGCATGCCGGCTCCGGCGATGGCCGTCGTCGCGCTCGACGAGGTGCTGGTGCACGGCTGGGACCTCGCCGCCGCCACCGGCCAGGAGTACACCGCCGATCCGGCGTCGGTGGAGGCATGCCTGGGGTTCGTGGCCCAGGCCGCGGCCGGACCGCCGCAGCCGGGCCTGTTCGGGCCGCCGGTGCCCGTGCCGGACGACGCCCCGGCGATGGACCGGCTGCTCGGCCTCACCGGCCGCGACCCGGCCTGGCGCCCGCCGTCGTGACCGCGTCGGCCCACGGTCGGGCCGGTGTCCCCGCGTCGAGCACCGTCACACGGTGGTGACGCGCAGGTCGCTGATCTCCGCGAGAGCCGCGTAGTCGGTGTCCTGACTGACCACCGGCACGTCGAGGGCCAGCGCAGTGGCGGCGATCCACGTGTCGTTGACGTGCACCCGCCGGCCGTCCTCGGCGAGGAGGAGCCGGAGCCGGGCCCACTGGTCGGCGACGGCCGTGTCGATCGGTACGGGATGCAGATCGGCCACCAGCTGCAGCGTGGTCAGGCGGCGCGATCGCACGGACACGTCCGAGGCGGCGAGGACGCCGGCACGCAGCTCGCCGTAGGTCACGACGGAGACCGCGACCTCCTCGGGCAGGGCCGAGGTGTCCAGGCCGCGGCCTTCCCTGGCGATGAAGATGCTGGTGTCGAGCAGGCCGCGGCTCACCGGATCGGGCCCAGCTCGCCGGTGCCGCCGGAGATCGCGCGGAGGTCCTCGAACAGGCCGGGGTCGGCTCGAGCGGAACCGAGCCGCGCGAGGAAGGCCGACCGCGCCGTCCAGTGCGATGCATGTGAGCGCAGCGGGCCGAGTTCGGCAACGGGCTCGCCGTTCACGGTGATCACCACGGACTCTCCCGCGCCGGCACGGCGGAGCACGGCGGCCGTGTCATTGCGGAGCTCTCGCGAGGCCACTCTCATGGCTACGACCGTAGCACTTCTGTAGCCGTCGGTCGGGAGCGTCGCGCTCCGCAGTCGAGCCCGGTCGGTGGCCTGGTCACGGGAGCTCGCGGGCCAGGCGCTCGATCGGGGCGGACCAGGCGTCCGGCGCCGTCCACACGAAGCTGTGCGCGCCGGGCACGGCGCAGAACCGGCCGTCCGGGGCCAGGGCGGCGAGCTCGCGTGCCCACGCTTGCGTGCACAGGCGGTCCTGGTCCCCGCGCAGCACGAGCACCGGCACCCGCACCTGCGGGACGACGTCCTCGAGGGCGTCGGCGAGGTGTGCCGAGAGGGCGTGCCGGACCCGGCGCAGGCCGGCACGCTGCCGTTCCGAGGTGTGCTGGGCGTCGAGGCTCGGCGGCTCCAGCGCGTGGTTGCGGCGCCAGGCGAGCAGCACCCGGCGCAGGCTGCGGTACCGCGGGTCGATCGTGGGGCTGGCCAGGACGAGCGCCAGCACGTCCCGGGGACGGCGGACCGCCACCCGCGCGGCCACCTGCGTGCCGCTGGAGTGCCCGGCGAGCACGACGCCGCCGAGACCGCTGGCGTCGAGCCACTGCACCACGGCGTCGGTGAACTGGCCGACGTCCAGCGGGTGCGGCGGCTCACCGCTGCCGGAGAAGCCGGGCAGCTCGACCAGGTGGGCGCGGGTCCAGGCGCCGAGCTCGCACAGCGCCGGCTGGAGGTAGTCGGCCACGGCCAGGCCGGGGACGACGACCACCTCGGGGACGCCCGCGCGTGGCGTGCCCACCGTGCGGCTGCGCACCACGCCCCAGGTGGTGCGGCGGTGGGTGAGCTCGACGTCGGGAGGCGGGTGCGGCCCCGCCCCGGGGTCGGCGGCCATGGCGCGACGGTAGCCACCGGCGTCGGCTGCGCGGGGACGGCGTTGCTGGTTGACTCCCGGCAGACGGTGAGCCGAGCCGTCCGGGTCGGCCCGAGAGGGGTTCGCCATGGCGACGACGGTCGCGGGGATGTCGAAGCAGCAGCTGGCCAGAGCGCTGGGTGCCACGGGGGCGGCCTTCGGGTTGACCAGCATCGTCGCGCCGAGGGCGGTCGCCGGGACCTACGGCGTCCCCGTCACCCCGGCGGGGC
>DATAAV010000233.1:0-9625 GCA_036259935.1 Geodermatophilus sp. | reverse complement strand
GGCCCGCTTGAGTCGCTCGAGCGTGCCCTCGATCCCCGCCCGGTTGCGTGCGGGGAAGCCCGTGCGGTGCACCACGGCGGTGGTCATCCGGTCGGCCCGCGACATGTCGAAGGTCTCGGTGACCGTCGTCCCGCCGTCCGTCGTGGGTGTCAGCTCGTAGCGCCAGCGGTTGGCGGTGAAGTGCCGCCAGGCGATGCGGCTGTCCGGCTCGAACTCCACGACGCGGTTGCGGATCACGTAGGGGACGCCGAATAGCCGCATCCGCACGGTGAAGGTCTGGCCCTTCCGCGTGATCCGGTCGGGGGCGGACACGACCGAGCCGACCGACCCGGAGCCGTCGATCCGCGAGTGCTGGCGCGGGTCGGCCAGGATCGCGAACACCACGGCCGGCGGTGCGTCGATGTCGATGCGCTCGGAGATCAGCTCGGTCACGCCGCCGACCGTATGCGATCGGCCCGAACCGGCGCCGACGACCGTTTCAGCGCCGGACCGGCGTGAGCCCCAGGGACATGCCCGACAGACCACGCTGGCGGACGGCGAGCCCGTCGGCGATCTTCTCGAGCGCCTGCGCGGCGGCCGACTCCGGCTCGGCGAGCACGATCGGGGCGCCGGCGTCGCCGGCCTCGCGCAGCCGGGTGTCCAGCGGGATCTGGCCCAGCAGCGGCACCCGGGCGCCGAGCGTGCGGGTCAGCGCGTCGGAGACCGCCTGCCCGCCGCCGGAGCCGAAGACCTCCATGCGGGAACCGTCGGGCAGCTCCAGCCACGACATGTTCTCCACGACGCCGACCACCTGCTGGTGGGTCTGCGTGGCGATCGCGCCGGCCCGCTCGGCGACCTCCGCGGCGGCCTGCTGCGGCGTCGTCACGACCAGGATCTCGGCGTTCGGCACCAGCTGGGCCACCGAGATCGCGACGTCGCCGGTGCCCGGGGGCAGGTCCATGAGCAGGACGTCGAGGTCGCCCCACCAGACGTCGGCGAGGAACTGCTGCAGCGCGCGGTGCAGCATCGGCCCGCGCCACACCACCGGGGTGTTGCCCGGGGTGAACATGCCGATCGAGATGACCTTCACGCCGTAGGACTGCGGCGGCATGATCATGTTGTCGACCTGGGTCGGCTTGTCGTCGACGCCCAGCATGCGCGGCACGGAGTGGCCGTAGATGTCGGCGTCCACGACACCGACCGACAGCCCGCGCCTGGCCAGGGCGGCGGCCAGGTTCACCGTGACGCTGGACTTGCCGACCCCGCCCTTGCCCGAGGCGACGGCGTAGACGCGGGTGAGCGAGCCCGGCTGGGCGAACGGGATGACCGGGTCGGCGGCGTCGGTGCCGCGGACGGTGCGGCGCAGCTGCGCGCGCTGCTCGTCGCTCATCACGTCGAGGACCACCTGCACCGAGGTGACCCCGGGGACGGCGGAGACGGCCTCGGTGACCCGGCTGGTGATCGTCTCGCGCATCGGGCAGCCGGAGACGGTCAGGTAGACCTCGACGCGAACGGCGCCGGGGTCGCCGTCCGCCCCGATCTGCACGTCCTTGACCATGCCGAGGTCGGTCAGCGGGCGGTTGATCTCCGGGTCCTGGACGGTGGTCAGAGCGGCGTTGACGGCGTCGAGCGCCGGCGAGCCGGTCAGCGTGTCGGACATCGTTGCGTCTGTCTCCTTCGACGGGGCACCCGGGTCCGGTCCGCCGGGCGTCGGCGGCGACCTGCGCACACGGGTCTCCCGCCACTGTACGGCCGGTGACACGCGGTGCCGCCGCGCGGACGAGTGATCCGGTACGCATCCGGGAGCACGCGGACGGTCGTTAGCCTTGGTACACGTGTCCGCCGCCGCCCGCTCCGCCACCCTGCGCGACGCGGTCGGACTCGGGGTCGCGGTGGGCCTCTACGGCGTGGCATTCGGCGCCGCCGCCGACGCCGCCGGGCTGGACCTGTGGCAGGCGATGACCCTCTCCCTGCTGATGTTCACCGGCGCCTCGCAGTTCGCCCTGGTCGGCGTCCTCGGCGCCGGCGGCAGCGGCGCGGCGGCGGTCGGCAGCGCGCTGCTGCTGGGCACCCGCAACACGGTCTACGGCGTGCGGCTGGCGCCCCTGCTGCGGCCGCGCGGGGCCGCTCGCCGGCTGGGGACGGCGCACTGGGTCATCGACGAGACGACGGCGCTCGCGCTGGCCGCGCCCGACCGTGGGCTGGCGCGGCTGGCCTTCCTCACCGGCGGCGCCACGATCTTCCTGCTGTGGAACGCCACCACGGTCGTCGGCGCCCTGGGCGCGGCGGCGCTGGGGGAGACCGCGCGGGCCGCGCTGGACGCCGTCGTCCCGGCCGCGTTCCTCGCGCTGCTGTGGCCCCGGCTGCGCGGCGCGGTGCCCGAGGCGGCCGCCCAGCGGCGGGTGGCGGTGGGCGGCGCGGTCGTGGCGCTGGCGCTGACCCCGTTCGTCCCGCCGGGGGTGCAGGTGATCGCCGCGGCGGTGGCGGTGGCGCTGGCCGGTCGGCCCCGCCGGGCGGAGGAGGCGACATGAGCGCGACGGCGTTGTGGGCGGTGGTGATCGCCGGGTCGCTGGGCTGCTACCTGCTCAAGCTGGCCGGGCTGTCGGTGCCGGCCGCCTGGGTCGAGCAGCCGTGGGTGGCGCGGGTCGTCGACTTCGTGCCGGCCGCCCTGCTCGCCGCGCTCGTCGCCGTGCAGGCGCTCGCCTCCGGCAACGACCTGGTGCTCGACGGCCGGCTGGCGGGCCTCGCCGTCGCGGCGCTCGCGCTGGCGCTGCGGGCGCCGTTCATCGTCGTCCTGGTGCTGGCCGGCGCGGCGGGGGCGCTGGTGCACGCCCTCGCCGGTTGAGGCGGGTTCAGCTGGCCACGTCGCGGCGCCGGGGCTTCTCCCGCCGCTCGGCGTCTGGCTCCTCGAGGCCGAGCCGGCCGAGTTCGCTGCGGATGAAGTCGCGGGTGGCCAGTTCGCCGATCGCCACCCGCAGCGCGGCCAGTTCGCGGGCCACGTACTCGGTGTCGGCCCGGGTGACCGCGGCACGGGCGCGGTCCTCCTCGGCCTGCACCCGGTCCCGGTCGGCCTGCCGGTTCTGGGCCAGCAGGATCAGCGGCGCGGCGTAGGCCGCCTGGGTGGAGAAGGCCAGGTTGAGCAGGATGAACGGGTAGGGGTCCCAGCGCAGCCGGACGGCGAACACGTTGAGCGCGATCCAGACGATCACGAGGATCGTCTGGACCGCCAGGTAGCGCCCCGTGCCGAGGAACCGGGCGATGCCCTCGGCGACGCGGCCGACCGCGTCGGGGTTCAGCCGCAGGAAGCTGCCGAACGTCCGGGCGCCGCGGGGGACGTCGAGACGGCGGGTGTCAGCCACGGCGGGCCCGCTCGCGCCAGTCGTCGGGGAGCAGGTGGTCGAGCACGTCGTCCACGCTGACCGCACCCACCAGCCGGCCCTGGGCGTCGACCACCGGAGCGGCCACGAGGTTGTAGGTGGCGAAGTAGCGGGTCACCTCGGCCAGCGGCGCCTCCGGCCGCAGCGGATCGAGGTCGTCGAGCACCCCGCTGACCAGGCTGGACGGCGGTTCGCGCAGCAGCCGTTGGATGTGCGCCAGGCCGAGGTAGCGCCCGGTGGGGGTGGCCGACGGCGGCCGGCACACGTACACCTGGCTGGCCAGCGCCGGGGTCAGCTCCGGGTCACGCACCCGGGCCAGCGCCTCGGCGATCGTGGCGTCCGGGCTGAGGATCACCGGCTCGCTGGTCATGATCCCGCCGGCGGTGTCCTCGGAGTACTGCAGCAGCTGGCGCACCGGCTCGGCCTCGTCGGGCTCCATCAGTTCCAGCAGCCGGTTGCGGTCGACGTTGGACAGCTCGGCGAGCAGGTCGGCGGCGTCGTCGGGGTCCATCACCTCGAGGACGTCGGCGGCCCGCTTCTCGTCCAGCGTGCCGAGGATCGTGATCTGATCGGCCTCGGGCAGCTCGCCGAGCACGTCGGCCAGCCGCTCGTCGTCCAGCGCCTCGGCCACCTCGTGCCGGCGCTTGATCGGCAGCTCCTGCAGCGCGTGGGCCAGGTCGGCGGCGTTGAGCTCGCGGTAGGTGGCGATCAGCGTCTCGGCGCCCTGCCCGGACTGCGGCAGGGCCAGCCCGGTCACCTCGTCCCAGGCCAGCTGGTGCAGCTGGCCCCGCCGCCCGAGCCGGCCCGGCTCCTGGACGGCGATCCGGGAGAGCACCCAGTCGCCGGTGCGGGTCTGCTCCATCCCGGCGTCGACGACGTAGGCGTTGCGGCCGGACTCGACGATCCGCACCTGCCGGTCGAGGAGCTCGCCGAGGACGAGGGTCTCGCCCGGCCGCTGCTCGAAGCGTTTGAGGTTGAGCGTGCCCGAGCCGAGCACGACCGCGCCGGGATCGACGGCGGTCACCCGGCCCATCGGCACGAAGATCCGCCGCCGGGCCACCACCTCGACGACCAGGCCCAGCACCCGCGGCGGGGCCGTGCCCACCCGCAGGGCCACGACGACGTCGCGGACTTTTCCGACCCGGTCGCCGTTCGGGTCGAAGACGGTCAGCCCGGCCAGCCGGGAGACGTACGCCCTCGTCGCCGTGGTCACGGATCCTCCTCGCTCACGCTCGTCGGCCCCGCGACCGGCGGTGCTGCGGCCATGCGTGACCTCGCGAGCTCGGTCACGAACCGTGAGGTTACCGTCGGGGCCGTGTCCTCCCCCGGAGATCGTGAACTGGACTACGAGGTGGTGGACGTCTTCGCGCCGCGGGCGTTCGCCGGCAACCCGCTGGCCGTGGTGTTCGACGCCGACGACCTCACCACCGAGCAGTGCCAGGCGCTCGCCTTCGAGTTCCACCTCTCGGAGACCTCCTTCCTGTGCGCGCCGACCCAGCCCGGCGCCGACTACCGGGTGCGGATCTTCACCCCGTTCGCCGAGCTGCCCTTCGCCGGTCATCCGAGCGTCGGGGCGGCGCACACGCTGGTGCGCGCCGGCCGGCTGGATGTCGGCCCCGTGCGCCAGGAGTGCGGCGTCGGCGTCCTCGAGCTGGTCGTGGACGACGGCGGCGCGACGCTGACCGGCGGCCGGCCGACCCTGGAGGACGGCCCCGATCCCGCGGCCGTCGCCGCCGCCCTCGGGCTGAGCAGCGCCGACGTCGTCGGGCTGCCGGCGCACGTGGCCGGCTGCGGTCTGCCGTTCACCTACCTGGCCGTGCGGCCGGAGGTGGTCGACCGGGCCGACCCCGATCCCCACGCGCTGACCGCACTCGGTGTCGGGGAGGGGGTCTCGGTGCTCTCGTGGGACGCCGAGAGCTCGACCGTGTTCGCCCGGGTGTTCGCCCACGACCTGCGCTGGGGCGAGGACCCGGCCACCGGCTCCGCGGCGCTGGGCGCCGGGGTGTGGCTGGTCGCCGTCGGGCTGCTGCCGGGGGAGGGGGAGTCGTACTACGTCGTCCGCCAGGGCGAGAAGCTGGGCCGGCCGTCGTGGCTCACGTGCACCGTCACCGCGTCCGGGGGCGCGGCGGTGGCCGCGACCACGCACGGGGCCGTGGTGCCGATCGCCCGCGGCCGGATCCGGGTGCCGAGCTGAGCACCCCTTCGAACTCCGCGTGGGCGGTGCACCGGCCCGGCGGGCGGGACGTCGCGATCATGGCGGTGGCCGTCGTCGGGATCTCGATGTCCGCGCCGCTGACCGTGCTGCTCACCGCGCCGATGCTGGCGCTGGCCTTCTGGCGCAACGCCGCCGGCGCCGCCGTCCTGCTCCCGGTGCTGGGCACCCGCGAGCGGTCGACGCTGAGCGGGCTGCGGCCGCGGGACCTGGGCACCGCGGCGTTCGCCGGGCTGTTCCTGGCCGCCCACTTCGCCGCCTGGCTGCCGAGCCTGTCGATGACCACGGTCGCCGCCTCCACGGCGCTGGTCACCACGACCCCGATCTGGACGGCGCTGGCCGCCCGGGTCACCGGGGTCCGGCTGCCGACCGCGGTGTGGGTGGGGCTGGTGCTCGCGGTCGTGGGGGCGGCGCTGATCGCCGGCGTCGACGTCGCCGTCAGCCTGCGGGCGCTGGCCGGTGACGGGCTCGCGCTGGCCGGGGCGATCTTCGCCGGCGGGTACGTGCTCGCCGGGGCACGGGCCCGGGAGCGGCTGTCCACCTCGGCGTACGCGGTGGTCTGCTACTCCGTCTGCGCGCTCACCCTCGCCGTCGCCGCGTTTCTCGTCGACGTGCCGCTGGTCGGGTTCAGCGCCCGCGACTGGTGGCTGATCGCGGCGATCACCTTCTGCGCGCAGCTGCTCGGGCACACGCTGCTGAACTCGGTGCTCTCCTCGGTGGGGCCGACGGTGGTCAGCCTCGCCGTCCTGCTGGAGGTGCCCGGAGCGCTGCTGTTCGCGCTGGTGCTGCTGCAGCAGGCCCCGCCGCTGCTGGCGCTGCCCGGGGTGATCGCGGTCGTCGCCGGGGTCGCGCTCGTGGTCCGGGCCAGCCGCCCGTCGACGATCGTCGAGCCGGCCACCTGACGCCCACGGAACGAGGGCTCCGGCGGCGCGGCTACCCTCCGGTAACCGACAAGATCGACCGATAGCGGAGGCACCGTGGCCGAGCTCCGATCCCGCCGTTCCAACCTGGCCGTTCCCGGCAGCAACCCCCGGTTCCTGGAGAAGGCCAAGGGCCTGAACGCCGACCAGGTGTTCCTGGACCTGGAGGACGCCTGCGCGCCGCTGGCCAAGCCCGGCGCCCGCAAGAACATCGTCGCCGCGCTCAACGAGGGTGGCTGGGGCGAGAAGATCCGCACCGTCCGGGTCAACGACTGGACGACCGAGTGGACCTACCACGACGTGATCGAGGTCGTGGAGGGCGCCGGCGCCAACCTCGACTGCATCATGCTGCCCAAGGTCGTCGACGCCCATCAGGTCAAGGCGCTGGACTTCCTGCTCACCCAGATCGAGAAGAGCAACGGCCTCGAGGTGGGCCGGATCGGCATCGAGGCGCAGATCGAGACCGCCCAGGGCCTGATCAACGTCAACGACATCGCCTTCGCCAGCCCGCGGATCGAGACGATCATCTTCGGCCCGGCCGACTTCATGGCCAGCATCAACATGAAGTCGCTGGTCGTGGGGGCACTGCACCCGGACTACGCCGGCGACCCGTTCCACTACATCCTCATGCAGATCCTCATGGCCGCCCGCGCCCGCGGCGTGCAGGCGATCGACGGCCCGTTCCTGCAGGTGCGCGACGTCGAGGCCTTCCGCGAGGTCGCCAAGCGCTCGGCCGTCCTCGGCTTCGACGGCAAGTGGGTGCTGCACCCGGGCCAGATCGACGCGGCCAACGAGATCTACGCGCCCTCCCAGGAGGACTACGACCACGCCGAGCTCATCCTCGACGCCTACGACTGGTACACCTCCGAGGCCGGCGGGAAGAAGGGCTCGGCCATGCTCGGCGACGAGATGATCGACGAGGCCAGCCGCAAGATGGCCCTGGTCATCGCGGGCAAGGGCCGCGCCGCGGGCATGTCCCGCACGTCGTCGTTCACCCCGCCGGAGGAGTGAGCTCTCCCCGCTGACGACGACGGCCGCCCCGGATGTCCCGGGCGGCCGTCGCCGTCTCGGCGGCTCACAGCCCGATCGCCGCGGGCGGCAGCGCGGCCAGCCGCGCCGCGACGGCCCGCGCGGCACCGGCGGCGGCCTCGGCGTCCTCGCCGATGAGCACCGACAACACCGCTCCGCGGGCCTGGGCGATCACCTCCTGCGTGGCGCCGTCGGGCAGCCGGTACGCGGCCACGACGTTGTCGGCGGCCAGGCCGTCGACGGGCGGCGCCTCGACGATCGTGCGCTCCCCGGGCGGGCAGGAGGCGAACGCGGCGCGCAGTTCGGCCAGGGCCGCGGCGGCCGCCTGCGCGGAGTCGTAGCTGATCGCCTCGGAGACCACGGCCGCGTTCCCGGCCGGGTCCAGGCCGACGACCGGGAACTTCGCCGTCCGCCGGGCCTCGGACGGGAACGCGGCGCCGCAGATGCCGGCCAGGCTGGGATCGTCGGACAGGTCGCCGTCGGGCACCGGGTTGGCCTGGACCGACCACCCCGGCGGGAGGTCCGCGGCGCGCAGCGCCACGGCCAGCGCCGCCTCGGCGGGCGTGCCCGCCGCGGCCGGATCGGCGGCGGCCGCCGCGGACTGCTCGGCCTGGGCAGGCGCCGGCTCGCTCCGCGGCCCGGTGTCGCCGGCCGGCCCGCCGCAGCCGACCAGCAGGAACGCGGCGACCGGCGCGAGCACCGTCGCCCGCAGGCGCGGGTTCATCCCGCGACGCTAGCCGCGGTCGGCGGGACGCGAACCGGGCGGCCCGGAGCGGCCTCGGGCGGTGGCCCATACTCACCGGTAACCCGGACGCCGGAGTCCCCGAGGAGTGAGCCGATGCCCCGCCTGGCGCAGACCGCCGACCTGACCGACATCCAGCAGGAGATCCTGTCGACGGTCAGGAGCTTCGTCGACAAGGAGATCATCCCGAACGCGCAGGAGCTCGAGCACGGCGACATCTACCCGCAGGAGATCGTCGACGGGCTCAAGGAGCTCGGGATCTTCGGCCTCACCATCCCCGAGGAGTACGGCGGCCTCGGCGAGTCGCTGCTGACCTACGCGCTGGTGGTCGAGGAGATCGCGCGCGGCTGGATGAGCGTCTCGGGCGTGATCAACACCCACTTCATCGTCGCCTACATGGTTCTGCAGCACGGCACCGCCGAGCAGAAGGAGCGCCTGCTGCCCCGCATGGCCACCGGCGAGGTCCGGGGTGCCTTCTCCATGTCCGAGCCCGGGCTGGGGTCCGACGTCGCGGGCGTCCGCACCAAGGCCACGCAGCAGGCCGACGGCGGCTACGTCATCGACGGGCAGAAGATGTGGCTGACCAACGGCGCCAGCTCCACGCTCGTCGCGGCCCTGGTGCGCACCGACGTGGGCGCCGAGAAGCCGCACCAGAACCTGACGACCTTCCTCATCGAGAAGCCCGCCGGCTTCGGCGAGGTGCTCCCGGGGCTCACCATCCCCGGCAAGATCGACAAGATGGGCTACAAGGGCGTCGACACCACCGAGCTGGTGTTCGACGGTTTCCAGGCCAAGGCCGAGGACATCCTCGGCGGAACCCCCGGCCGCGGCTTCGCCCAGATGATGGACGGCGTCGAGGTGGGCCGGGTGAACGTCGCCGCCCGCGGCTGCGGCATCGCGATCCGGGCCTTCGAGCTGGCCATCGAGTACGCCCAGCAGCGGGAGACCTTCGGCAAGCCGATCGCCCAGCACCAGGCGATCGCGTTCAAGCTCGCCGAGATGGCGACCAAGGTCGAGGCCGCCCACGCGATGATGGTCCGCGCCGCCCGGCTGAAGGACGCCGGCTCGCGCAACGACGTCGAGGCCGGCATGGCCAAGCTGCTGGCCAGCGAGTACGCCGCCGAGGTCACCCAGGACTCCTTCCGGATCCACGGCGGCTACGGCTACTCCAAGGAGTACGAGATCGAGCGGCTCATGCGCGAGGCGCCGTTCCTGCTCATCGGCGAGGGCACCAGCGAGATCCAGAAGACGATCATCAGCCGGGGCCTGCTGAAGGACTACGCGCTCAAGCGCTGAGAGAGGAACCCCTGCTCTCCACCACTCGCGGGCTCGCGGCCGGCCCCTGCAGGGGCCGATCAGCCGGCGG
>DATAAV010000232.1:0-6867 GCA_036259935.1 Geodermatophilus sp. | reverse complement strand
CCCACACCACCGCGGTCTCCCGCTGGTCGGTGACGCCCACGCAGGTCGGCTGCGCGTCGGTGCCGGCCAGCGCCTGGCGGCAGGCGGCCAGGGTCGCCGTCCAGATGTCCTCGGGCTCGTGCTCGACCCATCCGGGCCGGGGGAACAGCTGCGCGAACTCCCGGTAGCCGCGGGAGAGGACGTCGCCGTCCTCGCCCACGACCAGTGCGGTCACCCCGGTCGTCCCCGCGTCGATCGCCAGCACCGGCATGGGGCGAACCTAACGCGACGACCCGGCCCGAGCGAGTAGCGGAGTGGGGTGGCGGGACACCGCCCACCTACCGTGGAGGGCGTGCGGCGGTTCTTCTACGACACCGAGTTCATCGAGGACGGCACCACTATCGACCTGGTGTCGATCGGCGTCGTCGACGAGACCGGACGGGAGTTCTACGCCGTCAGCACCGAGTTCGACGAGCGCAAGGCGATCCCGTGGGTGCGCCGCAACGTGCTCGACCAGCTGCCGCCGCCGGCCGACCCGGCCTGGCGCAGCCGGCAGCGCATCCGCGAGGACCTGCTGGCCTTCCTCACCGGTCCGGGCGAGGACATCGAGCTGTGGGCCTGGTTCGGCGCCTACGACCACGTCGCGCTGTGCCAGCTGTGGGGGGCGATGCCCGCGCTGCCGCGGCCGATCCCGCGGTTCACCCGCGAGCTGCGGCAGCGCTGGGACGACGTCGGCCGGCCGCCGCTCCCACCGAAGCCGAACGGGGCCCACGACGCGCTGGTCGACGCCCGCTACAACCTGGCCCGCTGGCGGGTGATGGAGGCCGCCCGCCGCTGAGCCGCTCGCTCAGCCCGCCGGCGCCGGCGTCGGGGTGAACGTGACCGGCAGCTCGCGCAGGCTGCGCAGCACCCCGCCGCCGATCCACCGCAGTTCGTCCACCTCGACGGCGAGGGCCAGGTCGGGCAGCCGGGCGAGCAGGGCGGTGAACGCCACCTGCCCCTCCAGCCGGGCCAGCGGCGCGCCCAGGCAGTAGTGGATGCCGTGCCCGAACGCCAGATGCCCCGGTTCGGCCGAGCCGACGTCGAGCCGGTCGGGGTCGGGGAAGCGGTCGGGGTCGCGGTCGGCCGCCGCGGTGGCCAGCAGCACCACGTCCCCGCGCGGGATCCGCACCCCGGCGATCTCCAGGTCCTCGGTGGCGAAGCGGGTCAGCCCCGGGTTCACCGGGCCGTCGAAGCGGAGCAGTTCCTCGACCGCGCGGGGGACCAGCCCGGGCTCGGCGCGCAGCCGGTCGAGCTGGTCGGGCTGCCGCAGGAGCGCGAGCGTGCCGTTGCCGATGAGCCCGACCGTGGTCACGTAACCGGCGATCAGGAGCAGGAAGGTCATCGACAGGAGCTCGTGGGCGTCCAGCCGCTCGCCCTCGTCGGTCGCCTGGACCAGGTCGGTGAGCAGGTCGTCCGCCGGGTCACTCCGCTTGGTGGCGACCAGGTCGGCCAGGTAGCCGTGCATCTGCTCGCGGGCGACGGCCACCCGCGCCAGGTCGCTGCGGACGTCGAAGGGCCGGTCCAGGATGTCGTCGGTCCAGGCCCGGAAGCGGTCCCGGTCGGCCTCCGGGACGCCGAGCAGCTCGCCGATCACGGTGATCGGCAGCGGCAGCGCGAACTCGCCGATGAGGTCGGCGGAGCCGCGGGGGGTGATCCGGTCGAGCAACGCGTCGGTGATCTCCTGCACCCGGGGTCGCAGCGCCTCCACCCGGCGGGCGGTGAAGACCGTGGACACCAGCCGGCGCAGCCGGGTGTGCTCCGGTGGGTCGACGCCGAGCATGCTGCGGCTGAGGAAGTCCCCGCGCAGGAACGGGCGCATGCCGGGGGCGCGGGCGGGGTCGTTGCTCAACCGCGGGTCCGACAGCGCGGCGAGGACGTCGGCGTACCGGGTGACCACCCAGACCGGCAGGCCCATGCGCATGTCGAGCCGGTGCACCGGGCCGCTCTCCCGCAGCGCGGCCAGAGCCGGGTGCGGATCGGCGAGAACGGCGGGGTCGGTGAGCGGTGCGGCCGGCACGGTCATGGTCGTCTTCCTCCGCGACGAGGCCCCGTGGAACGTTCCGAGGGTGGCATCCGGCGGGCCCGGACGGCACGCGGAATATGGAACGCCGGGCGCCCGCCGGCGTCAGCGGGCCAGGCCCGCCCAGTCCTCCGGATGGGCCCGTAGGTGCTCGGCGACCGTGCGGGCCGGGTGCCCGGTCAGCCGCGGGACGACGTCGCTGACCGTGGCCATCTCCCCGGCGGCGATCGCCAGGTAGCTGGTCACCCAGCCCTCGATCTCCCAGTCGGGGTGCCCGGAGGGCCGGCGGGTGGCCCAGGCCTCCTCCACGGTCTGGGGCCGGTACTCCACCGGCCGGCCGGTGACCTCCCCGAGGACGGCGGCCGCCTCGGCCAGCGACAGGGCCTCGGGCCCGGTCACGTCGAGGGCCTGCCCGTCCAGATCGGGGGAGTCGTCGAGCAGGACGGCGGTGCCGACGTCGGCCGCGTCGTCCCGGGAGACGAAGCCGGCCCGGCCGTCGCCCGCCGGTGCGGCGATCACCGCGCGGTCGTCCTCCACCGTGGCGAACAGCGGGACGAAGTGCGCGTACATCGAGTGCCGCAGGAACGTGCTGCGCAGCCCGCCGGCCGCGATGGCGGCCTCGGTGGCCGCGTGCTCCCGCGCCAGGGTGAAGACCGCGCCCGGGGCCGCGCCGAGGAAGGAGGTGTAGACGATCCGCCGCACGCCCGCGGCGACTGCGGCCTCGACGACGGTCAGGTGCTGCCGCAGCCGGTCCTCGGCCTCGGCGGCAGAGACGAAGTAGAGCGTGTGCACGCCCTCGAGCGCGGCGGTCACCCCGGCGGAGTCGGCGTAGCCGCCCGGGTTCTCCGCGATCTGGGCGCCCGCGAGACGGGGTGCGCGGCCGGCGTCGCGCACCACCAGGCGCAGCGGGACGCCCGCGGCCGACAGGCCGGCGGCCACCCGTCCACCGAGCCCGCCGGTAACGCCGGTGACGGCGATCAGGCCGGTCATGCGGAAAATTGGCGCTGCTGCGGCATCATTGCGCCGACCAACGGCTGATCAGCGAGAACCCTTCCCGGAGGACGTACATGCGCATCGGCATCCTGACCGGCGGGGGCGACTGCCCCGGCCTTAACGCGGTCATCCGGGCGGTGGTCCGCAAGGGGATCCGCGAGCACGGCGACGAGATCGTCGGGTTCCGGGACGGCTGGCGCGGGGTTCTCGAGGCCGACACGGTGCCGATGGACCTCGCCGCCGTCCGCGGGATCCTGCCGCGCGGCGGCACGGTCCTCGGCACCTCGCGCACCAACCCCTACGCGATGGAGGGCGGCGCCGACCGGGTGCTGGCCAACCTGGAGCGGCTGGGCATCGAGGCGCTGGTGCCGATCGGCGGGGAGGACACCCTCGGCGTGGCCACGAAGCTCTCCGAGGCCGGCGTGAAGGTCGTGGGGGTGCCCAAGACCATCGACAACGACCTGGACGCGACCGACTACACCTTCGGCTTCGACACCGCCGTGGGGGTGGCGACGGAGGCGATCGACCGGCTGCACACCACCGGCGACAGCCACCACCGCACGCTCGTGGTCGAGGTGATGGGCCGGCACGCCGGCTGGATCGCGCTGCACGCGGGCATGGCCGGCGGCGCCACCGTCGTCCTGATCCCGGAGCGGCCGTTCGACGTCGATGCCGTCGTGGCGCACTGCCAGCACCGCTTCGACTCCGGGTACTCGCCGATCGTCGTCGTCTCCGAGGGCGCCACCCCCAAGGACGGTGGTCTGATCACCTCCAGCACGGAGAAGGACGCCTTCGGGCACGTACGCCTGGGCGGGATCGGGGCGCAGCTGGCGACGCTGATCGAGGACCGCACGGGGCGGGAGGCGCGGGCGGTCGTGCTGGGGCACGTGCAGCGCGGTGGCACGCCCACCCCGTTCGACCGCGTGCTGGCCACCCGCTTCGGGCTGGCCGCGGTGGACGCGGTGCACGACGGCCAGTCCGGCGTGATGGTGGCCCTGCGGGGCACCGACATCGTCCGCGTGCCGCTCTCGGCAGCGACCGCCCGGCTGAAGCTGGTTCCGGTGGAGCGGTACTCCGAGGTCGAGGTGTTCTTCGGCTGACCGCCGCGGCCCCCGTACCCTCGGAGGGGTGAGCCTCCCCGAACCCGCTGAGCTGGTGCCCGGCCTGGACCGGTGGCGCGACCTGCCTGCTGCCCAGCAGCCGAAGTGGCCGGACCGCGCCGCCCTCGACGCTGTCCTGGACACCCTGTCCACGGTGCCGCCGATCGTGGCGCCCAGCGAGGTGGACGCGCTGCGCCTGAAGCTGGCCGAGGTCGCGCAGGGCAAGGCGTTCCTCCTGCAGGGCGGGGACTGCGCGGAGACCTTCGACCTCAACACCGAGCCGCACCTGCAGAGCACCACGCGCACCCTGCTGCAGATGGCCGTCGTCCTCACCTACGGCGCGAGCGTGCCGGTGGTGAAGGTCGGCCGGGTGGCCGGGCAGTACGCCAAGCCCCGCTCGTCGGACATCGACGCACTCGGCCTGCCGTCCTACCGCGGGGACATGGTCAACTCCCTCGAGCCGGTGCTGGAGAAGCGGATCCCCGACCCCAACCGGCTGGTGCGGGCGTACGCGAACTCCGCGGCGGCGATGAACATGATCCGGGCCTACTCCCGGGGCGGGCTGGCCGACCTGCACGCGGTGCACGACTGGAACAAGGACTTCGTCGCCAACTCCCCGGCCGGTGTCCGCTACGAGGTCATCGCCCGCGAGATCGACCGGGCGCTGGCGTTCATGCGTGCCTGCGGCGTCGACGACTCCAACCTGCACCAGGTGGACTTCTACAACAGCCACGAGGCACTGATCCTCGACTACGAGCGCGCGCTGCTGCGCGTGCACGAGGGCCGCGCGTACGCCGCCTCGGCGCACTTCGTGTGGATCGGGGAGCGCACCCGGCAGATCGACGGCGCGCACGTCGAGTTCATGTCGCGGATCGCCAACCCGATCGGGGTCAAGATCGGCCCGACGACGACGCCCGAGCAGGCCACGGAGCTCGTCGAGCGGCTCGACCCCGAGGGCATCCCCGGCCGGCTCACGCTGATCAGCCGGATGGGCAACGGGAAGATCCGCGACGTCCTGCCCGGGATCGTGGAGAAGGTCACCGCCAGCGGGCACCAGGTCGTGTGGCAGTGCGACCCGATGCACGGCAACACCCACGAGTCCTCCACCGGCTACAAGACCCGCCACTTCGACCGGATCGTCGACGAGGTGCTCGGCTTCTTCGACGTGCACCGGGCGCTGGGCACCTGGCCGGGCGGCATCCACGTCGAGCTGACCGGCGAGGACGTCACCGAGTGCCTCGGCGGCGCCATGGAGATCAGCGACGAGGACCTCAACAGCCGCTACGAGACCGCCTGCGACCCCCGGCTGAACACCGGTCAGTCGCTGGAGCTGGCGTTCCTCGTCGCCGAGATGCTGCGTGGCTGAGCAGCTCATCGATCTCCGTTCCGACACGGTCACCCGCCCGTCGCCCGGCATGCGCCGGGCGATGGCGGAGGCCGAGGTCGGCGACGACGTCTACGGCGAGGACCCCACCATCCGGGCCCTGGAGGAGCGGGTCGCCGGCCTGTTCGGCCACGAGGCGGCGCTGTTCGTCCCCTCGGGGACCATGGGCAACCAGATCGGCATGCGCCTGCTCTGCGAGCCGGGGCAGGAGGTGCTCTGCGACGCCGACGCGCACGTGGTCACCTACGAGATGGGCGCCGCGGCGGCCGTGTTCGGCATCTCCACGCGCACGGTCGTGTCCCGCGGCGGGCGGCTGGACGCCGACCAGCTGATCGAGCAGGCGCGCCCGCGGGGCGACTGGCACCTGACCGCGACCGCCGCGGTCGCCGTCGAGAACACGCACAACCGCGGCGGCGGGCTGGTGCAGCCGCTGGCGCAGCTGCAGCGGCTGTGGGAGTGGTCACGCGGCGGCGGCGTGGGGGTGCACCTCGACGGGGCGCGGATCTTCAACGCCTCGGTCGCCTCAGGCGTGGACCTCGCCACCTACGGGCGGCTGGCCGACACTGCCTCGGTGTGCCTGTCCAAGGGGCTGGGTGCGCCGGTGGGCTCGGTGCTGGTCGGCTCGGCGGAGCGGATCGCCGCTGCCCGGCTGTGGCGCAAGCGGCTCGGCGGCGGCATGCGCCAGGCCGGCGTGCTGGCCGCGGCCGGGCTGTACGCCCTCGAGCACAACGTGGCCCGGCTGGCCGAGGACCACGAGCACGCCCGGCTGCTGGCCAAGCGGCTCGGCGTCGACCCGGCATCGGTCGAGACCAACATGGTGGTGCTGGACGACGTGCCCGCGCCGGTGGTCGCCGAGGCCGCGAAGGCCCGCGGGGTGCTGGTCAGTCAGGTCAACCCGCGGCGGATCCGGCTGGTCACCCACCTCGGCGTCGACCGCGCCGGGGTGGAGCGCGCCGCCGACGTGCTGGCCGAGCTGCTCGACCGCTGACACCCGGGCCGGGCCGCCCTCCGCGGACGGCCCGGCCGAGCAGGTCAGTAGTTCGTGAACAGCAGGTGGTTGTCGTCCGTCTGCGTCCCGCTGACGACGTCCTTCGTCGTGGCTCTCTTGATCGCGTCGGCCACAGCGGCCGGTCCGGCCGTTTTGTTTCCCTGCAGGAACAGGGCGGCGACGCCGGCCACGTGCGGGGTGGCCATCGACGTCCCGCTGATGGTGTTCGTGGCCGAGGTCGCGGTGTGCCAGGCGCTGGTGATGCCGACGCCCGGCGCAAAGAGGTCGACGCACTTGCCGTAGTTGCTGAACGACGCCGCCGCGTCGGCCTTGTCGCTGGCCGCCACTGTCAGGGCCTCGC